>NZ_CAJMZF010000019.1:0-153867 GCF_905220245.1 Paraburkholderia sp. J63 | reverse complement strand
CGCCCCGCACAGGGGCAACGCTAGCAAACCGACACGAAAACAAGGAAACGCGAAAAAACCCCCAAAAAAACAATCTCTTTCTACTGCGCCTCACGAATCATATTCCGAGCAATCACAATCTGCTGAATCTGCGTCGTACCCTCATAAATCCGAAACAACCGCACATCCCGATAGAACCGTTCGATCCCATACTCAGCCATATAACCCGCGCCACCAAAAATCTGGACCGCCCGATCAGCCACACGTCCACACATTTCCGAAGCGAACAGCTTGGCACACGAAGCCTCGGTACTAACGGGCAGCTTCGCATCACGTCGCCGCGCAGCATCGAGCACCATGGATCGAGCCGCATAAATCTCCGCACGACTATCAGCAAGCATGGCCTGCACGAGCTGAAAATCGGCAATAGCCTGCCCAAACTGCTTGCGCTCCATCGCATAAGCCAGCGCCATCGAAAGCATACGCTCAGCCACCGCCACACAAACGGCAGCAATATGGATGCGCCCCTTATCCAGCACCTTCATCGCGGTCTTGAACCCCTGGCCTTCCTTGCCACCAATAAGATTCGCGGCAGGCACGCGCACATTATCGAAAATCACATCGCAGGTATGAGCGCCTTTCTGCCCCATCTTCTTGTCGCGCTTGCCGAAGCTGATACCGGGCGTTTTAGCATTGACGATGAACGCCGAGATACCGCTCGAGCCCTTGTCGTCGGGATTGGTGCGCGCCATCAGCGTGAAGATGCCGGCATGCGGCGCATTGGTGATGAAGCGTTTGGTGCCGTTGACCACGTAGTCGTCGCCGTCCTTGATGGCCGTGGTGCGCAGCGAGGCGGCGTCGGAGCCCGCTTCGGGCTCGGTCAGCGCGAACGAGGCGATCAGTTCGCCCGTCGCGAGGCGCGGCAGGTACTTTTCCTGCTGCTCGGGCGTGCCGTCGAACAGAATGCCCTGCGAGCCGATGCCCACCGTGGTGCCCAGCAGCGAGCGGAACACCGGCGAGGCGCGGCACAGCTCGAACACGGCCAGCACTTCTTCCTCCATGGTCAATTCGAGCCCGCCGAAGCGCTCGGGTATCGTGAGGCCGAACAGGCCCATGGCCTTCATGTCGGCCACGATGTCCTCGGGAATCTCGTCGGTTTCGGCGACCAGCTCCTCGTTGGGGATGAGGCGCTCGCGCACGAAGCGGGAGATGGAGTCGAGCAATCCGTTGAGCGTTTCCTGGTCGCGAATCATGTCGGCGTATCAATCAAATCAATGAGGATGGCCCATGCTGCGCCAGCGCCAGGCGCGAAGCAACGGATTTGCGCCGCGCGTTCCGGAAAATGGAATTTCTCCGGGCTGGCTGGCCCCGGTGCGCGTGGATAAACCTCGGCGCTGGCCGGGAATCGCGATGAATGGCGATCAAGCCGTGGCTGCCAAGGTACGGAACGGATTGCGCAAATCCGTTGACCGGGCAGGGGGCCGGGTTTCATCGTGTGGGCTAGTCATCATCGTCGTCATGTCCGCTATGCCCATTCAACCCGCTCGACTGCTGGCACGTCCTTTTCCCGTCATCGAACACGTGTTTTCGCAGCGCGATTCCCAGCTTTACGCGCTCGGCCTCGGGCTCGGCGCCGACCCGCTCGATGCGGGGCAACTGCGCTATGTCTATGAGGGCAGGGACGGTCAGGCGCTGCGCGCCATGCCGACCATGGCGAACATATTGGCCTATCCGGGCTTCTGGGCGCGCGAGCCGGACACGGGCATCACCTGGCAAAAGCTTTTGCATGCCGAGCAGGAAATCCATGTCCATGCGCCGCTGCCCGCGAGCGGCCGCGTCAAGGGCGCGACCCGCATCACCGGCCTGTGGGACAAAGGGGAGGGCAAGGGCGCTTTCCTGCAGCAAACGCGCGACATCACCGATGCCGAATCAGGCCGCTTGCTGGCCACCGTGGTGCAGCTAAGCTTGCTGCGCGGTGACGGCGGCTTCGGCGAAGGCGGTAGCGCCGGCGCGCCGCCCGCGCCCCACGCGATGCCCGAGGGCGCGCCCGACTTCGTCTGCGATCTGGCCACGCCCGCGCAACTCGCGCTGATCTACCGGCTGAGCGGCGACTTGAATCCGCTGCATGCCGATCCGGCCGTGGCGGCCGCGGCCGGTTTCGAGCGCCCCATCCTGCACGGCATGGCCCTGATGGGCGTGGCTGCGCACGCGGTGCTGCGCACGGTGCTGGCTTACGACGACACGCGCTTCAAGGGCATGCGCGTGCGCTTCACGGCACCGGCCTGGCCCGGCGACACGCTGCGCACCGAGATGTGGGTGCGCGGCAGCACGGTGTCGCTGCGCACGACGGCGCTGGAGCGCGGCGTGGTGGTATTGAACAACGCGCGGGTCGATCTGGCCTGAACGCAGAATTATTTAGGAGAAGAAAATGGATCTGGGTTTGAGCGGCAAGGTTGCCATCGTCACCGGCTCGGCGCGAGGTCTGGGCGCCGCCACGGCGCGCCGGCTCGCGCAAGAGGGCGCCAGGGTCGTCATCACCGACATCAATGCCGAACTGGCGCAGGCCACCGCGAAGGCGCTTCAGGACGAGGGGCTGGCCGCGCACTGCGTGGTGGGCGACATCACGAAGGCCGCCGACGTGCAGCGTCTCGTCGATGAAACCGTCGCGCATTTCGGCGGCGTGCATATCCTCGTGAACAACGCCGGCGCGCCGCGCGACAAGTACCTCGTGAAGATGAGCGAGGACGACTGGGACTTCGTCATGACCGTGATGCTCAAAGGCGCCTTTCTGGCCGCCAAGGCCGTCATGCCGCATTTCATCGACCAGGGCTGGGGCCGCCTCATCAACATCAGCTCGCGCGCTTACCTCGGCAATCCCACGCAGGCCAACTACTCGGCCGCCAAGGCGGGTTTGATCGGCATGGCGAAGGCGCTGTCGATGGAGGAGGGCCGCTACGGCATCACCGCGAACTGCGTGGCGCCGGGCTTCATGGAAACGGAAATGGTGCAGGCGCTGCCGACCTACGAAACCATCAAGGAGCGCGCCGTGGCTGCCCAGCCCATCAAGCGCGTGGGCCGGCCCGACGACATCGCCGACGCCGTGGCCTTCCTCGCCAGCGAGCGGGCGGGCTTCATCAGCGGCGAAGTGCTGCACGTGACGGGCGGTCGGTATGGCTGATGGCGCGCTTAGCCGCGCAGCAGCATCGAAACTGGCCGTCAAAAGCCACAACGGACACAACGGCCCGCGCGCGACAGGCTCGCGCGGGCAACCAACATTCCAGAATTTAGAAAGGTATCCGAAATGAAACGAGCAGCCATCGTCTCGCCGCTGCGCACGCCGGTGGGCGCCTTCGGCGGGGCATTGAAAGCGGTTCCCGTCGAGGAGCTGGGCGCCACCGTGGCGCGCGCGATCGTGGAGCGCACCGGGCTCGATCCGGCGCGTATCGACGACGTGGTCTTCGCCCAAAGCTACGCGAGCGGCGAAACGCCCTGCACGGGCCGCTGGGTGGCGCTGCAGGCGGGCTTTCCGATCGAGGTCGCGGGCATGCAGCTCGACCGGCGCTGCGGCGGCGGCGTGCAGGCGCTCGCGACGGCGGCCATGATGGTGCAGACCGGCGCCGCCGACGTGGTGATGGCGGGCGGCGTGGAGAGCATGAGCAACGTCGAGTACTACACCACCGACATGCGCTGGGGCAAGCGCGCGGGCAGCGTGAAATTTCATGACCGCCTCGACCGGGGCCGCGAGCGCTCGCAGCCCGAGGCACGCTTTGGCCGCATCAGCGGCATGATCGAAACCGCCGAGACGCTCGCGCGCGAGTACGGCATTTCGCGCGAGGCGTCCGACCGCTTCGCCGCGCGCAGTCATCAGCGCGCCGCTGCGGCGCAGGCCGCGGGTCGGCTCGATGCGGAAATCGTTTCGGTGTCCGTACCGCAGCGCAAGGGCGACGCGGTGCTCGTGAGCAAGGACGAAGGCGTCCGCGGCGAAACGACGGCCGAGAGCCTCGCGAAGCTCAAGCCCATCACGAAGGACGGCGTGGTCACGGCGGGCAATGCCTGCCAGCAGAACGACGCCGCCGCCGCGTGCCTGATCGTGGCCGAGGACAAGCTCGAAGAACTGGGCCTCACGCCGATGGGCTGGCTGGTCGGCTGGGCCGCCGCGGGCTGCGATCCCGCGCGCATGGGCATCGGCCCCGTGCCGGCCGTGGAGAAGCTGCTGGCGCGCACGGGCCTGCAGTTCGATCAGATGGACCTGATCGAGCTCAACGAAGCGTTCGCCTGCCAGGCACTGGCCTGCGTCGAGGGCTGGGGCAGCTCCATGGAAGCGCTCGAAGACCGGCTCAACGTGAACGGCTCGGGCATCTCGCTCGGCCACCCGGTGGGCGCGACGGGCGTGCGCATCATGAGCACGCTGCTGCACGAGATGCAGCGCCGCAAGGCCCGCTATGGCCTGGAGACGATGTGCATCGGCGGCGGCCAGGGCATCGCCATGATTTTCGAATGCGCGTAAGCACCCAAGACAGGAAAGACGGAAGACAGATCATGAGCCATCCTGAATCAGGCCACGTGTGGCAGCCGGGCGAGCGCGAATTGCAGAACGCCGGCATCGTGAAGCTGATGCGCGCGCTCGACGTGCCCTCGTATGAGGCACTGTTGCGCGTGTCGATCGACGAACCCGAGCGCTACTGGAACACCGTGATGCGCGAATGCGCGATCGCCTGGGACGAGCCGCCCAAGGGCTACGCGGATCTCTCGCGCGGGCCGCAGTTTCCGGGCTGGTTCCCCGGCGGCAAGCTCAACTGGGTCAACACGATCTATGCGTGGGCGCGCAATCCGGCCACCGCGCAGCAAAAAGCCGTGGTGGCCGAGCGCGAGGACGGCAGCGTGAGCGAGCTCACTTATGCGGAGCTGGAGCAGCGCGTGCGCGACTTCGCGGCGGGCCTCGCGCAGCGCGGCCTCAAGCAGGGCGATCGTATCGGACTGCTGATGGAAAACGGCATCGAGGCCACTATTTCGCTGCTGGCCATCGTGCACCTGGGCGCGCTCGTCGTGCCACTGTTCAGCGGCTTCGGCGTCGACGCCATCGTGGCTCGCCTCTCTGCCGCCGAGGCGCGCATGGTGATCGCCTCCACGGGCTTCTCGCGCCGCACCAAGCGCGTGAACGTGGAGGGCGCGCTGCGCGACGCGTGGCATCAGTTGCCGCTCGTCGAGCACGTGATCTGGAAACGCGCCGAGGGCGAAGCCGCGCAGGGCGCAGGCGACGCACGCGATCTCGACTGGCAGGAAACCGCCACCGTGGCGCAGGGCCACGGCGCGGCGCCCGTCTCGGCCACGCCCGACACGCCCTTCATGGTGATCTACACCTCGGGCACCACGGGCAAGCCCAAGGGGGTCGTGCATACGCACGGCAGTTTCCCGATCAAGATCGCGCACGACTCGCTGATCCACTTCGACGTGCACCCCGGCGACGTTTATTGCTGGCCCGCCGACATGGGCTGGATCGCGGGCACCCTCGTGCTGGGCTGCGCGCTGCTGCGCGGCGCCACGCTGGTCTGCTACGACGGCGCGCCCGATTACCCCGACTGGTCGCGCATGTCGCGCGTGGTGGAGCGCCACCGGGTCACGCACTTCGGCTCCGCGCCCACGCTGATCCGCGGCATGGCGAGCCACGAAGAAGCGGCGCTCGCGGGCGACCGCGCAACCGTGCGCCTGCTCATCACGGCGGGCGAGGGCATCGCGCCCGAGCACTTCAACTGGTTCCTCGAGCGCTTCGGCGACGGCACGGCGCCCGTCATCAACTACACGGGCGGAACCGAGGCCTCGGGCGCGCTGCTCGCGAGCGTGCCGATCCGCCCGATTCCGCCGAGCGGCTTCAACACCGTCTCGCCCGGCGTGGCAGCGGACGTGGTCGATCCCGCGGGCAACAGCGTGACGGGCGAAGTGGGCGAGCTGGCGATCCGCGCGCCCTTCGTGGGCATGACGCAATCGTTCTGGCGCGACGACGAGCGCTACCTCGAAACGTACTGGCAGACCATTCCCGGCATTTGGGTGCACGGCGACCTGGCGCTGCGCACGCCCGAAGGCAACTACTTCATGATGGGGCGCTCCGACGACACGCTCAAGGTTGCCGGCAAGCGCCTCGGCCCGGCCGAGGTCGAGGAGGTGGTGCTGGAGCTGCCCGACGTGGCCGAGGCCGCCGCCATCGGCGTGGCCGATGCCGACAAGGGGCAGAAACTCGTGGTCTTCGTGGTGCCCAAGCCCGGCTCGACAAGTGAGATCGCTGTGCTGGAGGCCGCCGTCTCCGCGCACGTGGACAAGCGCCTCGGCCGCCCGTTCCGGCCCGGCCGCGTGCACGTGGTGGAGCAGTTGCCGAAGACGCGCAGCTCCAAGATCATGCGCCGCGTGATCCGCAGTGTGTACTGCGGGCTGCCGCCGGGCGATCTGTCCTCGCTCGACAATCCCGCCGCGCTCGACGAAGTGCGCGCCGCGGCGCCCTCGGCCTGACGAGCGTCCTCGCCATGATCGCCGCCCGCCCGCTTGCCGTAGTACAGCACGCCCAGCCCGAGGCGTCCGCGGGGCAGTCGCCCGCCGGGCGGCTGTCCGGGGCGCGGCCCACCGCCCCGCTGCGGCCCGAGCCGGGGGCGAAGGTGGTCACGCCGCTGGTGCGCGCGCTGGCGCTGCTTGCGGCCTTCGCGCAGCAGGAGCGCTGGCTCGGCAACGGCCAGCTCGCGCAGCGCACCGGACTGCCGCCTTCCACGGTGTCGCGCATCGCGCGCTCGCTCGCGAGCATCGGCTATCTGCTCTACGACGACACCCAGCGCAAGTACCGGCTTTCCTCGGCCGTGCTGGGCCTGGGCTACGCGGCCATCGCCCATTCGGCCATCCAGGGCCTCGCGGGCGAGCGCATGGCGGCGTTCGCGCGCCAGCACAAGCTGCACGTGTGCCTTGCCGTGCGCGACCGGCTCGACCTCGTCGTGCTCGAATGCCGCCGCAGCCTCGAAACGCCGGTGATGCTGCCGCTGCACGTGGGCATGCGAGTGGGGATCGCGCTTTCCCCGATGGGCTGGTCGCTGCTCGCGGCGCTGCCCGAGCTCGAGCGCAGCTATCTGCTCGACAACGTGGAGCGGCGCATGTCGCGCGACTGGGCGAGGCTGCGCCGCCGCGTGCTCGAAGGGATGGCCCAGGTCGGCGAGAAGGGCTATTGCACGGCCATCGGCGAGTGGGAGCCGGAGCTGGGCATCCTGGCGGCTTCCGTGCTGCTGGAGGGCAACGCGCCCTTTGTGCTGGTGTGCATCGGCGCGAGCCATGCGATGACGCGCGCGCGCGTGGAGCGCGAACTGGGGCCGCGCCTGCTGGCGATGGCCCATGAGCTGCAATCGGAATTCAACGTGATCGGCCAATGACCCCGGGTCGGCCGACTCCCATGCGAGAAAAAAATGAAAGTGCTTGAAGGCATCAAGGTCCTCGATTTCGGCCGCTTCATCGCCGGGCCGTTCTGCTCGGCGCTGCTGGCGGACTATGGCGCCGAGGTGATCCGCATCGACCGCGTGGGCGGCGGCGAAGACCGCTTCATCGTGCCCGTCACGGAGCAGGGCGAGGGCGCGCTGTTTCTGCAGGTCAACCGCAACAAGCGCTCCATGACGCTCGATCTGGACAGCCCCGAAGGGCGCGACGTCGTGCGCCGGCTGGTGGCCGACGCCGACGTCGTGATCGCCAACATGCCGCCGCGCACGCTCAAGAGCCTCGGGCTCGATTACGAGAGCCTCTGCCGCATCAAGCCCGACATCATCCTCGTGGCCTCCAACGCGTTCGGCAACAGCGAGGCCGTGCGCGACCGCCTGGGCTTCGACGGCGTGGGCCAGGCGCTGAGCGGCGCCGTGCACATCGCGGGCACGCCGGACCAGCCGCAAAAAGCCATGGTGCCCGTGGTGGACTTCGCCACCGCCTTTTCCTGCGCGCTGGGCACCATGCTCGCGCTCTACGAGCGCCAGCGCAGCGGCATGGGCCAGGAGGTCAGCGCATCGCTGTTGTGCACGGGGCTGAACATGGCCAGCGGCGCGCTGATCGAGGAAGCCCTGCTGGGCCTCGACCGCGCGGCGATGCTCAACCGCGCGCCGAGCTACGCGCCCTCCGATATCTTCAAGGCCAAAGACGGCTGGTTCATTACCCAGGTGATCGGCCGCCCCATGTTCAAGCGCTGGACCCAGCTCGTGGGCCGTCCCGAGCTGCTCGACGACCCGCGCTTCGCCGACGACAAGCTGCGCGGCGAGAACGGCGAATTCCTGAGCGACGTGATGTCGGCGTGGTGCCAGGAGCTTTCGCTGGCCGAGGCGCTGGCGCAACTGGAGCAGGCGCGCATTCCCGCCGGGCCCGTGAACTCGCCGCGCCAGGCGCTGCAGGACGAGACCGTCAAGGCCGCCAACCTGATCCAGTGGATGGACTACCCCGGCGCGCCAAAGCCGGTGCCGATTTTTGCCACACCGGTGTCGCTGTCGCGCACGCCGCCCGAGATCCGCACGCGTGCGCCGCTCACCGGCGAGCACACCGACGAGATCCTGGCCGGTCTCGGCCTCGATGCGCAGACCATCGCCGATCTGCGGACGCGGGAAATTGTTTAGGATGCCTGCTCAGTCGGTGTGCGGCTACGAATTGCACACCGACCGCACACCGACTGCCCGAAGCCGTCGTGAGTGCTTTCAGGCCGGGCGTTCAGAATTTATGCCGAAGGCCGACACGCAGATAGATTTGATGATTGTTCGACGAATCGCCCTGGTTGACGAAGTCGGCGACAGCAGATCCACCGGTCGACGACGTTCCGGACGCGCGCTGCCAGGCTGCGGCGAGATACACATCCGATCGTTTCGACAGGAAGTAGTCGGCCGAGACACTGACCTGATTGTAGTGCTGGGCGCCGACCTCCTTGCCGTCGGTCATCATGACGCCCTTGCCGACGAGATAATCGTAAGAGGCGGTCAGGAACAGCGCCGGGCTGTACTTGAACTGGGTCGTCACCTCGACGTTGTTGAACCGCGCCGTCCCGCCCGCAAACGCCGAGCCCAGATTCGCGTACTGGACATTCGAGAACGAAGTCAGAAAAAGCAAGCGCCCGACGTTGTAGCCGGCGCCCACCACGCCAACCTGATACGCGGTGGCGGACGCGTACCCCTTGTTCAGCGATAGCGCGAGCGTGGAAGCGCCGTTGGCGTTGTTCGTGAAGAATCCGGAGCCTGGCGTCGCCGAAGTCGGATTCTTGAAATACGTGAATGCGGCGTCCAGAATCAGCGGTCCATTGAGGTACGAGGCGCCCAGGGAATAACCGCTGTTGGCGGTGAAGTTGCCAGGGACACCCCCAATGCCGTATTCCGCGCCGAACGCGAGCCCGTTGTAATTGGGACTCATGTAGCGAATCGAGTTATTCAGGCGGACCGAATTGAATGTGTTGTCGAGGTCGCCCGGACGGCCGAACGCCGCCGTGCCCACGACACCGGTCATCGAATACGGCGTGACGAAATAGGCGATCATGTCGTACTGACGCCCCATCGTGACGCTGCCGAAACGGTCGTTGGCGAGCCCGACAAAGGCCTGGCGGCCGAATTGCGTGCCGCCTTGTCCAAGCGCGCCGCTGTTGATGTTGAGCCCCGATTCCAGCGTGAAAATCGCCCGGCTCCCTCCACCGAGATCCTCGGCCCCCGTCAATCCCCAACGGCTGCCTTGCTCGCCGCTCAGCGAGTCGAGCGAGACCTTCTTGCCGCCGCCCACATTGCTTTGGTAGACGATGCCTTCGTCGAGTATGCCGTAGAGCGTGACCTTGGACTGCGCATGCACGGTCAATGGAGCGCTGCTCACACAGGCGCCGAAGAACATCGACGTCGTCAATCTCAAACCTTTTTTCATTTTGTATTCCTGATCATTATATTGGTGTTTTCGCGATGAATCGCAAGCATGACTGACACTGCCCCGGGGTGTGCCGTGCCGGGCCTGATCGGCGCGAAATCCTCTCAAGCCCGGCTGGGTGCGGAAACAACGATGGGTTTGCGGGTTCTGCGAGAGACCGGACCGTTAGCGTTCGACGCTCCACATAGCCGTCAATTCAGCGGCTTTCATGGCCGGGTCCAGAGCGCGCAGCGTGCCCAGCAGCTTCTGGGCGCGCGCCGTACCCAGCGCGTCCGCGGTGAGCTCCATGAACTTCGCATCCTGTTCGTGCTCGGGCATGGGGTTCGTGTCGGTGCCGATCGGGTCTTGCACGAACACATGCTCGGTGCGGCCGTCTTTGAACGTGACGCTCACGTCGGCCACGAACTTGCCCGGATAATCCTTCTCCAGTGCGGGCTCCTCGGTGATGCGGATGCTGCGCGCCATTTCGATGACGGGGGCCATCTCGACCTTGCCGGCAAGGTAGTCGCGGTGGATCGGATAGCCGTTGCCCTTGCCCAGCAGCGTGAAGGCCGCCTGGATCGGCAGGCTGAACTGCACGTGCTCGATGTTCTTCGGCTCGTAGGCGTTCGCATTGGCCGTGCCGACCACGACATTGAAGTGCGGCGTGATCTTCAGATGCACGTCGGCGATCTCGTCCTGGCGCGCCGCAAAGGGGCGCAGCGCGTCGATGTAGGCATGCGTGCAGTAGCAGGCGCAGTAGGCCTTGAGCCAGACGGTGCCGATCTCGAACGGCCGGTCCGGTGCGAAGCGCTGCTCGGCGGCCTCGCCTGCGGGGCGCTGCAGGAAGGTGCGGAAGAACCCTTTGTTGCCGCTCAGGAACGCGCGCGGTCCCGTGATGCCGGCGCGGGCCATGTCGGCCGCCGCCATGCCGTTGCGCGTGCCGATGCCGGCGTGGATGCGCTTGATGGAGCCGCCGGTGGAGGTGTATTCGGTGGTGCCCGAAACATGACTGAGCGCGATGGCCAGCGCGTGCAGCGTCGTCTCGGCGTCGAACCCGCGCAGCTTGGCGGCGACCGCCGCGGCGCCGAAATTGGACAGCGTGCCGTGCGGGTGAAAGCCGCGCTGCAGCAGGTCGGGTGCGGCCAGCAAGCCGATGCGCGTGTAGACCTCGTAGCCGGCGACCATCGCCGTGATCACTTCCTCGAGCGACGAACCCAGCTCCTCGCCGATCGCGAGCGCGGCCGGGATCACGCAACTGCCCGGGTGGCTGTAGCTGGGGCCGTGCGCATCGTCGTATTCGAAACCGTGGCCATACGAGCCGTTGACGAAGGCGGCATCGGCCGCGCTCATCGTCAGCGCACAGGCGCTGACGCGACTCTTGCCGGGGCGCTGCTGCGCGCTTGCGTAGTTCAGCAACTGCCCGGACCAGGGCATCTTCGAGATGCCGACCTGCAGCGCGATCTGATCGCGCATCAAACGGTTGACGCCGGCGTGCGCGCGCGCGTCGAGATCTTCGTATTTCAGTTCCTGGATGAAGCGCACCAGCGCTTGCTCCAGCGGCGGACAGTTAGCCGGCACCGGGGAAGGGGATTCGTGTGTGGCGGTCATGGAAGTCTCCTTTGAGATCAGTGGCAAACGGCCCCTGGCTGCTGCAGGGCCGTGCCGGTTCAAGCCTGGCGGTAGAGAGGGTTGGGTCGGTTCATCGAGAGCGCGATGATGGCGGCAATGCATCCCGCGACGGCCATCAACATCAGGGCGGCCGTGTAGCCGCCAGTTTGATCCTTGGTGACACCGAGCAGGTAGGGGCCGGCAAAGCCGCCCAGATTGCCTACGGCGCCGATCCAGGCAATGCTGGCCGCGGCCGCCGGGCCCGAGAGCAGGTCGGTGTTGATCGCCCAGAACGCGGGCAGCGCGCCGAATACGCCAAAGGCCACGAGGCAGAAGAAGACGAGCTTGAGCACGGAGCCCTCGGCCAGGCCGGCGCCGACGAGGGCGACGGCGGCAATCAGCGCGGGTATCGCGATGTTCCAGCGGCGCTCCCGGGTGCGGTCGGAGCGGCGCGCCCAGAACACGAGGCTGGCCGAGCCGATCACATAGGGAATCGCCGTCACGAAACCGGTTTGCTCATTGCTCAGACCAAAGGACTTGACGATTTGCGGCAGGAAAAAGCCCACGCCATAGATGGTCAGAAAGAATCCGAAGGCCATGGCGGCGAGCATCCACACGCGTTTGTCGCTGAACACCTGCGCAACCGCAATGCTGTGTTCTTCGCGGCGCTCGCTGGCTTCGGTCGTCATGCGTGCCGATAGCCAGCCGCGTTCTTGCGCTTGCAGCCAGCTCGCGTCGTGCGGGGCGCCCTTGAGGTACTGCAGCGTCACGAGCCCCAGGACGAGCGCGGGGAGCGCCTCGACGATGAACATCCACTGCCAGCCTTGCAGCCCGGCCAGTCCCTCTAGTCCATGCAGGCTCAGCAGCATGCCCGAGATGGGGGAGCCGATCACCGAGGAAAGCGGTGCGGCCACGAGCAGATAGCCCATGACGCGCGCGCGGTAAGCCGAGGGAAACCACAGCGTGAGGAAATACGCCACGCCCGGGAACAGGCCTGCCTCGGCCAGGCCCAGCAGCAGGCGCACGGCATAGAAGGTGTGGGGACCGGTGACGAAAGCCGTGGCGCCCGAGATCAGCCCCCAGGTGATCATGATGCGGGCAAGCCAGAGGCGGGCGCCCACGCGCACCAGCAGCAGATTGGATGGCACCTCGAACAGGAAATAGAGCAGAAAGAATAGTCCCGAGCCCAGACCATACTGGGCCGCGGTGAGGCCGATAGCCTCGTTCATCTGCAGGCTGGCGAATCCGACGTTCACCCGGTCGAGGAACGATATGAAGTAGCACAGAATAAAAAATGGCACCAGGCGCCGAAACACTTTGCGCATGGTCACTTGCTCGAGCGAATTCATGCGGTCTCCGAAATTGTTGTGTAATTGGGAGAGGGGACGGGCCCCCTCCGTATCAGGCTTGTCCAGGCCTCAGGTCGAAGGCGGCGCCAGCGGGTCGAGCAGTATGCCCACCACGTCGTCTATTTCTTCGAACTGCAAAATATTCCGGAT
Source organism: Paraburkholderia sp. J63 (assembly GCF_905220245.1). Taxonomy (NCBI): domain Bacteria; kingdom Pseudomonadati; phylum Pseudomonadota; class Betaproteobacteria; order Burkholderiales; family Burkholderiaceae; genus Paraburkholderia; species Paraburkholderia sp. J63. The sequence goes on along the minus strand of NZ_CAJMZF010000019.1, from coordinate 140,908 downwards.
CATGTCGTCCACCGTCTCCTGCGCCAGCGGTATGGCCGAGTAGGGGGCGCAGAGCCTGAACTTGGCGACGAATTCCTCGGTGGTGAACGGGTTCCTCGGATGCCCCTTCACGTAGATGCATTCCTTCCGGAATTCGCGCCCGTCGCGCAGTGTCACCTGGAGGCGCGCACCCCAATCGGAGACGTCGGGGTTTTCCTCGGCGGTGATACGCGTCATCAATTCGCGCACCTCGGGCCGGGCACGGGCTTCCTCGCTGTACGACTCCAGGAACACCTTGTCGTCGAAGGCTGCGATCGCCACCACATAGGGCAGGCTGAACTGGCACTCGGGCACCGTCACCGGGTGCCACTTCTTCTCCTGCGGTTCGCATACGGCGCGCCAGCTGGGCGTGGAGGTCTCGATGTGAATGCTCGCGATATCGCCCGCGCCGAACGCATTTTCCTTCATCAACGCGCGGATGGCGTCGATCGACGAATGCGAGAAATAGCAGGCGCTATAGCCCTTGGTGATGATGTTCTCGAGCTCCCAATGCTCACCCAGCTCATGGAGGATGAAGCCGGGATCGGTTTCCCAGCGCGCCGTGGCGAGGTAGCCCTTGGGACCGGACAGCACCTCGGCGCGCGGCCCGGTGATGCCGCGCTGGGCGAGCTGGCAGCAGGTGATGGCCGCCTGGCTCACCAGCCCATGATGCATGCGCACCATCAGCGTGGCGGGCGAATAGATGCCCATGGTGTTGGGTTGCGTCATGGTGCGCGCGATGCCCTGGGCGTTTTCCAGTTGCTCCTGGCTCAGCCCCAGCAGCTTGCCCACCGCGGCCACCGCGCCAAAGATGTAGTGGCCGCCGCATTCGTGCTGTTTCACGGCGCGGTTGATGACCTTGTACGCGGTGCCCAGCCGTACCAGGATCTCCTGGCCCACGGCCATCGCCGCGAGGAACGCCTTGCCGGACACGGGACCGCAGAGGCCGGTCGCCGCGAGCAGCGTGGGCACCACGTATTCGGTGACGTGGCCCGCCTCCTCGTGCAGGTCGCCGCAGTCCATGGCGCGCGGCATCGGCCCCAGCACGAGCGCCGCCTCGTTGGCCGGCACGCGGCCGCCGTAGAAGGGCAGCGGCGTCTGCGGGTTGCCGCCGCGCTCCTTGACGAGCGATACGATCGCGGGAATGCCTTCCATGGCCGAGCCGCCGATGGTGACGCCCATGGCGTCCAGCAGCGTCAGCTTGACGTGACGGACCACGTCGGCCGGCAGGTCGGCGTACTGCGTCTGCAGCGCCATGCGGCACAGCGTGGCCATCGGGTCTTCGACTCCCTGCGGGGCGAATTTCGTCATTCTCGAGTCTCCTTTCTTGTGCTTTTGACTTGTTCCTTGCCGGTGTCCTGCCCTGGGGTCGCTCAAAACACGAACACGCCCTTGCCGGCGGCCTGGCCGTCGAACAGACGGTAGGCCTCTTCGGCCTGTTCCAGCTTCCAGCGGTCGGTGAACAGCTTGTCCACGTCCACGCCGTGGTCGGCCACGAAACGGATGCAGTCGTTCATGCTGACTTCCGAAAACGTGTACGAGCCGAGGATGGTGCGCTGTTTGCCGATCACGTCCTTCATGCCGTCGACGTTGAGGTTGCCGCCCACGGCCACGAGCGCGATGCGGCCCCACGGACGGGTACAGCGCACGGCCTGCTGTTTCGGGATTTCGCCGCCTGCGCAGTCCATCGCGCAGGTCGCGCCGAGGCCCCCGGTGAGCTTGAGGATGGCTTCGATCGGGTCTTCCTTGCTGCCGTCGACAACGTGGGCCGCGCCAAATGCCTTCGCGCGCTCGACCCGGTCTGCGGCGATGTCGACGCCGATGACCTCCACGCCCATGGCCGCGGCCAGTTGCACGGCCGAGAGCCCGACCGGACCGAGACCGAACACGGCGAGCGTGTCGCGCGCGCTGATGTTCAGGCGCAGCAGCGCACCCCAGGCCGTGCCCGTGCCGCACGAGATGGCGGCGCCGGTGGCATACGACACTTCGTCGGGCATGTGGACCAGCGAGGTGACGGGCACTTTCATGTAGTGCGCGTGGCCGCCGTGCTTGATGACGCCGTGGATGTCCGCGCCGTGGCTGCACATCTGCGTCCAGCCGCTGCGGCAGTGGTCGCAATGCTGGCAGCCCTCGTAATGGAATACAGCGACGCGGTTACCCACCTTGAAGGCGCGCGGATCGACGGCCACGCCGAGCGCGACGATCTGGCCGCAAGGTTCGTGGCCGCCGATGATCGGCGTATCCTCCGACATGCCGCGCGACGCGAGGTCCCTGAAGCCCAGCGACTTGATGACGTCGGCGGGCTTGTTGCGATAGAAGTGCAGATCGCTGCCGCACATGCCCGAGGCCTTCATCTCGATGATGGCGTCGAGCGGGCCGGGGGTAGGGTCGTCGAAATCCAGGATCTCGAGCTTCCTGTCGCCTCTGAAAACGATGCCTTTCATATGTCTCTTCCTGGTTGTCCTGATGACTGGAGTGGATGGCGGCGAGGCCACGCGTCAATCGAGGTTGATGTAGGTGGCCTTGGGGTAGAGGAAGCTTTCCACGTGCTCCTTGCCGCCTTTCCAGCCGTAGCCGCTCATTTTCGTGCCGCCGAAGCCCACGGCCGGATCGATCACGCCATAGCAGTTGACCCAGACCGTGCCCGAGCGGATGCCCTGCGAGACCTTGTGCGCGGTCGAGAGGTTGCGCGTCCAGACGCCGCCGGCGAGGCCGTAGGGGGTGTCGTTCGCGAGTTGCAGCGCTTCCTCCACGGTGTCGAACGGAATCACCGAGGCCACCGGGCCGAAGATTTCCTCCTGGGCGATGGTCATGTTGTTGCGCACGTTGGCGAACACCGTGGGCTCGACGAAGAAGCCTTTCGCCAGATCGCCGGAAAGGCGCTGGCCGCCGTGCACGAGTTCGGCCTCCTTGCCGCCGATATCCACGTAGTGCATGACGCGTTCGAGCTGGCGCTGCGAGATCAGCGGGCCGATCTGGGTGCCGGGCTCGCGGCCGTCGCCGATCTTGATGGTCTTCGCGAACGCGGCCATGCGTTGCACGAACTCGTCGTGGATGGCGCGCTGCACGAGAATGCGCGTGCCGGCCACGCAGACCTGGCCCGTGTTGGTGAACACGCCCATCGAGGCGCCGGGCACGGCTTTCTCCAGATCGGCGTCGGCGAACACGATGTCGGGCGACTTGCCGCCGAGCTCCAGCTGCAGGCGCTTCAGGTTGCCCGCCGAGGCGCGCACGATGGCCTGCGCGGTGCCCACCGAGCCCGTGAAGGCCACGCGGTCCACGCCGCGGTGCTCGGCCAGTGCCTGGCCCACGTCCTTGCCGTAGCCGGTCACGACGTTGATGACCCCGTCGGGCACGCCGGCCTCCATCATCAGCTCGGAGACGCGCAGCGACGACAGCGAGGCGTCCTCGGCCGGCTTGAGCACGGCCGTGCAGCCGGTGGCCAGCGCCGGGCCGTAGATCCACCAGAGGCCCATCAGCGGACCGTTCCAGGGGATGATGCCGCCCACCACGCCCACCGGCATCAGGTGCTTGAGCGCCGTGAAGTTGGGCGCGATCGACATGGGGCTCGTCGCCACGGCGCCGGCGCCTGTCTGCGAGGCGTAGAACTGCAGGAGCTGCGAGAGCCATTCCTTGTAGCCGCGCGTGCGCGCGAGCGGCGCGCCCATGTCCAGCGTTTCGATCAGCGCGAGCTCGTCGAAGTTGTCGAGGATGGCATCGTGCACGCGCAGCAGCAGCTTGCGCCGTTCGTGCGCCGTGAAGCGGCTCCACGGCCCTTCGAAGGCCCGGCGCGCGGCGGCCACGGCGCGGTCCACGTCCTGCGCATCGCCCTGCGCGATATGGCAGAGCAGCTCGCCCGTGGCGGGGTTGATCGCCTCGATGCGCTGGCCCGATCCCGAATCGACCCATTGGCCGCCGATCAGCAGCTTCCTGGTGCCTTGCACGAAGGCCGGTGTACTCATGTCCACGGCGTGTCTCCTTGAGGTTTTGTTATGGAAGGTGGCGCTTACATGCGGACCATGATCGATTTGCTCTGCGTATAGGCGTCGATCGATTCCTGGCCGAATTCGCGGCCCCAGCCCGATTGCTTGTAGCCGCCGAAGGCCATGGCCGGATCGGATTCGCCGAAGGTGTTGATCCACAGGCGCCCGGCCTTGAGCGCGCGCACCACCTTGTGGGCGCGCGAGACGTCGCGCGTCCAGACCGCGGCCGAGAGGCCGTAGGTGGTGTCGTTGCCTTGCAGCACGGCGTCGTCCTCGTCCTTGAACGGGATGATGGAGAGTACGGGGCCGAAGATTTCCTCCTGCGCGATGCGCATGCCGTTGCGCACGTTGTCGAACACCGTGGGCTCGACGAAGTAGCCCGCGCCGCTCCACGCGTTGCCGCCCAGGCGCAGCGCGGCGCCGCCTTCCTGACCCGCGCCGATATAGGACCAGACGCGCTCGCGCTGCTTCGCCGAGATCAGCGGGCCCAGCTTCGTATCGGCGGCGAACGGGTCGCCGACTTTCCAGCTGGCAGCCAGTTGCGCCACTCGTTCGGACACCTGATCGTGAATGCTCTCCTGCACGAACAGGCGTGTGCCGGCCGAGCAGACCTGGCCCGAGTTGCCGCAGAAGGTCTTGACGGCCGCCTGCACGGCCTTTTCGATGTCGGCGTCGGCGAACACCACGTTGGGCGCCTTGCCGCCGAGCTCCAGCGTCACCTTTTTGAGGTTCGAGGTGGCGTCGCGCACGATCTGCTTGCCGATGGCCGTGGAGCCCGTGAACGCGATCTTGTCCACGCCCAGGTGCTGGGCCAGCGCCGCGCCCGCCGTGGCGCCGAAGCCGGGCAGCACGTTGATGACGCCGGGCGGCAGGTCGGTTTCCTGGATCAGCTCGGCGAGGCGGATCGAGGTGAGGCACGCGAGCTCGGCGGGCTTGAGGATGACCGTGTTGCCGCAGCACAGCGCGTTGGCGAACTTGATGGCGGCCATCAGGATCGGCACGTTCCACGGAATGATCTGGCCGCACACGCCCAGCGGCTCGCGCAGCGTATAGATCAGCGTGCTGCCGTCCGAGGGGATCGTGGTGCCCAGCACCTTGGAGCACCAGCCCGCGTAGTAGCGGAAGATGTCGACCGTGGCCGTCACCGCGCCCTGGGCGAACCAGAGCGGCATGCCGTTGTCGAGCGATTCGATGGCGGCCAGCTCGTCGATGTGCTGCTCGATCGTGTCGGCGATCTTGAGCAGCGCGCGCGTGCGCGCATGGGGCGAGAGAGCGGCCCACGAGGGCGCCTCGAAGGCCTTGCGCGCCGCGCGCACGGCGGCGTCGACGTCGGCGCTATCGGCTTCGGCCACGTGGCAAAGCCGCTCCTCGGTGGCCGGATTGACGACCTCGAAGGTCTTGCCCGACGCGGCGTCGACCCACTGGCCGCCAATCAGGAGACGCTTGCCGCCCTGCCTGATCCAGGCGAGCGCTTGCTCGCGCGCGGCTTGTGCGGGGTTGGATGAAGTGGTCATGAAACCTCCAGTGAAATGACAAGGCGCTCAGGCGAGCGCAACGTCGACCCGAGTCGAGAGCACGGCGCTCAGCGGGTTGGCGCGGCGCACCTCGGGATTGAAATCGGCGGGCGTGACGCAGAGGAACAGCGTGCGTCCGTCCGCGCCGCCGAGGGCGCAGGCGTAGCAGTTGCGCTCTCCGGTCTCGATCTCTTCGAGAATGCGGCCGCCCGGCGCCACGCGCAGCACGCGCGCCTTCGTGAAGTCGGCGACCCAGATCGCGCCTTCGGCATCGACCTGCGAGATGCCGTCCGCGGCCACGGCGATTTCGGCCATGGACGCCATGACGTCGTCGTTCTGCGGCACCGCGCCGAAGCTGGCCCAGTCGCGGCGCGCCGAGAGCGAACCGTCGGCCTCGATGTCGAACGCGGAGAGGCGATTGCCGAACGACTCGGCCACCACGAGCGTGCGGTTGCCGATGACGGTCGAGCCGTTGGGGAAATGCAGCGGCTCGCTGACCATCGTGACCGATCCATCGGCGTCGACGCGCGCGAGGCGGCCCGGACGGCGCGGCGCGAGCTTCATGACGTCGAAGCCGAGGTTGCCGACCCATGCGCGGCCCTGCGCGTCCACGACCATGTCGTTGGGCTCGAATTCCAGATGCGGGTACAGATCGGCATGCGTGACCACGGCACCGTCGTGCTCGCGGCGCAGCAGCTTGCGGTCGTGCATGGACACGGCGAGCAGGCGTCCATCGGGCAGCCAGCCGATACCGGAAGGGCACTGCGGGACCGCCATCTCCGTGCGCAGGTCGCTGCCGTCCTCGCGGATCGAGCACACTCGTTCGGAGTACAGATCGCTGAACCAGAAGCGTTCGTCGTGCCAGCGCGCGCCTTCGGTGTGCGTCATGCCATCGAGCAGCAGGGTCAGTTGTCTCATGATTAACTACTATTAGTTAGGTTGAGGGGCGTACAGAGAGGCGGACATCAAGGCGCCGCCCGGCGCCATGCGCAACCGCGGCGCTACTGCGGCAGACGGGCGGACGGAAAATCCGCCTGGCGCTTCTCGCGCAGCGCGGCCAGTCCTTCCTTGACGTCCGGGCCCAGGAAACACAGCATCTCCGTGGCGAGCGAGTTGTCGAAAATCGGCCCGGCCATGCGCATCCAGTTGTTGAGCGACTTCTTGGTCGCGCGGATCGCGGCCTGGCTGCCGCGCGCGAGATTGGCGGCGATGGCGAGCGACTTTTGCAGGACCTCGTCGCGCGGTGCGCAAAAAGTCACGAGGCCGATGCGCTCCGCTTGCTTGCCATCGACGAAATCGGCCGTCATCAGGTAGTACTTCGCCTTGGCCATGCCGCACAGCAGCGGCCAGACGATCGCGGCGTGGTCGCCCGCGGAAACGCCGAGGCGCGTATGTCCGTCGGTCAGGCGGGCGTCTTCGGCCATTACGCTCACGTCCGCGAGCAGCGCCACCGCGAGGCCCGCACCCACGGCCGTGCCGTTGATCGCGGAGATGATGGGTTTATCGCAGGCCAGCATGTTGTAGACGATGTCGGACGCCTCTTTCATCACGCGCATCGTGGCCTCGTGGCTGTTGGCCATTTCCTCTACCACGGACAGGTCGCCGCCCGCGGAGAACGCGCGATCGCCCGCGCCCGTGACCACGACCGCCTTGACCCTGGGATCGTCGTTGACCACCCCCCAGAGCTGGGTCAGCTCCCAATGCATCCGGTTGTTGGTGGCATTCATGACCTCGGGGCGGTTGAGCGTGACGAGCATCACGCCGTCGGGCTGAGGGTCGAACCGGAGGAACTCAAAATCTTCGTATCGCATGCGGGATTTCAGATGGGTTGGGTCAATAGCAGAAGTATTGGACTCGCCAATGTCGGTCGGTGCAACGTATGCGATGGGAGCGTTCCGTACTTTGGCGCACGCACGCATCGACACGGTGAAAACGTTCGCCGGAGCACCGGCGCGTTTGCGGTGCCGCCGCGACTTTGCGGGCAATCATGGCCGCCGGGACCGGCGCTGCCGGGAGACCTCCGCCATGTACCCGCCCGCTGCCGTGAATCCGCCATCGACAGGCAGCGTGATGCCATTGATGAACGCCGCGCCCGGGGAAACCAGAAAACTGACCGCGTGAGCGACTTCTTCGGGCTTGCCAATGCGTTGTGCGGGGATTCTGTCGGCAGCTTCAGCCACCCTATCTTCCGGCCATGCCGAGCGCAGCAGTTCGGTGTCGATCGGACCCGGCGCGACGGCATTCGCGGTGATGCCGAATTCCGCGAGCTCCAGTGCCATGGCGCGGATCAACCCCATCTGCCCGGCTTTCATGGAACCGTACGCGGACAGGTTGACTGGGCCGGCGAGCCCCGTCACCGACGTGATGAAAACGATGCGCCCATAACCCGCTTCGCGCATCGCCGTGGCGCTCGCTTGCGCGCACGTGAAGGCGGCGCCGAAGTTCAGCGCCATTTGGGAGGCGAGGTCCGCTTGCGTGGTCTCGAGGAACGGCGTGGATTTTCCGCTCCCCGCGTTGTTGACCAGCACTTCCAGTTTGCCGAACTTGCGCAGCAGTTCGTCCACCAGAGCGTGTACCTGTCCGGCATCGGTGACGTCCAGCTGGACGGCGCTGGTTTTACCGCCGAGCGTTTCAATGGCCGACGCGGTTTCGCGGACCGCGTCGGCGGCGATATCTGCCAATACCACGTGTGCGCCGTCCTGCGCGAGACGCGTCGCGATGGCCTTGCCGATACCGCGTGCAGCGCCTGTCACCAGCGCGATCTGGCCCGACAGTTCATTCATGCATCGATCTCCGAAGTTCAAGCGGGTCCATTCTTGACACCGCCCGCTGGGTGTCCCGCGGCGAGCGAACCGCTGTCCGGCGGCGGACCCGGATGGTGCAGCCGGCCACGTGTCGCGTGGCTTTTTCAGGTTGCTTCTCCCTCCCGGCTCAATCTAACATATGTTCGTTCTAATCGCTGGCGTCGTGACGCGGCTGGGCGGATACGTCTCGCGAACCTGAATGGGGAGGTGAACGGGTGCGGCTTCAGAGTCATGCCCAGGTGGCGCGGCGTGGTGGTTGGCCGAAATCGTCCCTGATCTAAACGTGCCGGAGCTTTTGAGCCTCGCGCTCGAGCTGCGCGCGCTGCTCGATCAGGAAATCCATCAGCGCCCGTATCTTCGCCGGCATCTGCGCGCGCGAGAGCACATAGAGGTAAAAGCCGGGAAAAGGCCTGCACCAGGGGCGCAGCACGCGCACGAGCGAGCCGTCGGCCAGATGATGACGCACGCACAGATCGATGTGTTGCACGAGCCCCACGCCCTGAACGGCGGCGCACAGCATGCTGTCGTCGTCGTTGAAGACGGCGTTGCCCTGGGGCTCGAACACGACGGTTTGCGCCTCGGTGCCCGGTGCGGTGAAGGTCCAGCGGTCGATCGTGCCGCTCGATGTGAAGCGGTAGGACAGGCAGTTGTGGCGCATGAGGTCGGCGGGCGTTTCCGGCACGCCGTGGCGCGCGAAGTAGGCCGGCGAGCCCACGATGGCCATCTCCAGCATCGGCGTCACGGGCACCGCGACCATGTGTTCGTCGAGGCTCTCGCCAAGACGTATGCCCGCGTCCAGGCCCTCGGCCACGATGTTCGAGAACCCGTCGTTCATCACGAGCTCGAGCCGCAACCTGGGATGGCGCATGAGGAAGTCGGCCAGGTGCGGCTCCAGCAGCAAGCGCGCCGCGACGCGCGAAGTGCTGAGGCGGATCTGCCCGACGGGCTCGGCATGGGCTTCGCCGAGTTCGGCCACCGCCCGCTCGATGGTCGCGAGCGCCGGCTGCAGGGCGTCGAACAGGCGCTGGCCTTCTTCCGTGAGCGACATGTCGCGCGTCGTGCGATGCAGCAGGCGCACGTTGAGATGCTGCTCGAGCGTCTTGAGCTGTTGCGAGAGGGCCGCGCGCGACACCTCCATTTCCGTTGCAGCCTTGGTGAAGCTGCGGTAACGGGCAATGTTCACGAACGAGGCGAGGGCGGGAAGGAGCGACGAATCCATCGGCATATTGTCAAGTCTAGCTTAACGCTGATGTCTCTGAAAGCGCATTTTTTCTATGTAAAGGGCCGCCTATGATGGAACCCATCGCAGCAGAGAACCCACCCACTCAGGAGCAACCGATCATGCAGAAAGTCAGTTTCAAGAACCTCAACGGCCAGGGCGTGACGACGGCCGCCATCCTCAACCTTCCGGAGGGCTTCGACGCAAGCCGCAAGTACGCGGCCGTAGTGGTCGCGCATCCGGGCGGCGGCGTGAAGGAGCAGACCGCCGGGTTGTATGCAAAGAAGCTGGCGGAAAACGGCCTGATCGCCATCGCGTTCGACGCCTCGTATCAAGGCGAAAGCACGGGCGAGCCGCGCCAGCTCGAGAATCCGTACATCCGTACCGAGGACATCAGCGCCGTGATCGACTATCTGACGACGCTGCCGTATGTGGATGCGCAGAAGATCGGCGCAATGGGCATCTGCGCGGGCGGCGGCTATACCGCGAATGCGGCGATCAACGACCGCCGCATCAAGGCGGTGGGCACGGTGAGCGCCGTGAACATTGGTCAGATGTTCCGCAACGGCTGGGAAAACACGGTCAAGGACGCGGATGCGATGGCCCTGATCGAAGCCGGCTCGCAGGCGCGCACCAGCGACGCCTCGAAGGCGGAGCTCGCCACGCTGCCGCTCGCGCCGCTGCGCAAGGAAGATGCGCCGAACAAGGAACTCGAAGAAGCCTGGGAGTACTATCACACGCCGCGATGCGAGCACCCGAACGCGCCCGGCTACATGACCGCGCGCAGCCTCAACCAGATCATCACCTACGACGCCTATAACAAGGCCGAGGCGTTCCTGACGCAGCCGCTGCAGATCGTGGCGGGCAGCGTCGCCGGCAGCAAGTGGATGAGCGACGACCTGTTCGCGCGCGCCGCCAGCAAGGACAAGCAATTCCATGTGGTCGAGGGGGCGAACCATATGTCGCTCTACGACGTGCCCCAGTACGTGGACGAAGCAGTATCGGTGCTCGCGCCGTTCTTCCAGCGCACGCTGAAGTAAGCGCCAGCCGGGCAGCCGCGCCCGAACACATTGCGTCCATCGGGCCCGGCCTGTGCCGGGCCCAGATCAACGCCAAGGAATTTGTCATGACCACGAGCAACATCAGAACCGTCACCTACAAAAATCTCGGTTGGGATTCGGCCGCCGATATCTATCTGCCGCCGAACTTCGACGAGACGAAGAAGTACCCCGCGATCGTGAGCACGCATCCGATCGGCAGCTGCAAGGAGCAGACCTCCGGCAATGTATACGCCGCCGCGCTTGCGAAGGAAGGCTTCGTCGTCATTGCGTTCGACGCGAGCTTTCAGGGCGCCAGCGGCGGCGAGCCGCGCTTTATCGAAGATCCGGCGATCCGCGTTTCCGATATCCGCTTTGCGATCGACTATCTGGTGACGCTGCCTTATGTCGACGAAAACCGCATCGGCGCGATCGGCGTGTGCGGCGGGGGTGCCTACACGATTCACGCGGCCATGACCGACCACCGCATCAAGGCCCTGACGTCGATCACCGGCGTCAACTTCGGCCGGCTGATTCGCGAAGGCTTCAGCAACTTCGACCCCGTGGGCGCGCTGGAGGCCATGGGCAAGCAGCGCACCGCTGAGGCGAAGGGCGCGCCGCGCAACGTCATCAACTATCTGCCGCCCTCGGTGGAAGAAGGCAAGAAGAACGGCATGACCGATATCGACGTGCTGGAGGCCACGGAATACTACAAGACGCCTCGCGGCCAGCAGCCCCATGGGGCCACCAGCGGGCTGTTCTCGTTCAACAGTGCGGCCATGGGCTGGGATGCCTTTCTGCAAGCCGAAGTGCTGCTCACGCAGCCGCTCATGATCGTGATTGGCGACAAGCCCGGCGCTTTCGGCGCGTACCGCGACGGCTGGGAGATCTATGGCCGCGCGGCGTCGAAGGACAAGCACATCGTGGTGGCCGAAGGCTGGTCGCACTACGACCTCTATGACAAGCCCGAGCCCGTGGCGCTCGCGCTCGCCAAGGTGGTGCCGTTCTTCAAGGAGCACCTGTAATCGTTCAGGCGGCCGCTGGTGCGATGGCTGTACCGGCAGGGCCGATGTATCACGCAATTAAATCGGATACCTGAATAAACCATGAAACACGTACTGATACTCGGCGCCAGCGGGCAGATCGCGCAATGGGTGATTCCCGCCCTCGCGCAACGCGGCGACATCGCGATGACGCTGCTGCTGCGCAACCCCAAGAAGATCTCGGGCAAGGAGCCCGCCAATTCGAACCTCATGATCGGCAGTGCGCTCGACAAGAAACTCCTCGCGCAGGCGATGTCGGGCAAGGATCTCGTCTATGCGAACCTGACGGGCGACGATATCGACGCGCAGGCCCGCAGCGTGGTCGCTGCCATGCGCGCGGCCGGCGTCAAGCGCCTGGTTTTCGTGCTCTCGCTGGGTATTTACGACGAAGTGCCGGGCAAGTTCGGCGAGTGGAACCACGCCACCATCGGCGAGGATCTCAAGCCCTTTGCGCGCGCCGCCGAAGTTATCGAGGCATCGGGCCTCGACTACACCATCGTGCGCCCCGCGTGGCTCACCGACGAGGACGAGATCGACTACGAGCTGACCGCGCGCCACGAGCCCTTCAAGGGCACCGTGGTCTCGCGCCGGAGCGTGGCCGACCTGATTGCGAAGATCATCGAGTCGCCGCGGTTGCATAGCGGCGAGAGCCTGGGCGTGAACAAGCCGAATACCGATGGCGACAAGCCTTATTTTATGTAAGTAGTCCAGATGATCCAGACCGAAGATATCCTTTTCGAGCCGTTTTCGCTTGCCAACGGCATGGTGCTGCGCAACCGCGTGGTCATGGCGCCCATGACCACCTGGTCGTCCAACGCCGATGAAACCGTTTCCGACCAGGAGCTGGCGTGGTATCGCGCCCGTGCCGGCGGCGTCGGCCTCGTGCTGACCGGCTGCACGCACGTGACGGAAAACGGCGTGGGCTTCACGCATGAGTTCGCGGCTTACGACGACCGCTTCATTGCCGGCTTGAGCAGGCTGGCGCAGGCCGCCAAAAGTGCGGGCGCGCCCGCCGTGCTGCAGATCTTTCACGCCGGAAACAAGGCCGTGCCCGCCCTGATTCCCGGTGGCGAGCTGGTGAGCGCCAGCGCAACCAAGGCGCCGCCCGGCCCGTTCAACGACGGACAGCTCAAGAGCCGCGCGCTCGGCCACGACGAAATCCTCGACATGGTCCGCGCGTTTGGCGAAGCCACGCGGCGCGCGATCGCGGCGGGCTTCGACGGCGTCGAACTCCACGGCGCGCACGGCTTCCTGCTCCAGAACTTCCTCTCGCCGCTGTACAACCAGCGCACCGACCAATGGGGCGGCTCGCCCGAAAACCGGATGCGCTTTCCGCTGGCCGTGGTGCGGGAGGTCAGGCGCGTCGTTGCCGCTCATGCCGAACGTCCCTTCCTCGTGGGCTACCGTCTTTCCCCGGAAGAGCCCGGTGCAGGCGCGCTGCGCCTGGGCGATGCCTGTGCGCTCATCGACCGCCTGATCGCGGGCGGCATCGATTATCTGCACGTCTCGCTCTACAAACTGCTCGAGAACAAGCCGCAGGACTATGCGGGCGAGCGGACCACCATCGAGCAGATCGTCGAGTGCGTGGGGCATCGCGTGCCGCTGATCGCGGCGGGTGAGATCCGCACGCCGGAGGAGGCCCGCAAGGCGCTGGCGCTGGGGCTGCCGCTCGTGGCCGTGGGGCGGGGCCTGGCCATGACGCCGGACTGGGTCGAGCTGGGCCGCTCGGGACGCGACGCGCATATCGACGTCGCACTGGATATGTCGAGGCAGCCCGCCGAGCTTCGGATTCCTGACAAGCTCTGGCACGTGATCAAGACGACCCCGGGCTGGTTTCCGGTGCGCGACGACTCGGTCGAAGCGGTTTGACAGATGACAGATACGAGGCCGACGACCGGACCGGACAGCGGCGATTCGACGTCCGCGCACGGCACATGAAGCCGCGGCGCGCTCGACTATCCGTGGCGTTCCCTCGATAAGGCGCCGCGCGCAGGGCGTCGGGTTTAGCGTTGCCCCGCATCGCGCGTCATGCGGGGCAACGCCGTCTGGCGAGCAGCCAGATCGCGACCGCGATCACGAGCGCCAGCACGCCGGCAACGCTGAGCGCCGAGGCAAACCCGCTCGCGAAACCGGCTGGCGCGATCGATCGCATCACGGGCTGCAATTCGGGCGCGAGACGCGCGAGCGCGTGGCCGATGTCACCGGCAAGCAGGTCCGACATGAATGGCGCGTCCACGCAGGCCTTGCCTGCGGCATGGCAGGGCATTGCCGCGTCGATCGCGGATCGGGCGCGCGACGCGAGCACGGCGCCGAGCACGCCGATGGAGGTGACGATCGCCGTGAAGCGCGTGGTCGTGCTGATGCCGGACGCCATCCCGGTTCGATGGGGCGCAACGCAGGCCATGATCGCCTTCTGCGTGTCGCCGTTGAGCACGCCCGCGCCCAGGCCCGTGACGATCATCCCGAACGCCACCGAGCCGTACTCGCCCGCTTGCGCGGCCACGGCGGTCAGCAGATTGCCGGCGCCCACCAGCACAAGCCCGATGGACAGCATCGACGTCGGGCCCGTCGCGTGCGGCGCGATGCGCGCGCCCACCCAGCGACCGACGACCATCGCCAGCGCGAACGGAAGCATGCCGGCCCCCGCGTGTAGGGGCGTCCACTCGAACGCATTCTGCAGATAGAGCGGCAGGAAGGTCATCATCACCTGGGCGCAGGCGGCGTAGCCGAACATCCCGAGCACGGCCGCAACGAAGCGCGCCTGCCTGAACAGTGCGAGGTCGATGACCGCATGCGCGATACGCCGTTCGATCGCGACGAAACCGGCGAGCAGCAATACGCACGCGGTAAAGCGCGCTTCGGTGGCCGCGCTGCGCCAGCCCGCGTCCTGGGCGCCGATCAACGCCCAGATGCCGCTCGCGAGCCCGACGCCGAAGCACAGGCTCCCCGCAAAGTCGCTGCGTCCCGCCTGCGGATTGCGCGAGTCGGTCACCACGCGCCGGGTGCAGACGATCAGCGCCGCGCACACGGGCAGGTTCAGCAGGAAGATCCAGCGCCAGCCGATCCACTGGGTGACGAGGCCGCCGACGAGCGGCGCGATCGTGGTCGCGATGCCCATCGTCATCCCCCAGATCGCCCAGGCTCGTGCTCGCTCGCGCGGCGCGGGGAACGCGTGCGCGATCACGGCCAGCGCCGAGGTCAGCAGCATCGCCGCACCGAAGCCCTTCGCGACGCGAGAGACGTTGAGGAACGTGACGTTCGGTGCGAGCCCGCAGCCGAGCGATGCCAGCGCGAACATGAGCAGGCCGAGCAGCATCGTGTTCTTCCGGCCGTAGCGATCGGCGAGCCCGCCCATCGGCAGCAGGCACGATGCGAACGACACCATGTACGCGCTGACGACCCATTCGACATCGGCGAATCCCGCGTGAAATGAGCGGGCGATCGAGGGCAGCGACACCGCGACGATATTCGTGTCGAGCACGATCAGCGCGCAGGTGGCGGAGGCCGTCGCGAGCACGGCTCCGGCGCCGCGCGGCGGCGCGACGGACCCGGTTGCGGCGATTGCGTTAATACCTGCTTCGTTCGACATGAGCGTGCGTTCCAGCGTAAAGACGGACGCCATCTTAGCGCTGCTCTTGTTGCCGATCGATAGCCGATAAAATCACATTTATTCACTTGAGGATGAATAAACGTGGAACTCGAATTGCGTCACCTGCGCTGCATTCTCGCCGTCGCGAGGCGTCTGCATTTCGCGCGCGCCGCCGACGATCTGGAACTCGCGCCGCCCTCGCTGACGAAGCAGATCCAAGACGCCGAGCGCCTGCTGCAATTCCGGCTGTTTCACCGGACCCGGCGCTCCGTCTCGCTGACCGCTGCGGGCGAGGCCTATATTCCGCAAGCCGCCGCGGCGCTGGCGCAACTCGAACAAGCCCGCGAGTCAGGCGTGCTCGCCGAGCGCGGGCAATTGGGGCAGGTGCGGGTCGGCTACGTGGCGTCGGCGGCGTATGCCGGGGTGATGCGCAAGACCGTGACGGAATTCCGGCGCCTGCATCCACGTATCGAGGTCCAGTTGCAGGAGGTTCCGATGGACGAGATCCCGATGCGGCTCGTCGACCGGCAGCTCGACGCCGCCTATGTGAGGCCGCCGATGGCGTATCCGGAAGGGCTGCAGGCCACGCGCGTGCATCGGGACGAGTTCGTGGTCGCGCTGCCGGAGGATTCCCCGCTTGCCGCGCTGAGCGCGATCGCGCCGAAGCAACTGCACGACGCGCAGTTCGTGGTGCCCGAGCAGGAATTCGGCACGATGGAGGTCGCGCGGCGCGGCCGTTTTTCTCCGCTGATCGTGCAGCGGCCCGGCCCGCTCGTTGCGGTGCTCGCGAGCGTTTCGCTCGGCGGCACGGTCGCCATCGTGCCAGGGACGCTGTGCGATTGCGTTGCGCTGCCCGGCGTGATCTACCGTCCGCTGGCGGGCAAGCCGGTTCCATCGGAGATCGCGTTGCTGTATCGCCGGCACGAGCGCTCGCGTGTGGTGAGTGCGTTTTTGCAGTACGCACGACCGCCCGGCATCCGCGCGCCGTAAAATTTCGACGCACAACCTATTGATTAATAACGAATAAACAAAAATCTCGCACAAAACAATCGTATTTCGATTATTTAAATTCCATTGCGATATTTGTCTCTCTATTCTTGGCTCCATGCCCCGTAGCGAAAGCTGACGACGGTGCAACCCCAACATGGAGACCTCAGATGATCGACGCCCCCGCATTGATCGCATCGCTGCGATCGGCGCTCGGCCACCATGCGGTGCTGGCCGGCAAGACGGATATGGCCGGCTTCGTCGAAGATTTTCGCGGACGGTACAAAGGGCGGGCGCTGTGCGTCGTGCAGCCGGCCAGCGTTGAAGAGGTGGCGCTCGTCGTGCGCCAGTGCGCGGCGCTTGGCGTGCCGCTCCTGCCGCAAGGCGGCAATACGAGTTTGTGCGGCGGCGCGGTGCCCGATGCCGACGGCCCGGCGCCCGTCATCGTGAGCCTCGCCCGCATGCGGCGCATTCGTCATGTGGATGCGGTCAACCGCTCGATCGAGGTGGAAGCGGGGTGCGTGCTGAAGTTCGTGCAGGAGGCGGCGGCCGAGGTGCAATGCCTGTATCCGGTCAGCCTGGGCGCCGAAGGCTCGTGCCAGATCGGCGGCACGCTCTCCACGAACGCGGGCGGCACCGGCGTGCTGCGGTACGGCAATACGCGCGAGAACGTGCTCGGGCTCGAAGTCGTGCTCGCCGACGGCAGCATCTGGAACGGCCTGCGGGGGCTGCGCAAGGACAACACCGGGATCGATCTGAAGCAGTTGTTCGTGGGCGCCGAGGGGACGCTCGGCATCATCACGGCGGCCACGCTCAAGCTCCATGCCTTGCCCGCGCATCACGCGCTCGCATGGTTCGCGCCTGTCGATCCCGAAGCCGCGCTGCGCGTGCTCGGGCTGTTCCAGCAACGCTGCGGCGCCTATATTTCGGCCTACGAATTGATGAACGAGCGACAGCTTCAGCTCGTGGTCGAGCGTGTTCCGCTGCGCCGCAATCCGCTCGCGCAGCGCCACGCGTGGCACGTGCTGGTCGAGTTCTCGGATACGCGCGATGGTGCGCAACTGAATGAGCAGCTTCAGCAGACGCTGGAGGAGGCCATCGGCGCAGGGCTCGTGCACGACGCGGTGGTCGCGGCCAGCGATACGCAGCGCGCTGCGCTATGGGAGGTCCGCCACAGCGTGACGGAGGCGAACAAGGGCGCGGGCGTGGGCCTCACGACCGATTGCGCGGTCCCGGTATCGGCCGTGCCCGCGTTCATCGAAGACGCCACGCGCGCCGTGCGTGATATCGCGCCCGATATCGACGTCGTCATCGTCGGCCACATGGGCGACGGCAATGTGCATTTCATTCCGATGTTCACGTTCGATGCGTGGCAAGGCCTGGCCGATGCGGCATCGACAGCGTCGGCATTGCGGCGCGCCGTGAACGACGTTGCGCACCGGCTGGGCGGCACGTTCAGCGCCGAGCACGGGATCGGGCAAACCGGCTTGCCGGAGATGTCGCACTACAAGTCGCCGGTCGAGCTCGCGATGATGCGCGCCGTCAAGCAGGCACTGGACCCGGGCAATCTGATGAATCCCGGGCGCCTCGTTCCCTGCGTCGTTCCCTGAGCCGCAGTCACAACCACCACGCGCCCGAGCGATTTCGTACAAGTGGAAATCCGGCGCATTTGATACGCCATCCGGAAAACCTGGAGACCACGATGAAACCGAAGCACTCCGAAATTCCCGCCGTTCAGAATCCTTCGCGCCGCAGCGTCCTGAAGGCCGCCGCCGTCGGGGCGGCCGCCACCGCGTTCCCGTTCGTCTGGACGCCCTCGCGCGCCGCGAACAAGCGCATCGTCGTGCGCGACGACGGCGGCATCTATACGAAGGCCTATGGCGCCGTGTACTACGGGCCGTTCACGAAGGCCACGGGCATCGAGGTGATTGGCGTGCAGGCGAACGCGGAACCCACCGCGCAGATCAAGAGCATGGTGGAGGCCGGCAGCTACACCTGGGACATGGCCAAGATCAGCCAGCCCGCGATCCTGATGCTCACCTCGGGCGGCAAGGAATATCTCGAACGCCACGGCCTCGAATCGGACCCGACGATCGCGAAGATTCCGCCGCAATACATGTCGCCGTTCGGCGTGGGCACCAACGTCTATTCGACCGTGCTCGCGTACCGCACCGACGCGTTCAAGGGCCGCAAGGCGCCGGGCTCGTGGGCCGATCTCTGGAACGTCAAGGATTTTCCGGGCCGCCGCGCGATGCGCAAGTATCCGTTCGATACGATCGAGCAGGCGCTGATGGCCTCGGGCGTGCCCACCTCGCAGGTCTATCCGTGCAATCTGGACCGCGCCTTCGACAGCCTCAACAAGGTCGCGAAGCACGTGGACGTCTGGTGGACCACGGGCGCGCAGGTCGAGCAGATGCTGGGCTCGGGCGAAGTGGCGATGGTCGCCACGTGGGCCTCGCGCGCGCAGTCGGCGATGGCCAACGGCGCGCCGGTGGCGATCTGCTGGAACCAGAACATCTGGGGGTGCGATAACTGGTCGATCCTGAAGGGAACTCCGAACGCAAACGCCTGCCGCGAGTTCATCAAGTTCGCAAGCGATCCTAAGCGTCAGGCGCAGCTCGTCGAGTATTTCCCGGCGGGTCTCACGCAGCCCGAAGCCTTTAATTTCGTGAAACCGGCCGTCGCGAAGAACTGCCCGACTTATCCGGAGAACATCAAGAGCGGCCTCCATATCGATGCGCGCTACTGGCTGCAGAACCAGAGCGTGGCGCTGGAGCGCTTCAATAGCTGGATTCTCTCCTGATTCCGCCATCGATTTTCAAGGAGTGACATCCATGCCAGCCAGCAATCTGCATGTCGAAGGGCTCTGCAAGCGCTACGGCGATTTCGTTGCGCTCGCCCCGACGAACCTCGAAGTCGCGCAGGGGGAATTCCTCACGCTGCTCGGCCCGAGCGGGTCCGGTAAAACCACGCTGCTGAGCCTGATCGCGGGACTCGCGCAACCCGACGAAGGGACCATCCGCATCAACGGCACCGACGTGACCTGGGGCGCGCCCTACGAGCGCGACATCGGCATGGTGTTCCAGAACTACGCGCTGTTTCCGCACATGACGGTCGCGGAGAACATCGCCTTTCCGTTGCAGATGCGCAAGGCCGATGCCGCGACGGCGCGCAAGAAGGTGGCCGAGGCGCTGGAGATGGTGCATCTGCCGCATCTCGCGGGGCGCTACCCGCGCGAGCTTTCGGGCGGCCAGCAGCAGCGCGTCGCGCTCGCGCGCTGCATGGTCTATCGCCCCTCGATCATTCTGATGGACGAGCCGCTCGGCGCGCTCGACAAGAAGCTGCGCGATCACATGCAGCTAGAAATCAAGCGCATTCACCGCGATCTCGGCACGACGATCATCTACGTGACGCACGATCAGGAAGAGGCGATGACGATGTCCGACCGCATCTGCCTCATGAACGCCGGCTCGATCACGCAGCTCGGCACGCCGGCCGATTTGTACTTCCGGCCCGTCAACGTGTTCGTTGCCGATTTTCTTGGCGAATCGAATCTGCTCGACGCGACCGTGACGCATCGCGACGGCGAGCAGGTGCGCGTGGGCATCGGCGGCGCGGATCGCGGCCACGCGATGGCGTACGACGCTCTGGTGCGGCCGGGCAGCAACGTCAAGGTGATGATTCGTCCGCAGAACGTGCGCGTGGAGCCCGACGGCCAGGACGCGCCCGATAGCGGAGCAACGCTGCGCGCGAAGCTCACCGACATCATGGTCACGGGCGGCATGACGAAGCTCTATATGCAGTCGCAGGCGCAGGGCGTGGAGGAAATCGTCGCGGCGTTCCCGACCAACCGTCTCGGCGAACGCTACGAAATCGGCCAGACGCTGCGGCTGCGCTGGTCGGCGGCGGACGCGGTGGCGATTGCGGGGTGAGCCATGAATGAGTCTGTACTTGTCACGCCGGGCCAGCAGCGCGTGCCGGCAAGCACACGCCGCCGCCATCGCCGCGCGTTGAAGATCGCGGCCATGGTCGCGCCGATCGCGGTCCTGTTCGCGGTGTTCCTGATCTATCCGGTCGGGCAACTGCTCCTGTTGAGCATCCATGGCAAAGGCGGCTTCACGCTGGTCGAATATCAGCGGCTGTTCGCCTCGTCGGTCTATCTGGAGGTGCTTTGGGTCACGCTGAAGATCTCGCTGCTGACCACCTGCTTTTCGGTGTTGGCCGCGTATCCCGTGGCCCTGTTCATTTCGACGCTCACGCGCGATCGCAAGGCCAAAGTGCTGTACTGGGTGCTGCTGTCGTTCTGGACCAGCTTTCTCGTGCGCACTTTCGCATGGGTCGTGCTGCTCGGCCGCAACGGCGTGATCAACTGGACGCTGATGCATCTCGGCATCATCGACACGCCGCTGAATCTGCTCTACAACCTGCCCGCCGTGATCGTCGGCATGGTGCACGCGCTCATGCCGCTCGCGATCCTCACGATGCTCTCGGTGATGGAGAACATCGACCGCCGTCTGCCCACCGCCGCGGCCACGCTCGGCGCGCGGCCCGGCACCGTGTTCTGGAAGATCTACTTTCCGCTCTCGCTGCCGGGCGTCGCGTCCGCCGGCTTGATGGTGTTCGTCACGGCGATCGGCTTCTTCATTACGCCGACGCTGCTCGGCGGCCGGCGCGAGACGATGATCACGCAACTGATCATCGACCAGGTGCTCCAGGCGCTCAACTGGGGCTTCGCGGGCGCGATCTCGGTGCTGTTGCTGGTGGTCGTGCTGGTGGTGTTCGTCGTCTACGACCGCATGGTCGGGCTCTCGACGATGGCGGGCGGCAGTGCTGTCGCGGGCTCGTCGCAAGCGGGGCGCGGCTGGAGCCGCAAGATTGGCGACGTCGTTCTCAGCGCGCTGGGCAAGGCCACCGACGCCGCGCTGCGCCTCGTGCCGAAGCGTCGCCGCAAGGCCGGCAACGCGGGCACGAGTCCGCGCTCGCTGCGCGCCACCGTCTGGCTCGTGCTGCTGTTCCTGAGCGTGCCGGCGTTTCTGATGATTCCGCTGTCCTTCGATTCGGCTTCGGGACTCACGTGGCCGCCGCAGGGCTTCTCGCTGCAGTGGTATCAGCAGGTGGCGGATTCGCCGCTCTGGATGCAGGCGATCGTGCGTTCGTTCGGCGTGGGCATTGGCACGGGCGTGCTCTCGATGGCGATCGGCACGCCGGCGGCATTCCTGCTCGTGCGCGGCGGCCTCAAGTGGAACGCGGCGTTCCTTGCTTTCGTGCTCGCGCCCATCGTCGTGCCGCGCATGATTCTCGCCGTGGGCGTGTTCTATTTCTACGCGAAGATCGGTCTCGTTGGCTCGTCGCTCGGCCTCGTGCTCGCCCATACCGTGGTGGCCGTGCCCTATGTCGTGATCACCATGATGGCGGTGCTGCGCAATTACGACGTGCGTCTCGATCTCGCGGCCCAGAGCCTGGGCGCGCGGCCGTTCACGACGCTGCGCCGCGTGACGTTCCCGATTCTCGGCGCCGGATTGATGTCGTCGTTCCTGTTCGCGTTCGCGACATCGTTCGATGAACTGACGATTGCGCTGTTCACCTCGGGCGGTCTCAGCACCACGCTCCCGAAGCAGTTCTGGGACGAAGTGACGATGCAGATCTCGCCCGTGATCGCGGCGGTCTCGACCTGCCTGTTCGTCTTCGTCTCCATCCTGATCGCGGTCGCCGACCGCCTGCGCCGACGCAGCCTTGCCTCCTGAACTCCTGAACTCCTGAACCGATCGACCTGAGAGCCTTCGCATGATCACTTCGCAACATTTGCGCGGCATCCTGCCCGCCATTCCGACTCCCGTGCATCCCGACGACACGATCCATGTCGATGCGGCCCGCAACCTGCTGCGGTATTTGCTCAAGCAGGGCATCGACGGCGTGGTGCCACTTGGCGGCACGGGCGAATACGGCGCGCTCTCGCGCGCGGAGCGCGTCCGCATGGCCGAGCTCACGGTGCGGGAGACGAATGGCAGCATCCCCGTGATCGCGGGCGTGCTCGACCCCGGCTATCACGACGCGATGCAGGCCGGCCGCGATTTCGCGGCGGCGGGCGCCGACGGTCTGCTCGTGCTCACGCCGTATTACACGAACCCGACGCAGCAGGGCATTCGCGACTATTACCTGCGCTACGCGGACGAGTCGCCGCTGCCGATCCTGATCTACGAGATTCCTTACCGGACCCGCATCTCTATCGCGCCCGAAGTGCTGCACGAGCTTTCGCGTCACGAGCGCATCATCGGCATGAAGGCCTGCAACACGGACATGTGGCATTTCCTGCGTACGGTCGCCGGGGTCGACGATTCGTTCGCAGTGCTCAGCGGCGAGGACACGTTGTTCCCCCTTCATGTGGCGTCGGGTGCGAAGGGCGGCATCGTCGTCACGGCCACGCTGCTGCCGAGCGCGTGGCGAATGATTCATCAACTGGCGTCGGAGGGCCGCACGCAGGAGGCGCTCGAACTGCACCGGACGCTGATTCCGCTCATGAACCTCGCGTTCGCGGAAACCAATCCTGGCCCGATGAAAGCGGTGATGGACCTGATCGGCGTGAGTGCGCCGGACATGCTGGCGCCGCTAGTGAAGCCCGATCCCGCGCTGGCGCAGCGCCTGCGCGGCGAGCTGGAAAAGCAGCTCGCCGTATTCGAGCGCAACGCCTGAGCGTCAGCGCTGGTAGAGCGGGAGCCGCGCCTTCGAGATCGAGGTCGCGGCCACCTGGACATGCTTGGCCAGTTCGGCTTCGGCGCGCTCGACCGACCAGCGTGTCGTGGGCACCGCGATATTGATCGCGGCGACGGCGGTGCCGCCGTGATCGGTGATGGGCGCCGCGACGGAAATGTCGCCGAGCACGGTTTCGTTCTCGATCACGACGTAGCCACGGCGCGCGGCGAGACGAATGCGTTCGAGCAGCTTTTCCGGCTTGATTTCGGTGTAGTGGGTCATGGGTTCGAGCCGGGTCTGCGCGAGGATCTGTTTGACGCGCGCCTCGGGCAGCCGCGAGAGGATCGCGATGCCCGACGCCGTGAACATGGCCGGCAGGCGCGCGCCCACCACGATGTCGACATTGACGAGGTGGCGCCCCGGAAAGCGCGCGACGAACACGATCTCGTGCCCGTCGAGTTCGAGCAGGTTGGTGGTTTCGCCGAGATGGCGGCTGATTTCGAGCAGGTAGGGCGACGCCTTGTCGATCAGTTCGTTCGCGCGAATATAGTTGTACGAAAACTGCAGCATTTTCGACGTGAGGCCGTAGCTGCGCGTATCGGGCACGCGAGACAGATAGCCGAGCGCTTCGAGCGTATGGACGACGCGCTGCGTCGCACTGCGATCGAGTTGCGCCGCGCGCGCGATATCCACGAGCGTCATGTGCCGGCTCGGACCGTCGAACGCATGGAGCACGCGAAAGGTCTTTTCGGTCGAGCCGATGAACAGCGACGAACGGGCAGGCGCCTCACGGTCCGCTGCTGCTGCTTTGCCTTGCGCCTTGGAGTCGGTTTTTCGCATGATGTCTGGGCCGGGATATCGTTTTTCGATCGTTGTAATTGTATTGCAATCGTCTTGATCGAGGGGGCCATTTGGCGAACCGGATGTTGGCTTGTGTCGATGATTATCGGGCGGCGGCAAAGCGGCGGCTGTCGCGTATTGCATTCGACTATCTGGAGGGCGGCAGCGAGGACGGCGGGGCGCTGCGCCGCAATCGCGACGCCTATGCGCAATGGCTGGTGCGCCCGCGGGTATTGACCGATGTTTCGCAGTGCTCAACGGCGGTGTCGCTATGGGACCGCGAGATGGCCGCGCCGATGGTGGTCGGTCCCACCGGACTCAATGGCCTGCTCTGGCCGAAAGCCGATGAAATTCTCGCGCGCGCGGCAGCGGACGCGGGGCTGCCGTTCGTCTTGTCGACCGCATCCACGTCCTTGCTGGAGTCCGTGCGCGCGGCCGTGCCGGACGGCGAGCTATGGCTGCAGCTCTACGTGCAGCAGGACCGGCGCATTGCCGAGGACATGATGCGGCGCGCGACGGCGGCGGGTTTTTCCACGCTCGTGCTAACCGTGGATACGCCCGTGCACGGCATCCGCGACCACGACGTGCGCAACGGCTTCCGGCTGCCGCTGCGTCCGTCCGCGCGCCTGCTAGCCGATTGCCTCGCGCATCCGGGCTGGTCGTGGCAGATGCTCGCGCATGGGTCGCCGCAACTGGTGAACATCGCGAAGAGCGTCGGGGAGGCCGCGAACCTGATGCGCCACGCCGCGATGCTGAGCCGGCAGATGGACCTCACGCTCGGCTGGTCCGATATCGGCTGGATACGCGGCCATTGGCCGGGCAAGGTGCTCGTGAAAGGCATTCTGAGCGTCGAGGATGCGCGGCTCGCGCGCGAGGCGGGCGCGGACGGCATCGTGCTTTCGAATCATGGCGGCCGGCAACTGGAAAGCGCGCCCACGTCGATGGACGTGCTGCCGGCGGTTGCGCAGGCGGTGGGCGGCGATCTGCGGATTTTCGTCGACGGCGGCATCCGGCGCGGAGCGGACGTCGTGAAGGCCGTGGCGCTCGGCGCGTCGGCGACGCTGCTTGGGCGCGCGCCGCTGTATGGCGTCGCGGCGCGCGGCAAGTCCGGTGTGGACGATGTCCTCCGCATCCTCAAAGCGGAAATCAGTACAACGATGCGTTTGATGGGCTGCCGCAGCGTCGAGGGCCTGACGCCGGCCAGCGTCGAATTCATGCCTTCACGATAGGGCAACGCAGCTTCAGGCCCCCTGCAACAGCGCCCCGGCGCCCGGTGCGACCGGAGCCAGATCCAGATGCTCGAGCATCCGCCGCACCGTGCACACCGCGGTGGACACCGTGGGAATCCCGGTCTCGTCCTGAATGCGCTGAATGGCCGGCAGCGACGGCATCTGCACGCACGCGGACGCGACGATCACGTCGACGTTGCCCGTATTCAGGCGCTTCACGTCCTCCAGCAATTGCAGCGGGTCGCGGCGGCCGACTTCGAGGTTGTCCGGAATCTCGAAGCAGATCGCATCGACCACCTCGATCCCCTCATGTTCGATGTACTGAACAACGAGATCGGTAAGCGGCTTCATATACGGCGCCATCAGCGCGATGCGGCGCGCGCCGAGCGTCTTCAGCCCGTCGATCAGCGCGCCGGCCGACGTCATCACGGGCGCGAGGCAGTGGGCGGCGCGCGCCGCCCCGGTCAGCTCCCGCTCGGTCTGCCGGTGGTAGCCGAGACCCATCGCCATGATCGCGACGAGGCACGCGGTGCTCATCACGTCCACGCGCGCGTCGGCCAGCTCGGCGGCGCAGCGCAGTCCCTCCTTGTTCATCGCCGTCAATTCCTCCTTCGTTACCTTGTGCATGCGCATCCGGCTGGAGTGGAAGGTGAAGCGTTCTTCGGGGCGAATCGCCTCGCGCGCGTGGAGCATGGCGGGGATCTCGGTCTCCATGGTGGTATTGGAGCTGGGCACGATCTGCCCGATACGATAAAGCTGGGTCACGGTGTGTCCCTCGGATTGACGTGAAGGGTAAAAGCCTTTTCAGCGGCCTGCGCCATGCAGCGCCTCATAGGCGCGAGCGAAGTTCGGGTCGCGCTGCTTGAGATCGGCGTGCTCGACCTTGCCGGTGCGGCGCATATAGTCGTAAGCGAAGCTCACGGGATCGAGATGCATTTTGTCGGCCACGTTCTCGTACCAGTCGAGGCTTTTCGCAGCGGCGCCCTGGAAGGTCGACGACGCGGGACGCCGCTCCGTTTCGAACGCCGTGAACGCGGCGGAAAGCTCGCGGGGATGTGCGGCCAGCGCGCGGTGCAGCGCGATGGCGTCCTGCATCGCCATGCGCGTGCCGGAGCCGAGCGAGAAGTGCACGGTGCGCAGCGCGTCGCCGAGCAGCACGATGTTGTCGTGGCTCCAGCGCTCGTTGCTGACGATATTGGCTTCGAACCAGAGCGAACGGTTGGTCAGCAGCTCGTTGCTGCCGAGTTCGGGCCGGAACACCTCGGCGCAGAAGCGGTGGCTCTCGTCTTCGGTCGCCTTGTCGAGCCCCGCGCGTTGCCAGGTATCGGGGTCCGTTTCGATCAGGAAGGTCGAAAGCTCGGGGCTGTACTGGTAGCTGTGCGCGATGAAGATCCCGTGTTCGGTCTCGCGGAAGATCAGCGAAACGGGATGAAAGCGCTGGTGCGTGCCGTACCAGGCGAACTTGTTGCGGCGCCTCACGAAACTGGGACGAAAGTGATCGGCCAGTTGCATGCGTATCGCGCTGTTGCCGCCATCGGCGGCCACCAGAAGGTCGCAGTCGGCCGCGAGCGAGCGCGCATCGTCAATGCGGCGCCCGTATTCGATGCGAATGCCTTCGCGCTCGCACGCACGTTGGAGCACGCGCAGCATGTCGATGCGCGAGGTGCGCGAGAAGTGATTGCCGTGCACCTGCACGTGCGTGCCGCGGTGGACGATCTCCATGTAGTCGCAGCGCTCGTGGTGAGCGATGAATTCGTCGAAGAAGGCCGGGTCGGCGTCCTTGAGGAAGGACAGGCCGACGTCGGAGAACACCACGCCCCAGCCATAGGTGGCGCCTTCGGCATTTTGCTCGTAGATGCGGATCTGGTGAGACGGGTCGTTCTTCTTCGCAAGCAGTGCGAAATACATTCCGGCGGGGCCGGCGCCGACGATATCGATCTTCATGATAAGGAATCCTGAACGGGGGGTGTTATCAGCGGCCGCAGTCGCGCTTACAGTCCGGCGCCTCGCGCAAGGCGGCCGATTCGATGAAACCTCGCGCGCTCATTGTTTCGTCTCCTGGTCGAGAATGCCGGCAATGACGCGCTTCATCGCCGGCTTGTCCACTTTGCCGACGCGCGTGACCGGGAACGCTTCAACCACCTCGACCCGCTCGGGACACTTGTACTTGGCGAGCCCTCGCTCGACGAGAAATTGCGCGAGTTCCCGAACGTCGGGCGCAGGCATGCCGGGGCGCGGAATGATGAAGATGCAGCCCTTTTCGCCGTAGAACGGATCGGGCATCGGCACGAGCTTCGCGTCGGCCACCGCGGGATGCTGGCTGACGTGGCTTTCCACTTCCTCGCAGCCGATCTTCTCGCCGCCGCGATTGACGTTGTCGCGCAAACGCCCCTCGAACGCGTAGTGGAGCACGCCGTCCACGCGGTGCGCGCTCACCATATCGCCCGTGCGATAGAAGCCATCGGACGTGAACGCCTCGGCGTTGGCCTCGGGATTGCCGACGTAGCCCGTCAGCGTGGAGGGGCCGCGAAAGCACAGTTCGCCCATTTCGCCCTCGGGCACCGGGCGCTCCGATCCCGGCTCCAGCAGGCGGACTTCGTCGTCGGTGCAGCCCGAGCAGCCTTGGCTCCGATGCCGTGCGTCGGCGGGCGCGTCGGCCGGCGAGCCGAGCAGCAGGCCTTCGGTAATGCCATAAAGGTTCGAGCACGGCACGCGCAGATGCGCTTCGAGCGTGTCGGCGCGGCTCAACGTGGCGAACAGCTTCAGCGACGACAGATCGTGCTGCGCGATGTCCGGATAGGCCAGCAACTGGGGGGCGATGGGGCCGATCGAGAGCGCGTGCGTGACGCGGTGCTGGCCGATCAGGTTCAGCATGCGCGCGATGTCCACCCTCGACATCAGCACCACGGGCGTGCCCGTCATCGCGGCCGGAATCAGCGCATAGAGCTGGCCGGCGTTGTGCATGAGCGGCAGCGACCAGATCAGCCGGCTCTCGGCATCGACGCGATAGCGCCGCATCCAGCCCGCCGAATGCCCGAGGTACTCGGCGTGAAAGCGCGGGATGATCTTCGGCACGCCCGTGGTGCCGCCGGAGAGCTGGAAGCTGAGCACGTCCGAAAGCCCGATGCGCACGCGAGCCAGGCGCTCCCGCGCTTGCGCGAGCGGCATGGCGTCGATCAGCGCCTGCATGCTGCTCGCGCCGGCGCGCTCGCCGCGCACGATGACGAGATGTTCGAGCAAGGCATGGCGCGTCATCATCGAAGCGGCGAAGGCCGGCAGGTCGAAGCTCGTGCCGAAGTCCGCCTGCACGAAGTAGCCGCGCGCGCGGGACTGCTCGCTGAGCTGGCCGATCTCGACTTCGCGGTGCTGCGGCAGCGAGCAGACCGGCACGATGCCGGCCTTGAAGCAGGCCAGCAGCGCAATCGCGGTCTCCACGGTGGTGCCGAGCTGGAAGATGGCGCGGTCGCCGGGTTCGAGCCCCAGCGTCAGCAGCGCGGCGCCGAGGCGCTCGGTGGCTTCGTCGAGCTCGGCGAAGCCGATGCTGCGTTCGTCGCCAATAAAAGCCGCGCGTTGCGGATAGCGGAGGGCCGTCGCGCGCAGCGCGTCGCCCACGGTGCTGGCGATCCAGGCGCCGCTCGCGAGCGCCGCTTCGGCGCGCGCCTGGGTCGGGTAGACCACGTCGTCAATCGGGTATGCAACATTAGTCATTGTCGTCTCCTCCGGCCCGCGCTCAGGCTTGTGCCGGCGCGATGCGCAGGACGTCACGGTCGAAACGCTCGATGCGCCCATGCACGCCGCCGGTGAGCATGCCATACCAGAGGGCGGGCTTGAAGCCGAGCGCCTTGCGTTCGAATTCGAGCGCGCCATCGGCTTCGATCAAATCGTACTCCTGACCTTTAACGACGCGGCAACCGGCATGCTGCTCCGCTGCGCGCACCAGCGGCGCGAACTCCTCCACGCGGGGGACGGCGATGCGCACCGGCGCGCGGGAAGCCACCCCGTGCCCGGCCAGCAATTCGGCCTTGCGACTCCAGATTGCGTCCACGGTATCGAGCGGACGTTCGCCGGCGCGTGCCGCGTCTTCGAGCGCCATCGCGGCCTGGAGCGTCAGCGAGGCGTCGGTGGCGTCGAGCGCCGTCAACGGACGCAGCTTGTGCGTGAACTCGACGAAATAGCCATTGGGGTCGCGCACGTAAATCGACTCGATCACTTCGTGCCGCGTTTCCACCGAGACGTCCAGCCCGTGCGCTTCGAGGCGTTCCTTCCAGGCGCGCAGTTCATCGGGGCCGTTGACGAGCCAGGCGGTATGGGTGGCGTCGATCACGTGATCGTCGGGCAGCGGACGCGCGGCGGCGCGCTCGTGCATGCCCGCGGGTTCTTCGCTGCCGAGGTAGTAGAAGAACGCGATGGTGCTGCCGTTGCCGCTATCGAAGAAGAAATGCAGGAAGTCCGGGTGCGTGGCCGGTCCCCAGCCGCGCGCGGAGATCACGTGGATCAGCGGCAGACCGAGCTTGTCGCGATAGAACTCGACGGTCTCGCGCAGGCGCCAGGTGGGCCGCGCCGTGTGGTCGACGCCGCGCAGCGTCAGGGGAGCAAGGTCGGGTGCAGACATGGTTCGTTGTCCATGAGAAAGGGGAATGGCGAGGGAGGGGCGCCGCGGGCGCCACGAGTATCGGGTAGTGGGCTAGCTCCGGCTCAATGCGGGAACTGCTCGCGCAGCCATTGCGCAACCAGACGGCCGGCTTCGAGCCGCCCCGGATCTTCACCGGCGGCCAGCGCGCGGCCGTGATGGTCGCCGCGCACGCGCAGGTGGCGCTTGCCCGGCGCACCAAGGGCATCGACGATGCGTTGCACGTCGCCGGGAAAGCAGGCCTGGTCGCCCGTGTATTCGACGACGAGCGTGGGCTGCGTGATGGCGGGCGCCGTCTTCGCGAGCGAGGCGTTCGACGAGAGCGCCGACCACGTGGACAGCCAGCTTTCGGGCGTGCACTGGCGCGCAAAGCCAACCGCGCCGTAGTTGGAGGCATAGGGATCGGCGCCCCAGAGCGAGCCGAACTTGCGCTCCGATGCGTCGAGCGTGAGGTCGAAGCAGCGCGGGTCGGCGTCGGTGCGCCAGACGTTGAAGATCGGCGTGTGGCCCGCGATGCGCCGGTCCTCGGGCGTGGCTGCACGGCCTTCCGCGGCGGCGGCTTTCACGCGCTGGCGCGCCGCCTGGCGGCGCTCGATCAGCGCGCGCGCGTGCTCGTCGATACGCGCCACGCGTGCGCGCTGCGCTGCGCGATACCGCTCGATGAATTCGGCGCCGTAGCGCGTGCCGCCCTTGCCCGCATAGCCGTTGGCCGGCGAAAGCGGATCGAGCGAGGGATCGACGGACAGCGGATCGTTTTCGTCGCTCACGCTCGGGTCGATGCAGTTGAGCAGCAGCGCGCCCTGGCCCGGGTGCGGGCCGACCAGCACGAAGCCGTCGACGGCCGGCATGTCGAGCTCGGCCAGTTGCGTGGGCCGTCCGCCCGGCGTGCGGGCGATGCGCTGTGCGCCGGGCAGCGCGGACTGTTGCGCGTACAGCGCATAGAGCCCCGCGCCGCCCGAATTGCCGAGCAGCACGATGCGCCGGAAACCCGCCGCCCGCAGATATTGCAGGCCGGCGGCCACGTCGTGCAGCGCGAATTCGTGTTCGAGCCGCAGGTCGTTGCCCACCGAGCGCGGCGATTGCGACCAGGCGGCGTAGCCGGCGCCCACGATATCGGGGATCAGGTAGTGGCAGGCCATGAACTCGCGCGGGTGCATGACGCAGACCACCGTGTCGGTGGGCGTCGACGGACGGTAGAGCGAGCCGCCCGTGGCCGCCTGATCCGCGGTGCGCAGCACGACGTTGGTGGTGAGCGTGCCCGGCGGGACATCGCGCGGGTTCCAGTCGGTGTTGAGGAAACCGGCGGTCGCCTGGGTGGCCGGCTGGTTGGCGGAATGGTCGTTCATCGTACGAATCGCGCGCGGGCGCTCCTGTCATTGACGTTGAGTCAATGCTAGGCTCATTAGACACATACGTCAAATTATTTGACTTAAGTGTTAACGATGATCCGGACGTGTCAAACGCGCGGCGCGGCGAGGGCGGTGGACCTTACGGTTGCTGCCGCGGTCGATATCGGCTGCCCGCGAGGCTTCATCCTTTCTTCGGGCGCCGGCCTTTCAGGTGGCCTTCCATCGCATCGAGGGCGGTGCGCATCTGGGCGAGCGCGCTGTCGAGCGTGGCGGCCGGGTCGCGTCCGTCCTGCCCCGACGCGACCGCGCGCAGCCCGAGCTCCGCGATCTCGGCGGCGATCTCCTCGGCCGATACATCGCCATCGGGATCGAACCACCACGCACACCAGTTGCACATGCCGATGATCGAAAACGCCGCCACGCGGGCATGGGTCGCCCGAAATACCCCCTCTTCCATGCCGCGCGCGACGACCCGCACGAAATGATCGAGCACGGTCCGGCGCGCCGCTTCGGCAGCCGAGCGATGCGGCTCGGGCAAGCTGCTTTCGCTGCGCTCCACGACGCGAAACTGCAACGGATGAGACAGGATCAACCCGGCGTGCTGCTCGATCAGTTGCCGCAGCGCCTCGTCAGGCGGCAGGTCGCCCCGGCGGGAAACGGTTTGCGCGAGCTGGCTGGCCTTTTCGGTGACCTCGTCGGTCAGCGCAATCAGGATCAGTTCCTTGCTCGCGAAGTAGTAGTAAAGGGCGGTGCGCGTCACGCCGACCGCGTCGGCGATGTCGTTGATGTTGGTGCCGGCGAACCCCTTCTCGATGAACAGCAACGACGCGGCGTCCAGAATGGCCTGGCGCTGCGAGTCGTTGCGCGTCGGACGTGCTTTTGCGGGGGGCGATACCTTGCTCATGGTTTCCCTGGTTTGACTTGAACATGCGTTGCGCCGAGGTCATGCCGCCGGGCGCCGCTTTCGGGCGCTCGTTATTGTAAGACCACGGCCCGCCAGCGGCGCGCCACCGGGGCACCGTCATCGGGTTAACTACAACGTCAATTTATTTGACACTAACGTCTACTCGCCATAGCATTGGCCGCATCGATTCGAGGTCGTTGCGCACCGGCTGGCACATCGGGAACGCTCCCGGGACAATTCATAAGGATTACCAATCATTTAAACCCATGACGGAGACGAAATGATCGACTTGACAGTGCGTTGCAAGGACGGAGTGGACTTTGTCACCGGGCGCTTCCAGCCCGCGCTGGAGGTTCCCGCCGCTGAGGATTACCCGCTCGTCGTGGCCATTCATGGCGGAACCTATACCGACGACTATTTCCATATCGAGGGATATTCGCTGGCGGCGCGCGCCGCTGCGCTCGGCATTCCCATCTTCACGGTGAATCGCCCCGCGTATGCGGACAGCGTGCGCAAGGAGAAACTCGATTGCTCGATTGCGGCTAACGCAGCGCTGCTCAACGATGCGCTGTCCGGGTTGTGGGAGACCCGGCGTGGCAACGCGCGCGGCATCTTTCTGATCGGCCATTCGATTGGCGGTGCGATTGCCGTTCAGATGGCCGCGCTCGAGAAGTCGTGGCCATTGCTCGGCCTCTCGATCTCGGGCGTTGGCGTGCGCGAGCCCGAACCGGTTCTCGAGCAATGGCGATCGCTGCCGCCCGACGAGCTGATCGCGATCCAGCCGGAAGCCAAAGACCACTTGATGTACGGTCCCGCGCAGACTTATGTGCCAGAGGCGCAGCGCGCCGCGCATCGCGCGGATCATCCCATGCCGAGACAGGAATTGCTGGACATCGCTTTCGAGTGGCCACGGCTCCTTCAGGAAGCGGCACCGCGCGTCGACGTTCCCGTTCACTACCGGCAGCCGGAATTCGACAATCTTTGGGTCGTGAACGAAGCCGAGGTTCAGGACTTTGCGTCCCGCTTCGTCAATGCGCCGTTGGTCGATGCCCGGGTGTTCAAGGGCGTGGGCCATAACATCGACTTTCACCGGCTCGGCGGCGCTTTCCAGCTTCAGCAGCTTGCTTTTGCGCTGGCCTGCAGCGTTCCTCGCTGAGCCATCGGCGCACGCGAAGGCGCGCGGGTTCCGCGCCTTCGCTGCTGCAATCTGATTCGCTGACGCATCAGCTTGTTGAACTGGTCGAAGCCATAGCCCTGGCGAAAATAGTTCGAATTCCTTAATTAAATTAAATAGACAGGAGACGTAGATGGAGGCTGGTCTGAAATTCTCCCTCAAGGGAACGGCGCTCGCACTGGCGTGCTTGATGATGGGCGGCATCGCCCACGCCCAGAGCAGCGTGACGCTCTATGGCATCGTCGATGGCGGATTGCTCTACACGAGCAAGACGGCGAGCGCGAACGGACAGAACGCAGGGCATCAGTTCTCGGCCATCGACGGCGGTAATCTGCCAACCCAGTTCGGATTGATGGGAACCGAGGATCTGGGGGGCGGCCTCAAGGCATCCTTCAAGCTCGAAAGCGGCTTCAACGTGATGAACGGCGGATTCAACAACTCGAACGGCAATATCTTCGGGCGTCAGGCTTACGTCGCGCTGGAAAGTCCGGCAGGGCAGGTGGCGCTCGGCCTGCAGTTCTCGCCGTTTTTTCTGGCCATTCTCGATACGGACCCGCGCGGTTTTTCGCAATTCGGCAGCGGTCTCGTGAGCTATGTCGATAATGTCCTCGGCACGGGCGCATTCAATGCCAATGCCATTTCGTATTCGAGCCCGAAGCTCTATGGATTTCAGGCCAGCGCGATGCTGGCGCTGGGCGGAAGCGCCGGCAATTTTCAGGCAGGCCGTCAATACTCGGCGAGCCTCAAATACCAGAACGGCGGTCTGCTGATCAATGCCGCCATCTATTCGGGCAACGGCGGTGGCACCGTTGCGACGCCGGTTCCGACCACGGTCGCGTTCTGGGGACGCACGATTGGCGCGACATATAACTTCGGTATCCTGACTGCCAAGGCGCAATTCGTGAACTACAAGGTTGCGCAATCATTCGACGCCAATATCTATAGCGCGGGCCTGGACAGCTACGTCACGCCGCAACTCGATCTCAATGGCGGCGTCTATTACACGACGGACCGGAATCATACGGAGAATCATTCGATCATGGGCGCGGTCGGGGCGACCTGCAACCTGTCCAAGCGCACGGCCGTTTATGTCCAGGCCGGCGTTGTCGATAATCACGGGACGATGAACACCGGCCTCTCCCTGAACGGCGCGCTCTATGGCGTGCGGGGCACGACCGTTGGCGCGAATGTCGGCGTCAGGCATCTGTTCTGAGCTTGCGGTGTTGAAAGGCGCGGCGCTGTCCGTAATCATCCTGTTTCGAACGGCGCGCCGCGCGGCCAGGCGAAGCTGCCTGGCACGCGCGATGCGCGCGCACGGAGGTCATCACGACTTTCCGGAGCGAGTCATGAAATCAGACGAGGTGTCCTCATCGCGTCGCAACTGGATGCAAGCCACTGCCGCCGGCGTATTCGTCGCCGCCATGCCCGCGATGGCGGACGAGACGAACGCGCCGGCGAGCGCGGGCGCAGCGGCGCTGCGCGATCCGCGAAACGGCTACCCGCATCCGCCTTTCCCGGCGCAGCAGCAGCCCTGGCCAGGACTCGCGGGGCGCATGACGCCGCGTCCCGATCATGGCGAAACGAGTTATCGCGGCAGCGGCAAGCTGACCGGACGCCGCGCGCTGATCACGGGAGGCGACTCGGGCATCGGCCGCGCAACGGCGATCGCGTTCGCGCGCGAGGGCGCCGACGTGGCGATCGTCTATCTCCCTGCAGAGGAACCCGATGCCCGCGAAGTCGTGCAACTGATCCAGGCGGCGGGGCGCAAGGCGGTGCCCATTGCCATCGACATTCGCAGCGAGGCCGCATGCCAGTCGCTGGTCGAGCGCGCGGTCTCGGAGCTCGGCGGCCTCGACATTCTGGTCAATAACGCGGGGCGCCAGCACAGCCACGACTCGATCCTCGACATCAGCACCGAAGACTTCGACTGGACGCTGAAGACCAATCTTTACGCGCTGTTCTGGATCACCAGGGCCGCGATTGCGCATATGCCGCCGGGCGCGGCGATCGTGAACACGGCGTCGGTGAACGCCTACGATCCGGCGCCCAATCTTCTCGACTACGCGATGACGAAAGCCGCGATCGCGAACTTCACGAAGGGGCTCGCGAAGCAGATGATCAAGCGCGGCATTCGTGTCAATGGTGTCGCGCCGGGGCCGTTCTGGACCGCCTTGCAGGTCAGCGGCGGTCAGACGACCGAGAACGTGCAGAAGTTCGGCGAGCAGGTGCCGTTGGGGCGGCCGGGCCAGCCCGCCGAGATCGCGCCGATCTATGTGGAGCTGGCCTCGGCGCAGTCGACTTATGTGACCGGGCAGATTTACGGGGCGTCGGGCGGGGCGGGTAATCCGTGAACAATCCGTGAACTCAGTCGCCAAGCGCGCAAACGACGGCGCGCGCCACCCATCGGGTCATGCAGTGACGCTGGCGGGGCGATCGTCGGGCGCCTTCGCCTCGTGTGCGCCCGCCCGCGCCGGCACGAGCAGCACGGGGCGGCATACGCTGCGCAGCACGCGCTCCGCGACGCTGCCGAGCACGAGCCGCCGCACGCCGCGGCGTCCGTCCGTGCCCATGACGATCAGGTCCGCGTGCCAGTCGGCGGCAACGCGCTCGATGCACTGCGCGACGTCCTCGACGCCGAGCTCGACTTCGGCGGTGCGCGGCGCGCCTTTCACGCCTTCGCGCGTCATCCGCGCCTGGGCGTCGGCGCTCACGATCCGCCCTTCCTCGACATAGGCGTCGCGCACGATCGACGGATCGAAGCCCGGCACGTCGTAGGCAAGCACCGGCATGTCGATCACGTAGAGGGGCTGCAGCTCCGCGCCACTGTCGCGCGCGAGCCCGATCGCGGCATCGAGCGCGGTGGAAGCGGTCGAGCTGCCGTCGAGGGCGACGAGAATGCGGGAAAACATGGTGGGCCTCCAGGCTCGATTGGGGTGGTGAATGGCTTCGAGTCCAGGAACGCGCGCCTCGTCACACTTGATTTAAATCAGGCTCTGGTTTGGCCCGTAAAAAGACAAAAAAAAGCCGAGTCACAAGCGTGCGGCCCACGCAGGACATTGAGGCAGATCAATCGCGAAAATCCGGGCGTTCCTGGATTGGAGATGGCGCGCGCCGCTGCGCGCGGTGCGCATGATGGGGCGCAGGCCCCGGCGGCGGCACGGTCAGGCGAGGGCCGTGCGCGAAGGCCGGCCAGCCCATACACAATGCACAATGTGCCGCAATGTGCGTGCGCGCCTTTCCGGCGCCACGCGCATTGCACCAGGGAGACAACCATGAGGCGTTCGGCCAGTTCATCGACGAATACACCGTTCGTCGCGCCGTTCTTGCGCATCGTCGTCCTGATGACGGGGCGCGAGCACGTGGCTTCGCTGCTCGACTGCGTGGCCGGCTGGGCACGCCATGGCGCGCGCGTGCGCGTGGCGGCCATGACGCTCGAGCCTGCGGAGGGCGATGCGGGCGCGCGCGCCGCGCAAGGCTTCTCCGGACGGATCGTGCTGGCGGCCACCGCCGACGCGGCGTGCGAGATGCTCGGGCGGCGCGGCATCGACGCGGACCGCGAGATCCTGGAATGGGGCGAGGGCGACGGGCAGGAAGCGTTGGCGCGCGCGATGCGCGCATGGCAGGCGGATCTCGCGATCGGCGCGCCGTCGAATCCGGTCGCGCTCGCGGGGGCGGCGGATCGTTCCGTGCTCGTGCTGCCGGAGCCGTTCGCGCACCGGTGCCGGGTGCCGCCGCAGCGCATCTTCGTCGCGAGCGACGGGGGCGCCGCGTCGGCCGCGGCGGTTCGGGAAGCGGCGCGCGTTGCCGTGGCGGGGGCGGCGATCCGCGTGGGCTATCTGGCCTGCGATCCGGCGGCGGCGCGCCATCCCGAGGACTTCGATGCACTGGTTCTAAGTGCGAGGCACGAGGGCGATGCGGCTTCGCAGGCGATCGTCGAGGCCGCGCTGCGATGGCGCGCCGATCTTCTCGTGCTTGGCACGCACGGCGGTGGCGGCGAGGGCGGGGGCTGGCGCTTTGGCAGCGTCGCGGCCGAGGTCGCGCGACGGACCGTCGTGCCGCTGCTGCTCGTGCCGCAACCTTCGGAGCACACGCTCGTCGCGGCCGGGAACGGGATTCATTGAATTGATATGCGTCAACGGGCGCCGGGCGCCGGACCTTATCCTGAATTCAAGCTTCAGGCGCACGGGTGAGGAGGCTCTCGTCATGAACATTTCGTTTCCCCGCATGGCTCCGCGCTATGACTCGGAGGCCTTCGCGCTCGTGTTTCCCGCCGAAGTGAATGGCGCGCGCATTGAATGCGGCATTACCGCCGAAGCGCTCGAGGATCATTTCGGGGCGTTGTCGATCCGCGAGACGGATCTCGTCGATGCGTTCCGCGCGCATCGTGGCAGCCACGCTGATCGAAGCCACGCGCGGCGCGCCGGTCCTGCTGCACAGTGGCGTGTTCCGCGTGTGTGGCGAATGAATGACGCGTACCGGAAAAGGATCGGGTGATCCCGATTCCGTCCGGTGCCTTCTAAACCTCGTCCGCGAACAGCCCTTCCTCGGGCACACAAGCGGTTTCATCGACGCACTGCACGTGCCAATCGCCAGAGACTTGTTCGCCCGCACCGCCATGCCATTGCGCGCGGCCATGCTCGCCCTCGAACGGGCCGCCGGCCGCGCCCAGGCGGCGGAAGTCGCGGCGGGAACGGGTTTGCAGGCCATGAGAGGTCTCCTTGCGCATCGGGCATGCCGCGAAGGGCGGTGGCCCTGGCTCATGCTTTTCATGCTCTCATTGGCTGGCGCTGCGCCGTTGACCTGAGTCAATCGGCAAACGACGGCGCCCGATGTTCCGGGCCGTCTCGCGTGGTCCCGAGTGGTCTGCGGGTCAAACGCGCGCGAGGCCCTCGGCGTCCACGATGCGGATCTGCTTGCCGCTCGGCTCGACCAGGCCGTCGCGATGAAAGCGCGAGAACATGCGGCTCACGGTTTCGAGCTTCATGCCGAGAAAGCAGCCGATTTCCTCGCGGCTCATCTTCAGGTTGAACTGCGCGCCCGAGTAGCCGCGCGCCTTGAAGCGCTCGGCGAGATCGAGCAGGAAGGCCGCGAGGCGCTGCTCCGCCGTCGCCGTGCCCAGCAGCATCATGAGGCTCGATTCGCGCACAATCTCGCCGCTCATCAGCTGGTAGAGATGGCGCTGCATGCGGCGGCTCTCGCGGCACAGCGACTCGAACTGGCTGAACGGAATGATGCAGACGGTGCTGTCCTCGAGCGCGATCGCTTCGCAGTTGTGGGTGCCCGAGCACAGGCCGTCGAGTCCGAGCGGCTCGCCGGGGATATGGAAACCGGTGACCTGCTCGCGGCCGTCGCGATGCATGACGATCGTCTTGAACGAGCCCGTGCGCACGGCGTAGAGGCTCTGGAACGCGTCGTGCGCGCGAAACAGCGCCTCGCCGCGACGCACGTGGCGGGTCGTGAGGACGACGGTGTCGAGTTGCTGGAGCTCGTCGGCCGTGAGGTCGGACGGCATGCAGACCGCCCGCAGCGAGCAGGTGGAGCAGCGTGAGGCGGCGCGGCGCGGTGCATCCTCCCGCACGGCGGCCTGCAGTGCGATCACGGACCGGCGCAGCGGCGCCGTCGCGGGCAGGGAGGAATCGCAAGCGGGCTCGGCATACATGGCGGTCTCCAGTTCAGCGCGCGGCGTGCGCGCGCTCTTTCACAAGCGCTTCGATGGTGTGGCAGGCGGCGTCGAATTCGGACGTCTTGTCGAAGAAAAAATCGGCGCCGGCCCGTTGGCAGGCCGCCCGGAACGGCGCGGCTACATGGTTCGTCAGCACGACCGTGACGACGGAGGGCTGCTCGTGCGAAAGCCGGGCGACGAGCTCGATGCCGCTGCCCTCGGTCAGTCTCAGATCGACCACGGCGACATGCGCCCCGCTCGTGGCGATGGCGCTGAGCGCGGTGAGCGCATCCTCGGCCTCGCCGACCACGCTTACATCCGCAATGGCCGAGAACGCCTCGGCGATTCTGCGGCGCACGGGCGCCGCATCCTCGACGAGGAAGACGTGCAATTTCGGACGGGTCAGATCGGCTTTCATGGAGCCAGTATCGGCGACGCCATCTCAAAAAAATATCGGCGACGGTGGAATCCAGCGTACGCGGAACGGAAGGCGTGTAGGGCAATTCCTACAGATATGCGACGCGGTGTCGCTCGCCGATGTGAGGATGCGCGGCCCTGTTGCGCGAGGCGTCTCGCGCATTCGAGCGGGGAAATCGGCGATGTCGGGTGACGAGGCGCGTGTTAGCGCGCGCGGGTGCGGGCCGCTGCGAGTTGGCTATGTGTTTATTCGTGGCCCGGCGCGTGGCGCGCTCCTACGACACGACCTCATCGAGCGGACGGCGCGGCGTCGCCGCAGCGGGCGTGCCGTGGCCGATGCGCAGCAGGATCTGCGGAAAAAACCCGTCCGCGAGTCCACTCAGCGCGCCGAGCCGGGGCCGCAGCGCCGGCACCTCGATGGGCTGGTTCAGGTACGAGGCGCACAGTCCATGCAAGGTCGCGAGCAGCAGGACGCGCTCGAGCGCCTGGCCCGTCGCGAGCCACGCCTGCGCGTCGTCGACGCCGGTCGCGAGGCACAGCAGCAGCGGCGAGCCCGCCGCCAGATCGCGATGCGTGGCGGCGACGCCGCCGCCCAGATCGAAGGTCCGGATCGCCGACGCCACGAGCGGCGTCGCGAAGTCGAGCAGCGGCCCGAGCCCCGCGGCGTAGGCGGGCATGCCGTCGTCGGTGCGGCGCGGGTGGATCCATTTCGCGAGCTCGCGCCGGAATCCGGGGTTGGCGAACTGCTGGCGGTCCGCCTCGGCGACGAGCTCGGCGATCGCATTGCGCGGCGCGTCCGCGCTCACGCAGGCGATGTCGACGCCTTCGGCGCGCGCGGCTTCCTTCAGATGCTGCTCGACGCTGGCGTCGACGGGCTCCGGCGAGAACGGCTGGCGCGTGGTGACGCGCTCGTGAATCGCGCTCACGAGCGCCGCGAGCTCCGCACCGATCGCGCGGCCGTGGAGCAGGCGCACTTCGGCGAGCAGATCGGGGTCGGCGCTCGACGGGAACAGCGTGATCGCGTAGCCGATGCCGAGGCTCGCGAGCGCCACCCGCAGGTTGAAGAGCGCCGCGCCGCAACTGATGACGAGTTCGCGGTCGTAAGGGTCCACGACCGGCAGCGCGCGCAGCCGGTCCGCGCACAGCAGCACGCGATCCGCGCCGAGCACGAAGCGCCACGGCTGGCTGTTGTGGCTCGACGGCGCGAGCGTCGCATGACGCAGGGCGAAGCGCAGCGCGAACTGCTGCGTTTCCTCGTGAGTGCGGCTGTCGGCGGCGCGCGCGCCGGGGTTCTCGTGCATGGCCCGTTTCCTGGCGGAACGTGCGCGGCGGCATCCAGCATGCGCCGCCGCGCCACGGTGAATCGGAGGCGGTATCAGTGAGACATCAGGACCGGCAGCGTCATGGCTTCGAGCAGCGTGCGCATACGCGAGCGCCACCAGCAGGTCGGCGCGCAGGTCGCTCGCGCGGCTCAGCAGCGCGGCGCCCGTTCCGAGTCCCGATGCACCGGCGCTTTCGTGAAACGATGCGCTTACGCCGTGCAGGTCGAGCCATGCCGCGGCGTCCATCGCTTCGGCTTCGGCGCGCGCGGGATGGCTGACGCGCTGCGGGGCGACCACCTCGATCGAGACATGGTCGGCGCGGCGCAGCAGCGGCAGGGCGTCCGAGGCCGCGCGCGCCGCTTCGCGGCTGCCGTCCCACGCGATCAGGACGTTGCGCGCGAATGCCGGGAACGCGCCCGAATGCGGGACCACGATGGCGGGCCGCGCGGCGCTCATCAGCAGATCCGTGACGAAGTCGCCCGGTATTGTGATGGCGGGATCGGCGCTGTCGTGCTGGCCGAGCACGAGCAGGTCGGCGTGGCGCGCGTGCAGCGTGGCATCGGCGATGCCGATGGCGCCGGTGCCGTCGCCGGGCTGCGGCGCACGCCATTCGACGATGCGGTCCGCGCGGGCGCCGGCGTCGAGAAACTGCGCGCGCGCCCGCTCGCTGCGTTCCTGCGCAGCCGATGCGTCCTCGGGCGAGGGCGTGCGCGCATGCGGCGCCGGAACATAGAGCCCGACCAGATGCGCGTCGAAGCGCCCCGCGAGTTCGAGCGCGAGCGCAAGACGCACCGTGCAGCGCGGCGAGTCGTCGAGGTGGACGAGCAGGGTCTTGTAGCACATGGCGTTTTCCTTCGACATCAGTCGGAAAGCTCGCACGCAAGCGGCCAGTAAGGCACGCTCAATGCGACATCAATACGGGAACCTGCATCGCGCCGAGCACGGTCTGCGTCACGCCGCCGAGGATCAGCTCCTTCCAGCGCGCGTGCCCGTAGGCGCCCATCACGACCAGGTCGCAGCCGGTCTTGGCGGCGCGCGCGAGCAGGGCGTCGCCGACCGGGACCGTGGGCGGCGGATGCAGCTCCGTGACCTGCACGTGGAGCCCGTGGCGCGCGAGCACGAGGCCGATGTCGGCGGCCGGGATGCGGTCTTCGTTCTGGTGCGCGAGCGCGCCGTCCTGGTGCGTGGGCGTGAAGGTCACGAGCTCGGTTTGCCGTGCGAGCCGCATGAACGGCAGCGCGTCGTGGAGCGCGCGCGTGGCGGACTGGCCCGCATCCCAGGCGACCATCACGTGGTCGCCCACGTGCGCAAATCCGCCGCTGGCGGGCGAAGACACGGGCGGCACGAACGGCACGAACAGCACCGGCCGTCCCGCGCTCAGCACCACGCGAGCCTGAAAGCGGTTGCTCAGCGATGCGTCCACATCGGCGGGATTGCTCTGGCCCAGCACGATCAGGTCTGCGAAACGTGCGCGCGCGAGCAACTCGTGCTGCGCGTGGGCCGCCGTGCGCCAGGTGCCTTTGAGCTCCATCTCGGCGAGGCGCGAGAAAAAGTGATGCTCGAGCGCGCGGCGGCATGTTTCGTGCTCGCGATGGCATTGCGACCAATACTCGGCGTCGAGGATGAACGCGTAGGCCGCGTCGTGCTCCGGCACGGCGGGCGCGAACAGCGCGCTCAGATGAGCGCCGTGCCGCTTCGCCACGTGCAGCGCGACATCGAGGCGCGTGCGCGCAGGTTCGCTTTCGTCCAGATGAACGAGGATGCTGCGGTAATTCATGATCGGCGCTCCACGATGGACGGGACAC
This sequence comes from Paraburkholderia sp. J63, assembly GCF_905220245.1. Classification (NCBI taxonomy): domain Bacteria; kingdom Pseudomonadati; phylum Pseudomonadota; class Betaproteobacteria; order Burkholderiales; family Burkholderiaceae; genus Paraburkholderia; species Paraburkholderia sp. J63. Next base: position 98,692 of record NZ_CAJMZF010000019.1, on the reverse strand, counting down.
CGAAGCGATGTTCCGTGCGGCTCAGTGTGGGCGTCCACGCCGGTTTTCGATTGACTTGAGTCAAGCGTGCGCGGGCGTCGGCGCGGCCAGGTTGCAATTGATGCACGTCAATCGCGGGGAGGGCGCGGCCCCTATAGTTGAGCCACTCTGGTTGAGCCACCTTGGTTGAACCCCATTCGACCGCGCCGGTTCGCGGCCGGTCGCCACTTTGCGAGGAGAAGTTGCCATGCGCAGCGAACGCGTTGCTTTTGTGAGCGGCGGGATGGGCGGCCTGGGCGCCGCGATCAGCCGCAGGCTGCATGACGCCGGCCTGACCGTCGCGGTATCGCATTCGGAGCACAACGATCACGTGATGCGCTGGCTCGACGGCGAACGCGCGGCGGGGCGCACGTTCCACGCGTTCGGCGTCGACGTGGGCAGCTACGATTCGTGCGAGGAATGCGCGCAGCGAGTGCTGGCGCAGTTCGGCGCCGTCGACGTGCTGATCAACAACGCCGGCATCACGCGCGACGCGAGCTTCATGAAGCTCACGAAACGCGAATGGGACGAAGTGATGCACACCAATCTCGACGGCGCCTTCAATCTCACAAAGCAGTTTCTCGCCGGCATGGTCGAGCGCCGCTTCGGCCGCGTCGTCAACATCAGCTCGGTGAACGGCTCGCGCGGCGCGTTCGGGCAGACCAACTACGCGGCGTCGAAGGCCGGCGTCCACGGCTTCACGATGTCGCTCGCGCTCGAAGTCGCGAAGCACGGCGTGACCGTGAACACGGTGTCGCCCGGCTATCTCGCGACCGCGATGGTGGAAGCGGTGCCGCAGGACATCCTCGAAAAGCGCATCCTGCCGCAGATTCCGCTGGGCCGGCTGGGCCGTCCGGAGGAGGTGGCGGCGCTGATCGCGTACCTGTGCTCGGACGACGGCGCCTTCGTGACGGGCGCGAACTTCGCCGTCAACGGCGGCATGCACATGCATGGATGAGCGTGCGGCCCGCCATGCCAGTTGATGCAGATCAGTCGAGCAACAACGCCTCATGCCACGCTGGGTCCGACGGTCCGCGTTGGACCGGATTCGACGGAGGCGGCAATGAAGACCGATTTGCAGCTCAAGCATGACGTGGAAGCGGAACTCGAGTGGGAACCGGCGGTGACGGCGTCGAATATCGGCGTCGAGGTCAAGGACGGCATCGTGACGCTCTCGGGGCATCCCGCGAGCCTCGGCGAGAAGATCGCCGCGGGGCAGGCCGCGCAGCGCGTGGGCGGCGTGCGCGCGCTCGTGGTCGAGCTCGACGTGCATCTGCCGGGCGAGGACCTGCGCACCGACGAAGACATCGCGCACATCGCGCGCTCGGTGCTGCGCTGGACGGCCGGGCTCAGCGAGGACGCCGTGCAGGTCCAGGTCGAGCACGGCCACGTCGGGCTCCGGGGCGCGGTCGATTACGCGTGGCAGGCCCAGACCGCGGTGCGCGCGATTGCGCAGTTGCGCGGGCACTCGCCGAGGCGCTGCGCGTCGCTCGCCTGACGGGCGCGCAACTGTGCGTCGCGCACGTGATCGACGTCGTGGCGCCGCTCGGCATGGGGCTGACCTATGTGCCGGCCGATCTGATCGCCGCGTATCGGGAGGAGGCCAGACGGCTGCTGGAGGTCGCGCGCTCCGAAGCGAAGGCCGTGGGCGTGAGCTGCGAGACGGAACTGCTCGAAGTGCAGGCCGTCACCGACAGCGTGGCCGACTGCCTGCACCGCTGCGCCAAGCGCGTGGGCGCGCAGCTCGTCGTGCTCGGCACGCATGGCCGGCGCGGCATGAGGCGCGCCTTCCTCGGCAGCGTGGCGGAGGCGTTCGTGCGCGAAGCGGATTGCCCGGTGCTGCTCGTGCGCGACGACAAGTGAGCGACGTGAGCACCGAACGAAACTGAATTGATCAGGAGAATGAAATGAAAGACATCCCTCAGAGTGTGCCGGTCCAACCGGAATCCCCGCTGAGCATGGGCACGCGCGCGGTGCAGCTTGGCTTCGATCAGTTCGAGGCGGCGCTCGGGCTGCACGCGAAGCGTCTCGAACACGACCGTGCCGCCGCGAAACATGCCTGTGACGCGTTCATGCAGATGCGCCCCTACGACATGACGACCTTCGCGCAGACGTGGCAGACGCTGATGCGCGAGTACCTGGCCGCGAACGTGGCCTTGTGGGAGCAAAGCCTTGGCGCGGCGGCGCAGAACCAGGCGGCCTATGGGGCGCTGCTGCGCGACACGGTCCTCAATATGGAAAAGGCCTGGATGCGCGGCGTGCCGGCGAGCATGACGGGGACGGCCGGGGCCGTGCCGCAGGCGGGGGACTGGTTCACGTACCTCGGCCGGTTCGCGAGCGCGCTGCCGAATGGCATGAATGGCGCGACTGGCTCGAATGGTGAAGTGCGGGCCGTGCAGCCGGAGCATCGCGGCGCATCGGCGGGCGCCTGAGCGCGATCGACGCGGCGCGCAGGTCTGCTCCGAATGCGCGCCGCAATGATGTGGGTGAATGTGCGGTTAGCGCGCGGCGATTTTCACGGCACGCTTCGTGGCGCTCGTCACTCACGCCGCCGGCCTGCCGACGGTCTGCGCGAGGATCGGCGTTTCGTCCTCGTTCAGGCGCAGCGCCTCGGCGAGCAGACGGTGGTTGATCCAGCCGCGCACCACGGTGGCGAGCCCTTCCGAGGCGCAATAGAGCGAGACGTTCTGCGCGATCGCCCCGGTGGCGACGGCCGCGAACAACTGGCGCTGCTGCGCGGGCGTGGCGAGTGTCTGCGAGCCGCGCAGCACGTACACGAGATCGAGCGGCGCCTTGCCCACGAAGTCCTGATAGCCCGTCATGTTGCGCGCGTCGACGGCATGCTTGAGCACGAGCCGGCTATGCGCGGGCTCATAGCAATACACCCCATGAGGCAGCGCGACATAGATGTCGATCTCGTTGAAGCCGTGCGCGGAGGGCGCGGTATGGCCGCCCGTTTCGGCGCGATTGATTCCGTTGGCAGCCCAAAGCAATTCGCCGAGCGTGTCGAGCGTCATGGGCGTATCCGCGTAGACGCGCGTGCTCCGGCGCCGGGCGACGCACGCTTGCGTCAAGCGGCGCGCGCGGCGGGCAGATCCCCGGCGCCGGGGCTCGCGGGCGTGCCGGTCGGCAGCACGCGCCGGCCGTGCGTCTCGTTGATGATCTCCGCCGCCGAAAGGTAGAACGCGACGAGGGCCGTCAGGAGTCCCGCATATCCGCCCGCGTGGTGCAGCGCCAGCGAGCCGGTCCATTCGCTGGAGGCGAGCAGGAAGAACGTGATCCAGAGCACGGCGAACAGCAGTTGCAGCGCGCGCGCCGAGCGCCACGTCGCGATCCACATATAGAACGTGAAGACGCCCCAGAGCAGCAGATACCAGCCGACGAAGGCGGGCACGACATGCTCGTGCAGGAACTGCAGATAGAGCGCGAGCGACCACCAGAACGCGCCATAGGCGATGAACGCCGTGGCGCCGAAGGTGTTGCCGCGCGGAATCTCGATGAGCCCCGCGACGGCCTGCGCCGTGCCGCCGAACGCGAGCGCGCAGGCGAGCACGAGGCCGAGCGCGTCGCCGTTGAACCAGCCGGCGTTGATCATGCTGAGGAGCCACGTCGTGAGGGCGAATCCGGCGAGGCCGAGCGACGCGGGGTTGGGGGCGGTGGGTTTCATGATGGCTGTCTCCTGGGGGTGGTTTTGCGAGGGGCTTTCCGCTGCAGTCTCGACGCCGGACGCGGGCCCCCAATTGACTCAGATCAACCAGGGCTATGCGGAGGGCGAGCGCGGCGAGCCTGGCCGTCGCACACCCGGCTTGCGGTTCGATTGGCGGCCCGCTACGCGACGATTTGACCGAAATCAGTCGAAATACCCGCGAGGCGCCTATCCTGGACGGACCCAAGCCTGGCCATGCGGAGAAACGCCGTGCCCATCAGCACCGACTCAAACGACCGTTCGCCCGATGCCGCCGCCGCTGCATCGGCAGGAGCGCGCGCCGCCGGGCGCGTGAGCGCCGTGCGCGGCGCCGTGCTGGACGTGGTGTTCGAGGCTGGCCCGCTGCCGCCCGTGGAAGACGCGCTGTGGATCGTGCGCGACGACGGCTCGCGCCTCACTGCCGAAGTCGAGGCCCATCTCGGCCCCACGGCATTGCGCGCGCTCGCCTTGCAGTCGACGGCGGGCTTACGGCGCGGCGCGCGCGTCGAGCCCCAGGGCGGCCCGCTCGCCGCGCTGCGCGGCTCCACCGAGATCTTCACGACCGGCATCAAGGCGATCGATCTGCTCGCGCCGCTCGCGCAAGGTGGCAAGGCCGCGATGTTCGGCGGCGCGGGCGTCGGCAAGACCGTGCTCGTGATGGAGCTGATTCACGCGATGGTCGAGCGCTACCAGGGCATCTCGGTGTTCGCGGGCGTGGGCGAGCGCTCGCGCGAGGGCCACGAGATGCTCGCCGACATGCGCGGCTCGAACGTGCTCGCGCGCACGGTGCTCGTGTACGGCCAGATGAACGAGCCGCCCGGCGCGCGCTGGCGCGTGCCGCTCACGGCGCTCACGATCGCCGAGCACTTTCGCGACGAGAAGCGCCAGAACGTGCTGCTCATGATCGACAACGTGTTCCGCTTCGTGCAGGCGGGCGCCGAGGTGTCGGCGTCGCTCGGGCGCATGCCCTCGCGCGTGGGCTATCAGCCCACGCTCGCGAGCGAGGTGGCCGCGTTGCAGGAGCGCATCGTCTCGGTGGGCGGCGCGGCGGCGCCGGCCGTCGAGTGGAACCTTGCCGCGCACGCGAGCATGGCGGCCATGACCTTCGGGCTCTCGCCGATCTCGCTCGGGCTCGCCGCGCTCGACTGGGGCGCGCATCTCGCGATTTCGCCGGGCAAGGGCTTCGACCTTGCCACTCAGGCGTGGCTGGCCGCGAGCCTGTATCCGGCCGCCGTGCCCGCCGCAGGCGAATCGGACGACGAGGACCAGAGCGGCGTCGCGGTGCACAGCGGCGAAGCCGATCCGCGCTTTGCCGACGCCGCATGGTCGAGCTGGCCCTTCCGGCTCTATCGCGACGGCTTTCTCGCGGTCCAGCATTGGTGGCACGAGGCGACGCGCGGCGTGCCGGGTGTGGAGCAGCACCACCAGCAACTGGTGGCCCTCGCGGCGCGCCAGTGGCTCGATGCCTGCTCGCCGGGCAACTTCATCGCCACCAATCCGGTCGTGCTCGATACGACGATCCGCAACGGTGGCGCGAATCTCGTGGCCGGCCTCCACAACTGGCTCGAAGACGCCGTGGCACTGGCCGCCGGCCGCGGCGGCGCGCATGCGCCCGGCGGGCAGACCTTCGTGCCGGGCCGCGACGTCGCGCTCACGCCGGGCCGCGTCGTCTGGCGCAACGCGCTCTGCGAACTGCTCCAGTACGCGCCCACGACGCCCGGCGTCGCGCGCGAGCCGGTCCTGATCGTGCCGTCGTGGATCATGAAGTACTACATCCTGGACCTGCAGCCGCGCGATTCGCTGATCCGCTTTCTCGTCGACGCGGGCTTCACGGTGTTCGCGATTTCATGGCGTAACCCGGGCGGAGAGGCCCGCGATCTGGGCCTCGACGACTACCTGCGCGACGGTTTCCTCGCGGCGCTCGAAGCGGTGCGCGCGCGCTGCGGCGAGGCCGTGCACGCGGTGGGCTACTGCCTCGGCGGCACGCTGCTCGCGATGGGGGCGGCGGCGCTCGCGCGCGACGCCCGCAGCGATGTGCTGCGCACCGTCACGCTGCTGGCCGCCCTGACCGACTTCAGCGAGCCGGGCGAGCTTGGGCTTTTCATCGATGCGAGCGAACTGGCCGCGCTCGATGCGCTGATGTGGCGCCAGGGCTATCTGGACGGCTCGCAGATGTCGGCGGCGTTCCAGTTGCTCAACGCGCGCGACCTGATCTGGTCGCGCATGATGAGCGAGTATCTGCTCGGCCGGCGCACCAAGCGCAACGACCTGATGTCGTGGAACGCGGACACGACGCGCATGCCGTACCGCATGCACACCGAGTACCTGACGCGGCTCTTTCTCGACAACGACCTCGCGGCGGGCCGCTATTGCGTCGATGGCCGGCCGGTCGCGCTCTCCGATATCGAGGCGCCGATGTTCGTCGTCGGGACCGAGCGTGATCACGTCTCGCCGTGGCGCTCGGTCTACAAGCTGCATCTGCTTACGCACAACGCGCTGACCTTCGTGCTGACGGGGGGCGGGCATAACGCAGGCATCGTGTCCGAGCCGGGGCATGCGCACCGGTACTACCGCTGCGCGACGCGCGCGCCCGGTGCGGCTTACCGGAGCGCGCACGAGTTCGTGAAGGGGACGCCGACGGCCGACGGGTCGTGGTGGCTCTGCTGGCGCGACTGGCTGCGCGAGCGCTCGACGGGCGAGGTGGCGGGGCGCACGCCGGAAGTGGGGCTGGGCGCGGCGCCGGGGGAATATGTGCTGGAAGCGTAGGGGGACGTTGTCAGCCCGACGTGGCGCCGGTTCTGCAAGACATCGCGCGTAAGCGCATCTGCGCGGCGTCGGCGCGCGCGAACGCCGCCTGTAGCGCCGGATGCACGTCGTTGCGCCAGCGCTCGCCCGTGAACAGGCCGTAATGGTCGCAGCCTTCGACATCGAGACGCAGCCGTGCGTGCGCCGCGACGCCGCTGCACATATCGAGCGCCGCGTGTGTTTGTCCGGCGCCCGTGACGGCATCGCGCGTGCCCTCGACGGTCAGCAGCACGGTGTCGCGCAGCGCGGCTGGATCGACGAGCGTGCCGCCGTTTTTGCTGCCGATGCCGCTCAAACCTCCCACGCGCCACGCGCGGTTTGCGAGCAGCGCACGCTGGAACACGATATCCACGGTGTCGAGAAAATACTCGGCCGGCATGTCGAGCAGCGCCGCGTATTCGAGCAGCGCGCGGCGCGCATCGGCGAGCGCAGGGGCGTCGCCGCGCGAACTCGCCTGCGCATAGCGGTCGATCAGCGACATATAACGATGCGGATACGCAATCGCGATCTCGGCCTGCTGCAGCCAGGCCGGAAACACGCGCCTGCCTTGCCCCGCGAACCCGGGCGGCACCACGTCGAGCAGATGTCGGCGGCACCAGTCGAGCGAATGCGACGCAGCCGCGAGGCCGAGCGTGCTCGGGTTGAGACGCGCGTCGAGCGGGCCGCCGATCAGCGTCATGCTCGCGGGCGGGGCGAGCGCGCGCTGGGCGCGCAGCGCGAGGGCGCCGAGCGCGGGAAACGTGGACTGGCAGACGGCCACCACGTGCAGCGGCCGTTCGTCCCGCGCGAGCCGGTCGATGAAGCCGTCGAGCATTGCCACGTATTCGTCGAGGCCGAAACGCCCCGCGTCGAGCGGCACGTCGCGCGCGTTGATCCAGTCGGTGAGGTAGACGTCGCCATCGGCGAGCAGCGCCTCGACCGTCTCCCGCATCATGACCGCGGCATGGCCGGCCAGCGGCGCGCAGAGCAGCACGGCGCGCGAGGCGCCGGTGCGTACGTCGGTGCGTATGAAGCGGCGTGCAAAGCGGCGCAGCTCGCAGAACGGCATGCGCGCGACGACGCTTTCCTCGACGGCACAGAGACGGCCATCGAGCTCGATGGAACCGATCGCGAACGGCGGCGGGCTGTTCTCCAGGCCGAGCAGGGGCTCGTAGAGATCGGCGTAACAGGTGGAAGCCGCACGAGCGAGCGCCGGCGCGGGCCAGGCAGCGCAGGTGAGTGGCGCAAACAGCTGGGGAAACTGCGCCGCCGCGCGCCACGCACGCAGCCACTGGCGCTGCTGTTCGACAAGGGCGTACCACATTCGATGGCCTGTATGGGTTGCGGCGATGGCTATGTGCGAGGCGTTTTACGCGGCGCGCGGGCGGGAGGGCTCAAGATCTGAACCCGCGAACGACGCGCGAGCGCGATGAACGCCGCGCGGTTTCGCTCGCGCAGGAAGATCGCGTCGACGATCGCCGTGTAGCCGCTTTCGAGCACCGTTTGCGCGTGCGCGCGCCGGGGCGCGTGCAGGTGATAGTGCGCGAGGCGCGCCGCCAGCGCGCCGCCAGCGCGTCGGCATCGGCCAAGCCGTCGTCGTGGCGCGCGCAGCGCGCGGAGAGCATCGCGCCCGCATCGAAGCGCCGCAGGCGCACCGCGTATTCGGGCGCGGCGGCACGCGTTCCCCGTGCGGCTTCGTACGCGGCGGCGAGCGTTCCTCGCGCCACCTCATGCGCGGGCAACGCCGGGCCGAACGCCCCGCCGCGCCAGCCCCGCGCCACGAGCGGCCACACGCCCAGATAAAGCGGCCCCGCCAGCGCGCGATTGAGCGTGCATTCGGCCTGCGCGCAACGGCGGCGCCGCGCGAGGCGCGTGAGATCGACGAAGCCGAACTTCACCGGCTTGAAGACCTTGTAGGCGTAGCGCCCCGCGAGATACACGACCGACAGATGCGTTTCGATGCGCACGACGCGGGCCGCCGGATGCGGGTAGGTCGCCGCATGGCGCAACGCACGATCGGCGCGACGGGCATCGCGCCGCGCGTTGCCGCGGCTCAGCGCGAACGGAACTTGACGCTGACGCGCGCGGGGCATGGCAGCACGACGGCAAGCGGCGAAGCCGCGGGCATGGCGCGCGTGCGCGCCAGCGTCAGGGTCCGCACGCGGCGGAAGCGGCGCGGCCCGCAAAGGAGCCTGCGCAGGAGGGATAGCATGGTCATGATCGGCGCTCCGGGTTATGCCAGCACACATCGCAGATATCCGCACGGCGCGTGCCAGCTGACGATATTCGACCGGACGGCTACCCATCGCCATTTGACCTGCATCAATCAGTGGCCGACGGCGCACAGTTGATCGAAGTCAACTGCTCCATGCGGCCGCGGCGCATGATGGAAGCCGCCGGTGGCCTGCCCGCCCGCACTACGCACCATCCGGGCAGACCGTCCCGCGCGCGCTGCGAACCGCTCGCGCGCGCCGACCGCGCCGGCCCATTTTCGAACGCCGATGGAGGGAACATGAAAGCACTGGTCTACAACGGTCCGGGCCGCTTTGCGGTCGAAACGCGTCCGATGCCGGAATTGCAGGCGCCCGGCGACGCCATCGTCAAGATGTCGAAAACGACGATCTGCGGCACCGATCTGCACATCCTCAAGGGCGACGTGCCGACCTGCACGCCGGGGCGCATTCTCGGCCACGAAGGCGTGGGCGTCGTGCACGAAGTCGGCAGCGGCGTGACGGCGTTCAAACCCGGCGATCACGTGCTGGTGTCGTGCATCTCTAGCTGCGGGCAATGCGAATACTGCCGGCGCGGCATGTACTCGCACTGCAAGACGGGCGGCTGGATTCTCGGCAACCGCATCGACGGCACCCAGGCCGAATATGTGCGCACGCCGCACGCGCAAACGAGCCTTTACAAGATTCCCGACGGCCTCGACGAAGCGGCGCTCGTGATGCTCTCGGACATTCTGCCCACGGGCTTCGAGTGCGGCGTGCTCAACGGCAAGGTCGAGCCCGGCAGCACGATCGCCATCGTGGGCGCGGGGCCGATCGGGCTCGCGGCGCTTTTGACGGCGCAGTTCTATTCGCCCGCGCAGATCATCATGATCGACATGGACGCGAACCGTCTCGAATGCGCGAAGCGCTTCGGCGCGACGGCGGGCATCGATCCGCGCGCCTCGGACGCTGTCGAGGCGGTGATGAAGCTCACGGAAGGCGTCGGCGTGGACTGCGCGATCGAGGCGGTCGGTGTGCCCGCGACGTTCGAGCTCTGCCAGCAACTGGTGGCGCCGGGCGGCACGATTGCGAACATCGGCGTGCATGGCGTGCCGGCCTCGCTGTTCCTCGACAAGCTCTGGGACCGCAACGTCTCGATCACGACGCGGCTCGTCGACACCGTGAGCACGCCGATGCTGCTCAAGACTGTGTGCTCCGGGCGCATCGATCCGACCCGGCTCATCACGCATCGCTTTGCATTCGCCGACGTGCTCAAGGCCTACGAGACGTTCTCGAACGCGGCCAGCACGCAGGCGCTGAAGGTCGTCATCGAGATGTGAGGTTGTATGGGGGAGCCGGGCGCGGCTTTCCGCGCCTCATGCCGGTGGTCACGATCGCGCGTCGGGCACCGTCTGGACGATCAGCGCATAGAGATCGTCGAGATGCTCCTCGTTTCCGAGACTCTCGAACGGATCGCGATTCGCACCGAACGCCTCGTCGATTTCCACCCAGTCGGCGGTGGTCAAATAGCGTTGCGCAGCGGGCAGAATTATGGATTCCTCAAGATGCCGGTGATTGGCATAGAACTCGGCATAAGCGATGACCTCGTCGCGCAACGCGGACCGCATGCCGGCGCCGGCCAGTTCATAGCGCGTGAGCGCGCGTTCGAGCGCGCTCACGCGTCGCTCGCCTTCTTCGTGCTGGTGCTCGAGTGACTCGATGACGGCGTCGCACTCGTCGGTACATTCGCGCAGCCGCGCGAACAGGTATTGCTCTTCCTTCGGATGATGAATCTGGTCGGGAAATTCGCGTATGTAGTAGAGGATCCGTGATTCGGGCCCATGTGGAAGGCAGCGGCGTGACCGTCATGCCCTCATTCCAGCGACACACTTTTGCGCCCCTTCGGTAGGTAACTTCGTCGACCGGGAAAGAAGCCTATTCGAGCATTGTTAAAAAGTACATGTCAGGGGCGCCGTTCGTAAAGGGAGGTTTACGGACAGGTGATGAGCCACCGCTTCAAGCGCGGGCGCCTGGCGGGCGATTTACCGTGTGCAGAGTTTTGCGAGTAAATCGACACCTTATGATAAGAATACTTATCTTAATGGCGTGATTGCGTCGCAAATTCCTGGTACAAACTTGGGATCTGTGGTGCGCGCCGATGGTGTCCCACAGCGCTCTGGCAGCTTCTGCGACGGTCAGTGGCTGGTGAGGCGCTGGCTGCGGAAGGGATTTGCCGCGCAGCGCGATTGATGCCAGGATGGGCAGGTCGTCCGGTCTTCCCGGCAGGTCAGAACCGCATTTCCCCACGACATGGCCGTCCGCTTCGAACTCGTTGCCCTCGCGCTGCCCGCCGGCTGCGCCCCCGAATCGCTTGCGCCGCCGGTCGCGGCACTGGTCGCCGCGTGCTGGCCGGGAATGAGCCGCGCCCAGCTGCTCGATCGCGCGCGGCGTCTGGCCCTGCGCATGTCGTTGCGCGCGCGACCTGAAGCCGGGCCCGACGGCCTGCAGCTGTATTCACTGGTGCTGGTGGCGGAGGGCGTCCGGGCCGAGCTCGTGGCCCACGTGCGCCGCCTCGCGCGTCGCCGCACCGCTCGCCGCGCGAAAGTTTCATTGCCGCCTGCACGTGATGAGCGGCAGCAGGGACTCTTCTTCTAATCACTGGTGGGCGAGCGCCGGAGGCGTGTCAGGGTGCGTGTGCCGGGTCCGACGCCCGTTTGAGACTGAGTGGGCAGCCACTGATCGCACTGCCGTGAAGCGGGCTATGATCGCCATCATCATATCTAGTCGGGGAGACAAATCTTGGCAACATACAGGGAGCTCAAGGCCCAGATGGCCGAGCTGGAGGCACAGGCGGCGGCCGCCCGGGCGGCAGAGTTTCAGGAGATCCTCGCGGACATCCGGGCCAAGGTGGCCGAGTACGGGTTCACCGAGCACGACATTTTCGGACGCGGGCGGGGCAGACCGAGGAAGACCGCCGGAACCGCCGTGCCGGACAGATACCGTGACCCGAAGACCGGCGCAACCTGGTCGGGCCGGGGCCGTGCGCCGAACTGGATCAAGGAGGCGAAGAACCGTGACAGATTTCTGATCCGCAGCTAGTCTGCACGCTGGAACGCAAGCGTCAGGCAGGTTCGCTTTCGCGAAAAGATGGCAGGCGGTTATCGCAACAGTGATTGATGGTCAGCGAACACGCACAACGACATCGGGCGAGGGCCCAACGCGAGCCGGCGAACGCGAAGCGTTGCCGGCTCGCCGGCGCATGCATGCAGCAACCGGCGTGACGTGTGTGCCGCCAATCCCGGCGCATAGTGCAATACGCCCGGCGGCTCCGCGTAAAATGCGTGTACGTTGAAAATCGCGGAGTGCAGGTTGGTCAGGCCCAGGAAAGCAGCAAAATTGAAGGTTGTCGCAGTCCGCATCGATCCGGGCATTGAGCGCAGGCTCCGGCTACTGGCTGAAACGAGCGGCCGCAAGCCGTCTTTTTTCCTGCAGCAGCTGATCGAAGGCGGGATCAGCGCGCTCGAGGAGGTCTGGCTGCCACCGCACCGGCTGGCGCAGGTCCGCGCTGGCGAAGTGCCCGAGCCCGCCGCGTTCCGGACAGGCCCCGATCTGTTCGACGAACCGGAGTTTGAGCGCTGAAGGGGGTGCGTGCCCAAAGCGCCAGTCCGGTGACCCACTGACTGCTCACGGGGACCTGTGTGGTGGGATGGATGCGCTCGTCGAGCCGATTCCCCGGGGACACGCTATTTTCCACTTCGTTGGATCGCCCAGCTGCTCCGGGGAAACGAACAGTTGCGGCGCCGTGCGGTTTTGTGGGGCCGGTACAAATTTCACTTCTGGACTGGATCAACTTTCACTTCGTCGGACGGGCGCGCACGCTCAACCCGCGGGGTCGACGGCAGCGATTGCGCGACAGCGCGCCGATGGGGTGGGGTGGCGTCATCCAGTCACAACGAGGAATCGCCAATGAACAAGCAGGAACTGGTGGACGCCGTAGCGACCGCCACCGGGCAGGGCAAGGCAGTTGCGGCGACGGCAATTGACGCCTTTATCGGGACCATAACGACGGCGGTCTCGAAGGGTGATGCCGTCCAGCTGCTCGGGTTCGGCTCGTTTTCGACCGGTGCCCGTGCGGCACGCACCGGCCGCAATCCGGCCACCGGCGCTGAAATCCAGATTGCCGCCGCAAAGACCGTGAAGTTCACGGCCGGCAAGGCGTTCAAGGACGCGGTGAACGCGCGCCGCTAACCGATGCCCGACCCAGGGCAGGCCTGCAACGGCCCGTTGAAAATCCGGACATTCGCCCGCATAGTGGAGGTATAGCGGCGCTGCGGTTTAAATATGCCCGGGTCCCCTGCGACAAATCGGCGTCGGCGATCGTAAGCGTACTGTGAGTACGTCAGGTCCGGGTACCGCACCTTTTCCAAGTAGCCTCCTTCGGGAGGCTATTTTCATATGGGCGCCACGATGTGGGCGCAAGGCTGTGGGCGTAAGGATTTGGGCGCAACGATCTTTCTCGATGAAAGCGGCTGTCTCGGCTGGAAACTGGATGCTCCGTATCAGCGGGGCGGCTCAAGCCGTTTCTTCACGCTGGCCGCGGCCATCATCCCGGACGGGGCGGAACCGGTCCTCGAACGGGTGGTGCGTGGCGTGTACAAGCATCGCGGCCGTTCCTCGGGTAACGAACTCAAGTCCGTGCAGCTCTCATCTGGCGAGCGCATGGCTTTCGCGGGCGAGCTTGCAAAAATCCGGGCGAAACGGCCCGATATCCGTTTCGTGACCATCACGGTGCGCAAGGAAAGGGTCAACGGCGCTTTCCGTCGCACGCCCAATGGCCTGTACACAACTTCATGGCGAAGCTGCTGCTGCTCGACGTCATGGGTGAATACGATTCCGTGTGCTTTATCCCTGATGCGCGCTCACTGAAGGTCGAACTGAAACATTCACTGCATGAGTACCTCTGCACGGAACTCGCGGGCCGGGGTGCCGAGACCATGCTGCAGACCACGCCGTGGGAGAGCCGGGACAGTTTTTCCCTGCAGTTTGTCGACTGGATGGCGGGTATCGTCTGGGCGCACCATGAACACCGCAACGGCGACGCCTGCAAGTCGGCATCGCCGAGTATTGAACAGCGCTGGCTATTCTTTTGACCCGGTGGACGCTGCCAGGCAGCCGAAGGTGGTCGTTCGCCGCGCCCGTTCGAAGACGATGCCCGTCGTGACGCCCGCCATGAAAGAGCGGCTGCGCGCGAAGGCGAGGACATCGACACGGATGGTTCTGCGTGCCCTACGAAGGCGCAGCCTCGTCGCTATTATGCATAATTTGCATATGATCATGCTGACACAGCATTAGACGATCACGACAGGCCACATCATCATCGCGTCTCCGCTGCAATCGCGGATGCCTCTGCCTCGGCAGTAACACGGTATTACAACAAGGACACGCGCTATCGGCGCCGTCGCCTGTGAAAGCAGGCTTGGGCCTGGCACAGTACGCCTGTGTCGGACCCGCTGGTATGGCTCGCGCGCGCTGTCCATATCGTAGGAGACAATGTGAAGCAATCGATACAACGGAACATCGGCCCGTTCGCGCTGATGTTCACTGGCCTCGGGTCGATCATCGGTTCGGGCTGGCTGTTCGGCGCGTGGAAGGCGGCGAAAATCGCAGGTCCGGCCGCTATCTGCGCCTGGATCATCGGCGCCGTGGTCATTCTGGCCATCGCGCTCACCTACGCCGAACTCGGTGCGATGTTCCCGGAGTCGGGCGGTATGGTCCGCTACGCCCGCTACTCGCACGGCGCACTGGTGGGTTTCATTAGCGCGTGGGCCAACTGGATCGCCATTGTCTCGGTCATTCCGATCGAAGCCGAAGCCTCGATCCAGTACATGAGCACCTGGCCCTATGACTGGGCGCACGCGCTCTTCGTCGACGGGTCATTGACCCATTCAGGGCTCGGGCTCTCGGCCATTCTCGTGATCATCTACTTCATGCTCAACTATTGGGGTGTGAAGCTGTTCGCGCGTGCCAACAGCGCGATCACGATCTTCAAGTTCATCATCCCCGGTCTCACGATCGCCGGCTTGATGGCTGGAAGCTTCCACCACGAGAACTTCGGCCAGACGACCGAGTTCGCGCCGTATGGCTGGTCGGCGGTGTTCACGGCGGTCGCCACCAGCGGCATCGTGTTCGCGTTCAACGGCTTCCAGAGCCCGATCAACCTGGCGGGCGAAGCGCGCAATCCAGCGAAGAGCGTGCCGTTCGCGGTGATCGGCTCGATCCTCTGCGCGCTCGTGATCTACGTGCTGCTGCAGATCGCCTATATCGGCGCGGTCAATCCGGCTGACGTCGCGAAGGGCTGGAACACGTTCAACTTCAAGTCGCCGTTCGCGGAACTCGCGATCGCGCTGAACCTGAACTGGCTCGCGATCCTGCTCTACGTCGACGCGTTCGTGAGCCCGAGCGGCACCGGCACGACCTACATGGCGACGACCTCGCGCATGATCTACGCAATGGAGCGCAACAACACGATGCCGAAGATGTTCGGCAACGTGCATCCGTTCTACGGCGTGCCGCGCAATGCGATGTGGTTCAACCTGCTCGTCTCGTTCATCTTCATGTTCTTCTTCCGCGGCTGGAGCTCGCTCGCGGCGGTGATCTCGGTGGCGACGGTGATTTCGTACCTGACCGGCCCGATCAGCCTGATGGCGCTCAAGCGCGCCGCCACGGACATCGAGCGCCCGCTCTCCGTGCCGTTCATGAAGGTGATCGCACCGTTCGCGTTCGTGTGCGCGTCGATGATCCTGTACTGGGCGAAGTGGCCGCTGACCGGCGAAATCATTCTGCTGATGGTCGTCGCGCTGCCGGTGTACTTCTACTTCCAGGGCAAGCAGGGCTACGAAGGCTGGGGCCAGGATCTGAAGGCGGCATGGTGGCTGTGCGCGTACCTGCCGATCATGGCGCTGCTCTCGCTGCTGGGCAGCAAGCAGTTCGGCGGCAGCGGTCTGCTTCCCTACGGCTGGGACATGCTGGTCGTCGCGCTGGTGTCGCTCGTGTTCTATTACTGGGGCGTGAATTCGGGCTACCGCTCGCCGTACCTCGCGGAACGCCAGGAGCACGACGAGGTGCTCGAGGTCATTGCGGTGCATTGACCGTCAGCGCCGGTCGCCTGACGCACGCATCATGAAAAGTAGACAACATGAAGCAATTCAGGCGTCCGGCTCGTCTCAGGCGCGCGGCCTGGCAGCGCACTCGGGCCAAGTATCTAGTTCACAGTAGTCGTGTTCGCAAGAGGGCACATGCTGAGGTCCGGCCGTCAAGCATGTAGCCTTTGACCAGGCAGCCCACCCGATCGCGCTGGGCCTGCGCTAGTACGAGGAGCGATTGAATCGCAATGGCCGATCCGGCGAAGTGACACTGGCGAGCCTTGCGGCGCTCACGCGTGATATACAGACTTCCGGGCGTAGAGAAGCGTCGATCCGGTCGAACTGCATCTCGATGATCCTGCCGGCCCTCACACGTTTGCCTGAGGAGGCGCCACGCAATGCCGGAACCCCCGCCGTGTCTAGCCGAGCCTGCCGGACGAACATCTGGATCGCACTCGAATCAGGCCCTGCGATTAGCCTTTACAGAACGTTTTCGATCCACGCGCAACCGGTATTGAAACGTGCCGCCCTTGAAGTAGAGATATTCGAAGTCGACCGGTTGGCGATCGCTGTCGTATGTAAGCCGTTCGACGCGCAGCACCGGCGCGTCCTTCTTCAGCTCAAGCGCTCGCGTAACCGGCGCATGCGCCGGAATGGCGTCAATGCTTAGATCGGCACTGCCTAAGGCAACGCTGCAATCATTCTCGAGAATGAGAAAGATGTCCCGAGTAGCAAGATCTGCACGCTGGGGCTTTGTCAAGTTGTCGGAGAGGTGTGTGAGGTATTCCGATAAACTAAGGTATCCTCTTTAATACACGTTGAAGAGTTGCACGCCAGCCCAGTCATACCACGCCTGCAAACGCGCCTTCAGCTGTGCGCGATGGCAGGCCGCGTTCATTCGGTGCCGGGGCAATACGAAGTGCTGACGGATCGGACCAAATCGCGAGAGAAACGCCTGGGTGCGTCGCGGATCGCGGAAGCCCTGCATCTGGCGTTCGCGCCGGCGTGTGGGTTGGTGACTGTTTTCAGCGCGGTTATTGACCCGGGCCAAAGCTTTCACGAAGACGTGCTTCACACCGGCAAGCTCAGGCAGTTCCGCCTTTGCAGCGGGGTAGCTGCGCAGCTGATCAGTCACGATCTTCGCGGGTACCGGGTGTGAGCGCAGCACTCTCCTGAAGAAGCGTCTGGCCGCAGCCTTGTCGCGTCGCTTTTGCAGCAGCACGTCCAGTTCCGTTCCGTGTTCGTCCACCGCGCGCCACAGCACATACGGCTCGCCCTGCAGCTTCACGAAGACTTCATCGAGATGCCAGGTGGAGCCCGGTTTGCCGCGCGAGGCCTTGGTCCGGCGCACAAACCGCGCACCAAACCGGTCGCGCCAGTTGCGAATCGACTCGTACGTGACGCTGACGCCACGCTCGAGCTGCGAAGAAGGTGATCGAGGACATGATGAAGGCGGCCGCGTGAATGCGCCGGCAGCGCCGCGCGTACGAAGCCATGGGGAATCCTGCTATTTTGGTTCGCATCTTGCGCCGATCACCGGTACGACCCGATGCGCCCGTCGCCCGAGCCTATCACCTGTGCAGCGTCGGCACTGCGTGCTGTGCGGTATGAAGCGGGCCATCAAGGATTTCCATGGGGCGCGGTTCCGCAAGCCCCTGCTGCGCGGCATCGAGCAGGTGTACGCCCCAGGTGTCGCCATCGCGATGGTCTTCGGCGGCCGGCAGATAGCAGTAGGTCGAATCCGCATCGACGCCGGCCAGCACCGGGCGTTCGCCATGGAAGATCTCGTCGTGCAGGCCCACGCGTGAAGGCATCATCGAGCGCCGCACCGGCCTTGCGTTTCTGCTCTTAGACGAACTTGCGGCTCACGCCGTGCCCATTGGCCAGCGAACTGATGGTGTGCCCGCCCGTCAGGGCCCGTACGGCGAGATGCTTGCGTTCACACCCGGACAGCTGCGCTGCCGCGCCAGCCGATCGATTCATCCGCGCCCCCAAGTGAAAAGTGAGCGCCGATTATCGACCATCGCGCCCTCGCTATGCCGCTCGTCGTATAACCCTACTGTGAACCACGCCCGAAGCGGACGACGACGCGCAACTCCATTCGCACATGATCCGGCTCACCGATGTGAATGACTCAGTCGAGTAGTCGCGACAGCCCACATGCGTGCGCTCGAGATGTCGACCGGTCGGAAGTCCATGGCTTGAGGTCTCAACGCTCAGTAGCCAAGGTTGGCGGTGTACACGTGTTCCAGCGGCTGCCCCGACCGGTCCGCCAGGATGTTTTTGACGATCTGTCGGGCCTTGCTTTTCCGTGACACTGCCGAGGCGATATGCGAACTCACCCACAGCTTGGGGTGATTCCACATCTGATCGTCCGGTGACAGCGGCTCGGAATCGAACACGTCGATAAACGCGCTGCGCAGATGCCCAGTATCGAGACTTTCCACGACCGCGCGCAGATCGACCTGAGGCGCGCGGCCAACGTTGATCAACGAAGCGCCGCGCGGCAGCGCCTCTAAAAAGCGGTTGCCGATCAGCCCGCGCGTGGCGGCCGTGTCCGGAAGAAGATTGACGACGATATGCGCGTCTGAAACGCACTCGCCCAGACGCTCGTCGCCAGCAAAACTCTCGCACCGCTCGATCTGCTTGTGCGTGCGTGCCCACCCTTTGACGCGAAAGCCGTTTGCCGCGAGGCGTCGGGCGCACGCGGCGCCCAGGTTGCCCAGGCCGAGAATCGCGACGGTCGTCTCGCTCGCGCGCCGCCCGACGATGCTCTCGTCCCAGCGTCGTTCTTTTTGCGCTTCGCGCAGCATGGGAAAATCGCGGACGATGCCGTACGAGGCTGCCGTGACGAAGTCGGCCATCCGCTCCTCGGTCTCGGGTGTCACCATCCGCGTGATGGGCAGATGCGCGGGCACCGAAGGATCACGCGTAATGTGATCCACGCCTGCCGCGCTGCTCATGATCACCCGTAGCGCGGGAAACTGCGCGAGCCGTCCGGGTGTCGGCTCCCAGACCATTGCGTATTCGACCCGCGCGGGATCCAGCGCCGGATCGTCCCAACCGACAACTTCCAGTTCCGGCAACAAGGCCCGGTACAGCGATTGCCATTCCGGCATCGCTTCCTGTCCGCCCGATTTGACCACCAATAGCATGGCTGGGTGAGCTCAAAAAAATAAGACGTTGATCGGCTTGCAAACAACAAGGCATACAAAAGGACGGGCTGTGCAGGGACCGTCGTCGCGGCGCAGCGTTACGCAACGCGCGACCCGGCGACCCCGCAATCCCACCCAGGCGAGGTCTTAGCGCGCCTTGGCCGACACTTTCGAAACCGCATTGCCGAGGATCATCAACGCTTCGTTGACGATTTCGTCACACGCGTTCAGCGGCGCAAGCAGGCGCACCGTGTTGCGATGCACACCGCATTTGATCACCAGCAGGCCATCCTCACGGCACTCGTCGATGACTGCTTGCGCGAAGTCGGCGTCGGGCTGGAACGGGTCCCCGTTGCGCACGAATTCGAGCGCGGCCATCGGGCCAAGGCCGCGAACCGTGCCGATTGCGGCGTGGTCGCGGGCGATCTGCTCAAGACCGGCGTGCAGCGTGTCGCCGAGCGCACGGCCCTTGGCGAGCAGTTGCTCTTCTTCGAACACGTCGAGCACCGCGAGCGCCGCCGCGCAGCCAAGCGGGTTGCCGCCGTACGTGCCGCCGAGCCCGCCGGGCAGCGGCGCTTCCATGATGTCCGCGCGGCCGACGATGCCCGAGATCGGCAGACCACCCGCAAGGCTCTTGGCCACCGTGACGACGTCCGGCTGGATGCCGAAGTGCTGGAAGCCGAACATTTCGCCGGTGCGGCCGAAGCCCGCCTGGATCTCGTCGCAGATCAGCACGATGCCGTGCTTCGTCGTCAGCGCGCGCAGCGCCTGCATGAAGTCCTTGCCCGCCGAGAGGAAGCCGCCGTCGCCCTGCACCGGCTCCAGAATGACGGCCGCGACGCGATCCGGGGCGATCTGCGTGGCGAACAGGTCTTCGAGCGCGCGAATTGCATCGGCTGCGCTGAAATTGCGGTACGGATCAGGATACGGCGTGTGGAAGACTTCGCCGGCCATCGGTCCGAAATTCTGCTTGTACGGCGTGCTCATGCCGGTCAGCGTCGAGCCGAGCAGCGTGCGGCCGTGGAAGCCGCCGCGGAAGGCGATCACGCCCGGCACCTTGCGATACGCGCGAGCCACCTTGATCGCGTTCTCGACTGCTTCGGCACCCGTCGTCGAAAAAAACGACTTGTAGTGCTCGCCGCCGCCGATCAATGTGTTCAGGCGTTCGGCGAGTTGCGTGTAGACCTCGTAGCCGACCACCTGAAAGGCCGCGTGCGTGACTTTCTGGAGTTGCTTCTGCACGGCTTCGATCACGCGCGGATGGCTATGGCCGATGTTCTGCACGCCGATACCGCCGACGAAATCAATGAAGCGGCGGCCTTCGACGTCCCATAGCTGCGCGCCTTGCGCCTTTTCGACGAACAGCGGATGAGCGGTGACGACGCCGCGCGGCACGTGATGCTGGCGATGTTCGATCAGGGTGTTGTTGTCGCGGGTCATGACAGGTTCTCTCTGGAATGCTGCGTTGAGCAAAAGTGAATGAGGAATGCGTGGGGCTCGATGCGGGCCGTTATGCTGGATCGTCCGCGTCGGCGCGGCCATGCGAGTACGCGCTCGCGATCGCCTGCGCAAGATGCTGCGCCTTGCGGCCGGTGAGCTTGCCAATCTGCGTGCGGCAGCTGAAACCGTCGGCCACCAAGATCGCGTCGTCGGACAAGAGCCTGAGCTTCGGCACGAGTTCCTTCTCGCCAACCGCCTTCGCGATCGTGGCGGTCTTGTCGTGATAGCCGAATGCTCCAGCCATGCCGCAACAGCCGGTATCGAGCACGTTGGCGCCGATGGTTTTTTCGGCACCGGCGCCGCCGCATGCACGCTGATGGCAGTGCGTGTGCACATGCACGGCCGACGCGGCGTTCGCGCCGTCGGGCGATGGCTGGGGGAGTTTCAGGCCGTGTTTCTGCGCGAAATCGGCGACCGTGATGCACGATGCCGACAGCTTGCGTGCGAGTTCGCCTGCCTCGGCGTCGTTGCCGATCAACGCGAGCATCTCGTCGCGAAACACAGAGAGACAGCTCGGTTCGAGGATCAACACCGGCACGTTCGTGACGACCGGTGCGCGCATCATCTCCACGATCTCGAGCAGGTTCTTCTTCGCCTCGTCGAGCAGGCCGACGTCGTAAAGCGGACGTCCGCAGCAGACGTGGCGCGGCGTGAGGCGCGCCGTGCCGCCCGCCGCCTCGACGACATGCAACGCCGCTTCGAGCACGGCGGGCGAGAAGCCGTTGTTGAACGTATCGGTCCAGACCACGACGTCTCTTGCGCCGAAGCGCCCGGGCCACGGCGCGATCAGTTTTTTCGCCGCCGCCGTGTCGCGGAACGCGCGATTCGCGATGGCTGGGAATGGTGCGTTCTCCGACAGGCCGAAGCGTCGCGAAGCCTTCTTGACGAGCGGATGGCGCATCACGCCGTTGAGCAGTCCACTCACGCGCGTCGCGACCGGCAGCCACGCGCCGATACGGCCCACGGCAGCATCCATCAGCGGGCGGCGGCGTGTTTTGTAGTAGCGGTGCAAAAACTCCGCGCGATATTTCGGAATGTCCACGTGCGTCGGGCAATCGTTCTTGCAGCCCTTGCACGACAGACACATATCCATGGATTCCTTGACCGCTTGCGCATCCCGCGTCTCGTCGATCACCTCGCCGTTCAACATCTCGAAGAAGAGGCGGGCGCGGCCGCGTGTGGAGTTGCGTTCCTCGCGCGTCGCCTTGAAGCTCGGGCACATCGTGCCGCCGTCCATCGAGCGGCATTTGCCCATGCCGATGCAGCGCTCGGTTTCGCGTCCGTAGCCGCGTTCCTGGAGCGCGCCGCCGGTCGTGGCTTGCGCAGCGCTCGCATGGCCATGCGCTGCCATCGGATACGTGAACATGCCCTTCACGTTGCCTTGCCGGTATTGCGGACCCATGCGCAGGTTGGCGTCCACCGGCATCGCGTCGATCAGCTTGCCGGGGTTCATCAAACCGTGCGGGTCCCACAAGGCCTTGAATTCGCGGAATGCCTGCATGAGGCGCGGCGTGTACATCAGGTGCAGGAACTCGCCCTTGGCCTGGCCGTCGCCATGTTCGCCGGACAGCGAACCCTGGTACTTGACCACGAGCTGCGCGGCTTCCTCCAGAAACGCGCGCCAGTCGGTGATGCCTTTGGGCGAGCGCAGATCGAAGGTGATGCGCGAGTGGATGCAACCGTCGCCGAAATGGCCGTACAGGTTCGTCTTGTAGCCGTAGCGCGCCACGAGCGCGGTGAATTCGCGCAGATACGAGCCGAGCATCGTGGGCTCGACCGCGGCGTCTTCCCAGCCGACCACGGGGTCCGGTGCATGGGGCACGAGAGAGAGCGACGTGGCCGACGCGCCGGTTTCTCGAATCGTCCACAGACGGTTCATGAGGGCCGCGTCTTCGACGAAGCGCACACTCGGCCGCTGCGGGAAGCGCTGTGCTGCGTTGGCCATCGCGCGGGCCTGCGCGATCGCTTCGTCACGTGTGCGTGCGCCGAATTCGACCAGCAGCCACGCGTCGCCGGCGGGCAGTTCGGCGATGTCGTCGAGCTTCAGTCCCAGTTCCTTGAGGCCGCCGACGATGCCCTGGTCCAGCCCTTCCATCGCGATCGCGCCGAGCGGCAGTAGATGGGGCACGCTATCGGCCGCGTCGAAAATACTGTCGAAGCCGAGCACGACCAGCACGCGCTTGTGGCGTCCCTGGACGAGCGAGGTCTGCGCGCGCAACGTGGTGGCAAGCGTGCCTTCGCTGCCGACCAGCGCCCGCGCGATATTGAAACCATTTTCCGGCAGCAGCTGATCGAGGTTGTAGCCGGACACGCGGCGTTTGAGCTTCGGAAAGCCGGCGCGGATATCGTCCGCATAGCGCTCGGCCAGTTCGCGCAAGCCTTTGACGATGCGAGCGCGTTCGCCACCCGCGGCGAGATGTTCCGCGTACGTGGCGTCGTCGGTCGGGCCGACCCAGAAACGTGCGCCGGTGGCGCTCAGCACTTCCAGACGTTCGATGTTTTCGACGGTCTTGCCGGCCATCACCGAGTGCGCGCCGCACGAGTTGTTGCCGATCATCCCGCCGAGCGTGCAGCGGCTATGCGTTGCGGGATCGGGGCCAAAGGTCAGGCCATGCCCTGCCGCGGCCTTCTTCAGCTGATCGCACACCACGCCCGGCTGCACGATCGCGTAACTTGCTGCGGCGTCGATCCGTTCGATCGCATGCAGATACTTTGAATGGTCGATGCAAATAGCGGCATTGACGGCCTGGCCGCACATCGACGTGCCCGCGCCGCGCGGCAGAATCGCGATCCCAAACTCGGCGCACAGTTTGACGGTCGTCTCGAAGTCGTCGATCGTGCGCGGGATCACGACGCCGACCGGCGGCTGACGATAGTTCGACGCCTCCGACGCATACATCGCACGCGTGGCCGAGTCGAAGCGGACTTCTGCCGTCGTCCGCTTTTCGAGCTGCTGACGCAGCGTCAAAAGCTGGTTGAGATCCGGGGCGTCGGAGGTGGTGTGTCGTGTCATGGAGCGGTATGCGATGCGTGGGGCGAACGGCGAGAGGAGCGATACGGCGTTGTTCACAGAAATGCAGCGCCGTAAAGCAGTATAGAAACGACGCCAATTCACAAACAATTGAAAACGTCCCTTGCCACGGCACCCCATACCGAATTGGGCGGTTGAAACGGCAGAATCCACAGTGCCATTGCGCAACCGCCCATCGGTCAAACAATCGGTCAGTCCAGTTGACCCTGGCAGACGTATTTGATGTGCATGTACTCTTCGATGCCGTGGGTCGAGCCTTCGCGGCCATAACCCGAGTCCTTCACGCCGCCGAACGGTGCGGCTTCCGCCGCGAGAGCGCCTTCGTTCACGCCGACGATGCCGCTTTCCAGCGCGTCCGCGAGACGCCAGATGCGGCGTACGTCCGTCGAATAGAAGTAGGCCGCGAGGCCAAACGGCGTCGCGTTCGCCTGCGCGATGACGTCCGCCTCGGTCTCGAAGCGCGTGATCGGCACCACGGGTCCGAAGGTCTCTTCGCACGAGCAGTCCATCGACGGCGTGGCGTCGATCAGCACGGTCGGCGCGAAATAATTCGCCGACGCGCATTGCTCCGACTGCACCCGTTTGCCGCCCACGACCACCTTTGCGCCGTTCTCGACCGCGTTGCGCACGTGCCGCTCGATCTTCTCGACCGCCCGGGCGTTAATCATCGGACCGATCTGCGAGCGGGGATCGGTCGCCGGACCCACGACCAGCGCGCCGACACGCTCGGCCAGTTTCGCGACGAAAGCATCGTGCACCTTGGCTTGCACGTAGACGCGGTTCGGGCACACGCAGGTCTGGCCGCCATTGCGGAACTTCGACACCATCAGGCCGTCGACCGCGGCGTCGAGATCGGCGTCGTCGAACACGATGAACGGCGCGTTGCCGCCCAGTTCCAGTGAGAGTTTCTTTAGCGTGTCGGCGCTGCGGCGCGCGAGATGTTTGCCGACCGGCGTCGAGCCGGTGAAGGTGATCTTGCGCACGCGCGCATCGTCGAGCCAAACGTCGACGACAGCCGGTGTATTCTCGCGCGATGTGGTGACGATATTCAGGACGCCTGCGGGTACGCCGGCTTCTTCAGCGAGCTTGACTAGCGCGAGCGAGGTGAGCGGCGTGTCTTCGGCGGGTTTGCAGACGACCGTGCAGCCGGCGGCGAGCGCTGGGGCGATCTTGCGCGCGATCATAGCGGCCGGGAAATTCCACGGCGTGACCGCGGCGATCACGCCAACCGGTTCGCGCAACGCGAACATGCGGCGGCCCGGTGCCGACGCGGGAATGATGTCGCCGTTCGTGCGGGTCGCTTCCTCCGCGAACCATTCGACGTAGCTGGCGGCGTACAGCACCTCGCCCTTGCCTTCGGCGAGCGGCTTGCCTTGTTCCTGCGAGATCAGTTTGCCGAGGTCTTCCGTGTGCACGACGATCAGGTCGTTCCAGCGCTTGATGATGGCGGCGCGCTGCTTCGCCGGGACCTTGCGCCACGAGGCGAACGCCTTGTGCGCGGCATCGACCGCGCGCTTCGCATCGTCGGCGCCGCTGTTGGGCACCTGCGTGAAGACGGCGTCGGTGGCCGGATCGGTGACCGGGAACGTCGTTCCGTCGACGGCATCCACCCAGGCACCGTCGATATAGTTGCGGCCCGGAAGCAAGGAATCGTTGCTGATGCTCAGAGACATGTGGTTTTCCTCAATTTCGTGAATCGTGATGGTGTGGGGGACTCACGCCGCGGTTTCGATCTTCGGCAGTTCGACTTCGTCGATCCAGCCGCGTCGCAGTTCGGGCACGGAGCGCGAGAGCAGTTCGTAGTACGGATGATGTGGACCGCGGTCATAGTCCTCGCGCGCGACCTGCGTCACCCGGCGGCCGTGCTGCATCACGACGATTTCGTCGCAGATGGCGCGCACCGTGTGCAGGTCGTGGCTGATGAAGAGATACGAGACGCCAAGGTCCTTGCGCAGATCGGCCATCAGGTCGAGCACTGCGGCGCCGACCACGCTGTCGAGTGCGGAGGTCACTTCGTCACACAGCAGCAGATCGGGTTCGGCGGCAAGCGCGCGGGCGAGGTTGACGCGCTGCTTCTGACCACCCGACAGTGCTGCCGGCGCACGCTCCATCAGCGTGCGGGGCAGGCGCACCATGTCGAGCAAGTGGGCGATGCGCGTGCGCAGTTCCTTACCCTGGAGGCCGTGATAGAACTGCAGCGGCCGGGCGAGAATACGCTCGATGGTATGCGAGGGGTTCAGCGCAGTATCCGCGATCTGGAAAACGATCTGGATACGGCGCAGCTCGTCGCGGCTGCGTTGTTCGAGCTGCGGCGACAGCGCCTTGCCGTCGAACGCAATACGGCCTTCGAACGGCGCGATCAGGCCGGCCACGGCGCGCGCGAGCGTCGTCTTGCCGGATCCCGATTCGCCGATCACGCCGATTGCCTGTCCGCGATGGAGCTTCAGGTCGACGTTGTCGAGGATGCGGTTCTGGGGGCGCCCCTGCGCGTCCAGCGGGCCGTAGCCCGCGCACAGCCCGTCAATCTGCAACAGCGGTTGCGGCGCCTTGCGCGTGTCTTCGGGCACCGCGCGAAGCAGCGGGGCGTCGGCGCGCGCGCTGGGCGCGCCTGGAGTGACCGGTGCGATGAGTGCGTCGTCCGATGCGTCGTGATGGCGCTCCTTCGGGCGCGCGGCGGCCAGCAGGCTGCGCGTGTAGTCGTCGTTGGGCGCGTGCAGGATCTGATCCGACTCGCCGTATTCGCGCATCTTGCCGTGCCGCAGGACGAGGATATGGTCCGCGACCTGCGCGACCACCGCCAGATCGTGGCTGACATACACGGCGCTGGTCTTGCGCTGCTGGACGACGCGACGGAAGGCGCGCAGCACCTCGACCTGCGTGGTGACGTCGAGCGCCGTCGTCGGCTCGTCGAGGATGACGAGATCGGGATCGGTGATCAGCGCCATCGCGGCCATCAGCCGCTGCAACTGACCGCCCGATACCTGATGCGGATAGCGCGCGCCGATGGTTTCCGGGTTCGGCAGTGCCAGTTCGCGGAACAGCTCGACCGCGCGCTTTTCGGCTTCGGCGCGCGGCATCGTCCCGTGTATGCGCGCGGGCTCGACGACCTGGTCCATGATCGTGCGCGACGGATTGAACGACGCCGCCGCGCTCTGCGCGATATACGTGACCACGCGGCCACGTAGCGTGCGCTGGCCGGCGGCATCCAGCGCGGTGACGTTGCGTTCGCCGACGCTGACGACGCTGTCGGGCGCGATCGCGCAGCCCTCGCGTGCATAGCCCATCAACGCGAGCGCGGTGGTGGTCTTGCCCGAACCGGATTCGCCGATCAGCGCGAGCACCTTGCCCGGCTCGATGTCGAACGCGAGGCGCTCGACGAGCACGGCGTCGCCTGCCGAGATGGTCAGGTCCTTGACATGAATTGCGGCGCCCATTTAGTCTGCCTCCCCATCGGCGGCGTTCGTGGCTTGCGCGCCGCGCGCCGCATTGAATTTCAGGTTGAGTCTGGCCTGACGGCGCGCATCGCGGCCGGCCTTGCGCGCGCCGCCCGGCAGGTTGTCGATCACGAGATTCACGGAGATCGTCAGGCTGGCGATCGCCAACGCCGGTGCGATGACAGCGAGCGCGCCTTCGGCGAGTCCGTCGAGGTTCTCGCGCACGAGCGAGCCCCAGTCGGCGTCGGGCGGCTGGATGCCGAGGCCGAGGAAGCTCAGGCTCGCGAGCAGCAGCACGACGTACACGAAACGCAGCCCCAGGTCCGCGAGCATCGGACTCAGGATGTTGGGCAGAATCTCCTGCAGCATGATGTAGCCCATGCCTTCGCCGCGTGTGCGGGCCACCGCGATGTAGTCCATCGCGTGGATGTTGACCGCGAGCGAGCGGGCGATGCGGTAGGCGCCAGGCAGATAGATGATCGCCGCCGTCGCGGTTAGCATGACGGTCGACGAACCGAACGCCGCCACCATGATGAGCGCGAACATCTTGCTCGGAATCGCCGTCAGCGTGTCGAGCGTGCGGCTTAGCACGGCGTCGAGCTTCGGGCCGCCGACGATCGCCAGCAACGCGAGCGCGGTGCCGATGCCGCTCGCGAGCAGCGTCGCGATCAGCGCCAGGCCCACGGTGTAGCGGGCGCCCATCATCACGCGATCGAGCATGTCGCGGCCGAGATAGTCCGTGCCGAGCAGATGGTGTGCGCTCGCGCCGGCGAAGATCTGCACGTTGTCGGCCGACGTGCTGCTGCCGTCACCGGCGAGCGGCCCGGCGATGGCCGCGGCGATCCAGACAAGCACGATCAGCAGACCGATCCAGCCCGGCACCCCCAGGCCGCCGAGCGTACGGCGCAGGCGGATGAGGCGCGGGTGGGCGCTCAGGTCGGGCACGGCTTCGGCCGGATGCGGCGCGAGTTTGCGCCGAGAGGTGGATTGGGTCATCGTAGTGAGCTCCACAAACTAGAGGGTGACGACGCGTTAGCGGTGACGCAGACGCGGATTGCCCAGAATTGCGCAGATATCGGCGAGCGTGACGAGGACGAGGTAGGCGAAGCAGAAGATCATCGCGCAAGCCTGCACCACCGGCATGTCGCGCTGGCTGACGCTGTCGACCATCAGCTTGGCGATGCCCGGATAGTTGAAGATGGTTTCGATGATGATCACGCCGCCGAGCAGGTACGAAAGGCTCAGCGCCACGGCGTTGGCGATCGGGCCGATGGCGTTGGGCAGCGCGTGGAACATCACCATGCGCAACGACGAGGCACCCTTGAGGCGCACCATTTCGATATATGGCGCCTTCAGCTGGTCGATCAGCGCGGCGCGCGTCATGCGCACCATCTGCGCGACGATCACGCAGCACAGGCACATCACCGGCATCGCGAGTGCGCGCAGCACGCGGCCAAATGGCGCGCCGTCGTCCAGATACGCGAGCGCCGGCAGCCACTGCAGCTTGACGGCGAAGAGCAGCACGGCGAGCGAAGCGACCAGAAACTCCGGCACCGAAACGACTGCCAGCACGCCGACGCTCACCGCCCGGTCGAAACCGCGGCCACGCAGGACGGCGCACAGAATGCCGAGCGCGAGCGCGATCGGCACGGAGACCAGCGTGGTGATGCCGGCGAGGAGCAGCGAATGCGACAGGCGGTCGCCCACCAGGCTCGCCACGCTCAGATGGGTGAGCATGGATTCGCCGGCATGGCCGGTGAGCATGCCGGTCAGCCAGTGCCAGTAGCGGATGGGTGCGGGCACGTCCAGCCCCATCTGCGCACGCAGTGCCGCCACGGCCTCGGGCGTGGCGGCCTGGCCGAGCTGCGATTGCGCGGCGTCGCCGGGCAATACCGCGGTGATCGCGAACACGATGGCGGAGATCGCGAGCAGCGATAGAACGGCAGCGCCTACGCGGCGTGCCAGCAGGCGAACAATGACAGTGTTCACGTCGGACTCCTCTGAAATGGACAACTCGCCGTGCATTGATGCGTTGCGCGGCGATTCATGCTTTGACCTTCGATCAGGCAGACAGCCATACATGCTCGCCGAACGAGTAACCCATCATGCCGCCGAGCGGAATCGGCGAAAGCCCTTGCAGCTTGTTGCTGTGGCCGTCGAGCGTCGCAAGGAACAGCGGTATGCCGATGCCCGCGTCGTTGTGGATCATCGTCTGCATGTCCGCGTAGATCTGCTTGCGCTTTGCCACGTCGATCTCGGCGCGCGAGGTGAGCAGCAATTGATCGAACTTCGGATTCTTCCAGCGCGACTCGTTCCACGGTGCGTCGGACTTGAAGAACTGCGTGAACAGCGTGTCGGCGTTCGGGCGCGGATTGACCGTGCCGAAACCCACCGGCGCGGTAAGCCAGTAGTTCGACCAGAAGCCGTCGGCAGGCATGCGCTTGACATCCAGATTCAGGCCGACCTTGCGCGCTGTCTGTTGCAAGATCAGCGCCATGTCAACCGAGTACATCGCGGCGGGCGAAGCCACCACGGGAATCGGCGTGCTGCCCAGATTGGCCTTGGCGAGGTAGTACTTCGCCTTGTCCAGATCCATCTGCGTTTGCGGCAAGCCCGGCGCGTAGAAGCGGTTGGTCGGGTCGATCGGCTGATCGTTGCCGAGCACCGCGTAACCCAGCGCGATCGACTGCTTCATCAGGTTACGGTCGAGCAGCAGCTTCATCGCCTGAACGAAGTTGGGGTTGGCGCCCGGGCCGGCGTCGCGATGCATGATCAGGTCCGTGTACTGGCCCGATTGCGTGACGAACACGCTGGCGCTCGACGAGCTTTTGACGCGGGCAACCGAGCGCGGATTGATCGACGCGACCAGATCCATGTCGCCGGAGAGCAGGGCGTTCACGCGTGCGTTTTCGTCGCCGATACCCACGAATTCGATCTCGTCGAGATACGGCAGGCCTGGCTTCCAGTAGTTCGGATTCCGTACGACTACCGAGCGCACGCCCGGCTGGAATGTCTGCAGCTTGAACGGACCCGTGCCGATGCCCTTCGAGAAGTCGGTCGTGCCGTCCTTGACGACATGGAAGTAGAAGGTGCCGAGAATGACGGGCAGGTCTGCGTTCGGCGCGGAGAGCGTCACCGTGACTTCGTTCGGACCCGTGGCCTTCACGCTGTCGATCTGGTCGGCGAGCGTCTTGGCCTTCGAGGCAACCGC
Source organism: Paraburkholderia sp. J63 (assembly GCF_905220245.1). Taxonomy (NCBI): domain Bacteria; kingdom Pseudomonadati; phylum Pseudomonadota; class Betaproteobacteria; order Burkholderiales; family Burkholderiaceae; genus Paraburkholderia; species Paraburkholderia sp. J63. The sequence goes on along the minus strand of NZ_CAJMZF010000019.1, from coordinate 68,522 downwards.
CGGATCCTTGTGGCGCATGATCGAGAACACCACGTCGGCGGGCGAGAGCGCCTTGCCGTCGTGGAAGGTCACGCCTTTGCGAAGCTTGAACACCCACACGCGCGCATCGGTCGTGGTGAACGATTCGGCGAGCGCGGGCCGCGGCGCGAGCGCGCCGTCGAGTTCGACCAGGTTGTTGTACAGCATCGTGCCGCGGCAGTAGTCGGTCTTGTTCGACTGCTTGGCTGGGTCCAGCGTGTCGTTCGCGGACGCGTTGTCCCCCGCGACGCGGATCTTGCCGCCCTTGCGTGGCGTTTGCGCGTGCGCCGTGCTCGCCACGCCGGCGAGCGTGCCGGCCATCGCCAGTTGCATGCCGCCTGCCGCGAGAATGCGCAGCACATCGCGCCGTGTTGCGCCGTGTTGGAGAGCGGCGACCAGACGGTCCGATTCCGGTGCGCCAATGAGGGTTTCGAGTTTCTTGCGTTCAGACATGGCTACACGTTCCTGGGGACAAGGTCATGGTTGAAAACGGGAATTCGCTTGCATCAAACTGTGTCATGAAGATCGTCGAGCAGCACGCGTCGTTTGTCAGGCGATTGCGTCTTTCATCTTGTAGTAAAGGCCGATGAACGGCAGGAACCACGGCGGCCCGAAGTGGCCCGGCACTGCCGGCCAGCTGCGCTCCGCCCACGGGTTGGCTGCGCGTTCACCCAGCATCGTGCGGGCGATGCAGTGGCCCGTATGCGTGGACATTTGCGTGCCGTGGCCGCTGAAACCCATTGCGTAGTAGAGGCCGTCGCGTTCTCCGGCATGGGGCAGGCGGTCCTGCGTCATGTCGACGATGCCGCCCCAGCAATGCGTGAGCGGCACGTCCGCGAGTTGCGGGAAGGTGTCGAGCAGTCCCGCGCGCAAAATTTCTCCGCTGGTCGCGTCCGATTGCGGGTTGGACACCGCGAAACGTGCGCGGCCGCCGAAGATCAGTCGATGATCGGGCGACATGCGGAAGTAGTGATGCAGATTGGACGTCGTAACGTACGTGCGGCGCTCGCGCAGCAACGCGCTTGCGCGTGCCTCGCCGAGCGGCGCGGTCGCCACGATAAAGCTGCCGATCGGCACCACGCGGCGGCGGATCCATCCAAAGCTGCCGTAGTCGCCATGCCGCGTTGCGCCGGTCGCGAGCAGGACCTTGCCCGCCTGCACGGTGCCGCGCGTAGTCTGCACGCGATAGCCGTGCGCCGATTGCGCGATACGCTGCAGACGCAACGCCTCGGTGCGCGTATGAATCTGCGCGCCCGCGCGCATCGCCGCGTCGGCGAGACCCTTGCCGAAGCGGCCCATGTGCATCTGGGCGCTCTTCCGGTAGAGCAGGCCGCCGTGATAGCTGTCGCTGTCGACCTCGGCACGCACGGCGTTGCGATCGAGCAGTTCGATATCGGTGTCCACGCCGTCGGCGATCAGGCGCTCGTAGCTGCGGGCGAGCGAATCGTAATGCGCGGGGCGCGACGCCAGTTTCAGCTTGCCGTGACGCACGAAATCGCAGTCGATCGCTTGTTCGCGCACGATGCGCTCGACGGTATCGACGGCGGCGTCGTAAAGCTGATAGAACGCACGCGCTTTTTCCGTGCCGATTTTGGCGGCGAGACAGGCGTAATCGACGGCGAGACCGTTGTTCACATGACCGCCGTTACGGCCGGAAGCTTCGGCGATCACCGTGTCGTTCGCTTCGAGCACGACCACGCGCGCGTCGGCTCGAGCGAGCGTCAGCGCGGCGGACAGGCCGCAAAAGCCGGCGCCGATCACCACCACGTCTGCGCTTGCCGGCAGCGGCGCAACGGTGCGCTCAGCCAGCTCGACATTTTCCTTCCAGTACGAATCCAGTTTCATCGACTAACGCGGCCTCCAGGGTCAATCAATACATCATTCACGCGGGTTTGCTTCGCTAGCCGCGACAGGACGCGTTCATGCGCTCACGTGCCGCCCGGGTGAAAAACCATGCTGAAATTGAATCACGCCAAAACCGGGGCTTCGCGTCGTATTGACCGGGTCGCGCAGAGGGAACTGCGGTTTATGGGGGGCTCGGCAGCATTGTTTGCCGTTTGGCGAAGAGGCCGCCCAGCTCACTCGTTTCTTTAGGAATCGCTGAAAAACGTCGCGAAAAAGATAGTCGGGCTTGTGCCAATGGACGGTGTCGAGACACGAAACACGTGGCGTTTTTCCTAGCGATCAAAAATACTTTTACGGGATCATGAGGCTGATAGAACCATTCGACCGTCATGAACGATTCAACCAGACGCGAGCCGGTTGTGGCAGCGGCGCAGTTGTCCCTGCGCGATTTGAGCGAGACGGATCTGCCTGTCGCGCAGCGATTTTCGGAACAAGCGGGTTGGCCGCATCGGCTAAGCGACTGGCAGTCGCTGACCGCGCTTGGAGTGGGCCGCGTCGTGATGTGCGACGGCGAGATCGCGTCGATCGGGCAAATCTTCACATGGGACGAGCAGGCGGCATCGATCGGCCTGCTGGTCTCGGACGAGACGCATCGCGGCGGCGAGGCCGAAACGCTGCTGCTGCGCGATCTCCTCGCGCGCGCGGGCGCGCGCAGCGTGACGGTGCATGCTTTCGGACATTGGCGTCACACCGTCGAGCGCTTCGGCTTTCGCGAGAGCGGGTCGGTTCTGCAGTATCAGGGCCGCCCGCGTCCCGCGCCGCTGATCGCCATACCCGCAGGCACCCGCCTGCGTCCTGCGAGCCGCGCGGACGAAGTCTTGCTGTGCGAACTCGATGCCCGCGCCAATGGGGTGATGCGCGAGCGGCTCATCTCCGCGTGGCTCGATCAGCCTATTCAGGCCATCGTGCTCGACGACGAAGAATCGGGCCAGGGCGTACAGGGCTTCGCGTTCCTGCGCCGCTTCGGGCGCGGCGCTTTCATCGGCCCGGTCGTGGCGACCAATCCTCAACTGGCGCGAGCATTGATCGCGCATCTTTGCGGCATGGCGGCCGGCAAATTTCTGCGCCTCGACGCGGTCGAACACCACGCGGCACCGATGCAGGCGTGGTTCGAAGGCCTTGGGTTGACCTGCGTGAATCGTGTCCCCAAAATGACGCTCGGCAGCCTTCCGACTGGCGCATCGGATCTGCATACCTTCGTTGTGGCGGCGCAGGCGCTGGGCTAGGCGGGCGGCGCATCGACCGACGAGGCCCCCGGGCGCAGCAGCCGCTGCCGACAGTCACAGACACCGTCTGGTTTGCGGAACTTTGGGATAGTGAAGTATGAGTACAAATATGCAGCTGGACCGACTGGACTTGCGCATCCTGAGCCAGCTTCAAAAGAATGGGCGAATGACCAATGTGGATCTGGCCGAAGCGGTGGGTTTGTCGGCCAGCCCTTGCCTCAACCGTGTCAAGCGCCTGGAACAGGCGGGCTTCATTAGCGGATACAGCGCCCAGATCCGGATGGAGAAGATCGGTGACATCCTGACGGTTTTCACGGAAGTGACCTTATCCGACCATCACCGTGAGGACTTTATTCGCTTCGAGAAAGCGGTGAAGGAACTGGACGAAGTGGTCGAATGCCATCTGGTGAGCGGCGGCTACGATTACCTGCTCAAGGTCATGGCGCGCGGCGTCAACCATTACCAGGAGTTAATGGAAGGCTTACTTGAACGCAACATCGGCATCGAGAAATACTTCAGCTACATCGTGATCAAGTCGCCTTTCATCAAGACGCACTATCCGATCGAGAAAGTCTTCGGCGGCAAGGTCTGAATCGGCGCTCATCTGGAGGCGTCGCTGGACGATGCGTTCTCGCTCGAAGGCGTGCATCGTCCAGTACGCGCCAGTACGCGCGAGTGAGCGCGGTATTGCGCCTACTCGGCTGCCATCACGACATAGACTTTGCGCAGTGGCGTCTTGATGTCCCAGACGCCGGTGGTGTTCGCCGGGAAAAACAGCGTGTCGCCGGCCTTGATCGGCTGAGCCTCGCCGCCCGTCGGGGTGAACGTGCATTCGCCCGAGAGGATGTGCATGACTTCAGCGTTGGCCAGATGCCGCGAGAAGCGGCCGATGGACACTGCCCACAGCCCCGAGCGGTTGTTGCCCGCGCCTTCGAGCGGGACTTCCAGCGTTTGTGTCACGCAGGCAGGTTCGGTGATCGGCGCGCCGACCGGACCCGAGGGTGTGAGAGCCTGGCATTGCGCGCTTTGCGAGAGGATGGTGATCGGCATGACGTGATCTGGCTCCTCGCTTATTTGCCTGCTTCCACGGCGTCGGCTAGTTGCGCGAGCGTGTGGAAGTGGTAGTCGGGCACCGTGTGGGCAGACTCGATCGTGCCGCCCGAACTGGGCATGCCATGACGGCGCTCGATCCAGCACGTCGTGATGCCGAGCTTCTTCGAGATGCCGATGTCGTGATACTGGCTTTGCGCAACGTGCAGATTGTCTTCCTGCCTGAGGCCCCATGCCTGCTCGTAGCGGCCGCGGGCATACGCGAAATATTGCGCGTCCGGCTTTTCGCACAGCGCGTTATCGCAGGCGAGCAGCATGTCGAACGGTTCGCCGAGGGTCTTCGAGAAATGCGCGAGCGCCCACGTCTGCGCGTTGGTCATCGTGACCAGCTTGAAATGCTTGTTGAGGCGTTTGAGCGCTTCCACAGAGTCCGGGAACGCGGGCCATTCTGATACCGAGTCGCGAAAACCCTTGGCGACGCTGTCGCTGTCGGGCAAACCCAGGCCCGGGGCGATCAATTTCCAGCACAGTTCCAGATCGTCCGGATACCAAATTGTGTCGGCACGCTTGCGTGCCTGGCGATAGGCAGCCAGGAAGTCCTCGTCCGAGACCTTGCTGTCGCCGGCAACTGAGTGCAGGTAGTTCAACATGCCGCGCTCGAAATCGATGAGGGTACCGACCACGTCGAACGTTAAGACTTTGAAGCGTTTCAGACTCATGTGTAGCTCGCGGATGAGAGGGGAATGAGGCGGGCCGGCGTGTCGCCGGTCGGTTGTTGCTGGAACTGTTTGGGGCTCATGCCGCAGTTCGCTTTCATGGCGCGCGACAGATGGCTTTGATCGTAGAAACCCGACGCCTGTGCCGCCGCGGCGTGCGCCACGCCTTGGCACAGCAGTTTCTGCGCGTGCTCGATTCGAATTCGCGTAACGTAGCGATGCGGTGACTCTCCGGTCAGACCTTTGAAGATCACGGTGAAACGCCACATACTCAGACACGCGCGGGCCGCAAGCGTCGCGACGCCAAGATCGCCGCCGGGGCTCGCATGAATATGTGCGATCACCCGTTCGACGCCGGCGCGCGTGCGCAGCCCATGCTGCGCCCGGCGGCCGGTGCGCGCATCGGTCGTCGGGACCGATTGGCCGCGCCACCCAGGCAGGCGCGTCAGCGCCGGCTGGAGCCCGTGCATCGAACGGTCGAACGGAGTGCCTTCCCACGCAGTCGTGGCGGGCGTCACAATTGGCGCTGCGACAGGGGCTGTCGACGGTGCCTTTATGGGCGCCGCATTCGAAGCCAGAGCAAGGTCGGACGTGAATTTCATAGGAAAGAGCTTACGATCGCTCACACCATGGAAAAAACTCATTTGGCCGCGTCCGGCAGTATCAAATCGCGATGACGATAGGTGCCTCCGTAGAATATGCGGGCCCGCTCGAACGGTTCGTGACGGGTGTGGGCGCACAGGCCCGTTTCTGTTTAGGGGCATCTGGGCGTACCACGGCTTTGCGCTGCGTCCCCTAATTTTCTATCAAATCCAGTCGTTGATCCTTGCGAACTATCCGAGCCAAAACGACCTTATTGCGACCCCCACCGGAGCGCGCCGCCTCGAAGTTCGACCCAGCGGTCCACTTTTCACCGCGCAAGCGATCAGCGACCGACGATCGCGCCGAACGCGATGTACGACCAGACCGCTCCCACGGTCGCCGCGCCGAACGTGTAGGCGCCGCCGGCCGCCGCCAGCTTCTCGTTGCTGGCCGACGCATAGCCGCTGTAGACCGGCGTCGCGGTCATGTTGTTGTTCACGGCGGATGAGCTCGGCGTGCTGCCGAAGTACGACTGATTCGGGTTCCTCGCATACAGATAGCCCGCGCCCAGCGAAAGTGGACCGTTGCTGTAGCCGATGCCAAACGAATAAAGCTGATTCCGTGTGAAATCACCGGCCGCGCCGCCGAAACTGTAGAAGCCGCCGAAGGTCAGTCCTCGGGACGTGGGGCTCGTGTACTTGACCGCGTTATTCACGCGGTTCGAATTGTTGAGATTGTCGATGTCACCCGGATGCGCCGCGATATATCCGCCCCATTGACTGCCTGCTTCGTAGATATCGACGTAATCGGTCACCAGATCGTACTGACGGCCGAGTGTGACCGCGCCGTACGGACTCTGCAGGCCGACGAACGCCTGGCGGCCGAACCCGGGGCTGTGTCGCGTTAAGCACAAAGGTAAAATCGACAGCCCGACACCGCTGACGAACACGATGGCCCGAACGAAGAATACCTCAAGCAAGATGCTGCCGGATGGCACTGGCAAGGTACTGAAGCGGCTGCACGACCCACTGGACGTGATCCTTCTGTGCGTACGCTGGTACGTGGCGTACTCATTGAGCCTGCGCAACCTCGAAGAGATGATGCTCGAGCGTGGAATCGAGGTAGATCATTCGAGCGTGCATCGCTGGGTCATCAAGCTCGTGCCGTTGTTCGAAAAGTCGTTTCGCAAACGCAAGCGTGCGGTGGGCAGGAGCTGGCGCGTCGATGAGACCTACGTCAAGGTCAAAGGCCAATGGAAGTATTTGTACCGCGCCGTCGACAAGGCGTTGCTGCGACTCCTGCCGAGAAATTTTATTCTCTCTTGACATAAATAGTCCTGTGCATCGATGGAGTTCAGCCTTCCCATCTTTGTTATTGCGACACAGCCAGTTTTTGTCTTCATGCCCGTATAACGCACCACGCACTATTTGGTACACACGTCAGTATGTGTAATGGAATGGGTCATCGCACCGTCGACGCTTTGCCAGCGATTTACGGATAATTTCTTAGTCCTGGGAAAACTGTGATGAAATTGCTTCGCGAAATTCCCGGAGAAGCTTCATTAAATTCGCTATGCGTTGTTCACCGTACAGGTCAATGATTTGTTCGTTGATTTCTATAATGTCTGGCGTAATTCTTTCGATTAACTCATGACCATCACGAGTCAGATAAATCGGCGCAAAGCGTTGTTTTCTTTGCTGTTCACGTCGAGCCACCAGTTTTCGGTCGGTTAAGTCACGAACAATTCGAGTAAGACTGGCTGGCAGCAGTGAGGTGGCTACAGCAATTTCAGTGAGATCCATTTCTGATCGAGCACCGACCGTCCGCAACACTCGCCATTGCTGCTCGGTAAGGTCTGCATCGCGTAACAGCGGTCGAAGCGGCATCATGAGCGATTCGCGCGCGCGAGCCAGCAGTAAAGCTAAAGATTCGTCGATCGGCTGGAGTGTTTGCACCCGCGGACGGTCGGTTCTTCGCGTAGACGACGCGGCTGACTCCGGTTCTGGACCGGGTGGGAAAATTTTGTTCATCTATCGATAATGAGAATTGGAGGGCATGGAGTTTTGACCTTGGCGATATTCTTGAGAACTTAAACGGATTCGCTTCGTGAATCGACTGAAAAACCGGAATTTTATAAAAAATAAAGGCAGTAAGATGGTATTGATTTGATTTTCGCTCCTGAGCCGTCATGAAGCGGAGATTCCTTGAACTCCGATACGACCGGCTTCAGGGCGAGTGTTTGCGGCTCATGATAGCCAAATGCTGGCTCGATGTCATCGGTGGTCACATCCAGCGCCTCTATGTCCGATTCGTGCGGAGCCTGCGGCCCGCCGGGCCGGCCGCTTTCCCCGGCGGCGTCAGGGCAAAGTATTGCGTCCGTGAGTTTCCTCTTAAGCATACTGGCATCAGTCAGGCGCTGCGCCGGCGGCCACCGACCGATGTACGAAACAATCTATTCAGTAATCGCAGCCCGACTGACGGGGATAGCATAACTATGGCCGAGCGGTCTGAGGAGATGTTGGCGACCCCGCTCGGTTGCTGGGAGCCCGCGCGGGAAACGATGCAGCGCTGTATGGACATCGGCGATCATCCAGCCGGGTCCCAACGGGAATCCGAGTGGGGGGCCTCCGTCGCTCGCCCAGGTCGGAGGGAATGCTTTCGCTTGTGCTATCGGCTCTGGGACACAACGCGCCAGCGACGCGAACGAAGGCCCGTCTATCCGCGAATCGTCGACGCCAGTGCTCGCTGCGTGGCTGGGTACGGCTTGCTCGATCCCTTAAAAAAAGAAATCAGCTGAAAAGCGGCATTGCGAACTTCCAGGAGTTCGGCCCGACGATCTGGAGACAGAGGAAACCCTGGCTATCCGCAGTGATTTAACATGTTAAGTTGTGTGCGTTGGCGTGATACGCCTGATCGAGAACAGGAGGACATGTGACAGACCAATCCGAAAGCGAATTCAGCAGTTTGGCTAAGAAGCTCCAAGGAGTTTCTGTCGGAACTATCTCGCTTTCCCTGATAAAGCGAGGGTATCGGCATTGCCAGATAGAGCGGATCCATCCGGTTACGGCTGCATCCCGATTCGTTGGCCGCGCGCGAACACTTTCGACTCTGCCGTACCGGGAGGACAAGGTTGCCGACGTACAAGGCGAGCGGCGTTCGCGCAATGCACATCGGGAAATAGTCAACGGTACCGGGCCGAACGATGTCATCGTTGTTGCTGCACGTGGGGTTTTGCACGCTGCTGTGATCGGCGATCTGCTGATCGAATGCGCGAAGGTAAACGGTGCCGTCGCTTTCGTGACTGATGGAGCGGTTCGCGATACGCGGAATTATCCCGCCGATTTTCCCGTGCATGCCGGTGCGACCCATACGATGACATTCCGGAATGTTCACGCCGCGGCCGAGATCAACGTTCCGGTAGCCTGCGGGGAAGTGCTGGTCGAACCAGGCGATCTCATCGTCGGTGATGAAGACGGCGTCGTAGTCGTTCCATGGAAGATTGCCCCGGAAATAGTGGAGGCCAGTTGCGAGCAGGAGGCTCTGGATGAATTCCTGAAGGCGAAGATTGCCAAGGGCGCTTCACTCGATGACGTGGCGCCACCCACGGAGGCCGTCATGGCCGAATATCAAAAAATGAATACGCGGTAACGTCGAGGGACAGAACTTTCATGAAACTCGCTACCTTTTCCAGCAACGGATCAATCCGCGTCGGCGTCGTTGACGACAAACGGGAAACGATCCAGTCCATCGATGGCGCGGCATCTATGCTCGATCTGGTCCAGTTACCGGTTGCCGAGATCCACGGCCGAGTGCGGGGACAGTACCATCAATTGGCTGAGGTCAAGCTCCTGGCGCCGTTGCCGCAACCCCGGCGAAATATCTTTTGTATCGGCTGGAATTATTTGGCTCATTTTGAGGAGGGGAAAGATACCCGTCCGCCCGTCGAACTTCCCGAGCGACCGTCCATTTTTACCAAGGCAACGACGACCGTTTGCGGTCCATACGATGACGTCAGGCTTCACGCGGAAACCACCCAAAAGCTGGATTGGGAGGCAGAGTTGGCCGTCGTGATTGGTCGAGGAGGTTCGGATATTTCCGAGGCAGACGCTTTAAGTCACGTATTTGCTTATACCGTCGCGAACGATGTTTCAGCGCGAGACGTGCAGCGCGCCCACGGCGGGCAGTGGTTCAAGGGAAAAAGCCTCGATGGCACTTGTCCGATCGGCCCCTGGTTGACCACGTCGGACGAGGTAGACCCCGCTGCACTCACCGTCGCTTGCCGCCTTAATGGCGAAACCATGCAGCGTGCGCATACGCGGCAAATGATTTTCTCTGTTGCAAGGATTATTGCGGAACTCTCGCGTGGAATGACACTTCTGAGTGGCGACGTCATTCTTACCGGCACCCCTGAGGGGATTGGCGGTTCACGAGTCCCTCCTGTCTTCCTCAAGCCGGGCGATGTGCTCGAAACGGAAATCAGCGGGTTGGGCGCATTGCTCAATCACATTGTTCCTTGAGTTTCAAATACAGCAATAGGCGAGCACCACTATGAGATTTCGTACCATTCCAGGACTCTCCCTGGCGACCTCCGAATTGTCCATCGGCTCCTGGAAGACTTTCGAAACGATGGAGTTCGACGATATCGTGGCCGTTATTGCCGCATGTTTCGATGCCGGCATCAATTTTATCGATGATTGCAGGTATGGCCGTGCGCCAGGTGTTCCCGGCGGCATTCCGACCACAGAGGTCATCGTCGGGAGGGCGCTGCGTGAAATCGGTCGTCCCCGCCAAGAATACGCGATCGCGGACAAGCTTTGGTGGGATCAGTATCCGCGGCTCTCTCTGCGTGAGCAGCTTCTCAAGGCACTACGCAGGCTGGATCAGGAATACATCGATCTCCTGTACATCGATCGCCCCGATCGTCTGGCGGTCGCCCACCCGGAGCTAACGTTCGACTACGAGAAGCTTGTCGTCTCGATCGCCGAGGAAATGGCGGCGCTCAAACAGGATGGTTTAATCAAGGCATACGGATTCGCTAATTCCAAACCTGAAGCCATCAAACGGATTTTTTCCATCGTCGACGTCCATTCGTTGCTTGCCCCTGCCGTGGCACAGATTCGTTACAGCCTGGTCGAACCGGAAGCTTCGGTCAGCCCCGAGCTCGACGCCTTGCACCTGTCGCACGGGCTGATGCTTACGGCGACCACCACCATGGCAGGCGGAATTCTCAGTGGTAAATATCTTGAATCCGACGCCCATGACGGTGGGAGACTCAGCAACAAGCAATCCGAACTGGACGGCCGTTCGATGGATATCGCAAGAAGTCTTGCCGCTCTGGCGTCCGAAAATCGGCTTCCCGCCACCGCACTGGCGATGAGCTTTCCCTTGCAGAATCCGGCGGTGGCATCCGTTGTTTTTGGCGCACGTACGGTCAATCAGGTCAAAGAGAACTTGCGCGCGCAGGAAGTCGACGCGCTCGGCATCAATGCCGAAATTCTTGCACTTGCGAGCGCATAATGAGCAGAATCGAGACGGATTTCGATGTCGCAGTGGTCGGATACGGACCCGTCGGCGCTACTGCTGCCAATCTTCTGGCTCGTATGGGGCTGAAGGTTGTTGTGCTCGAACGTGAAACCGATATTTACGACAAGCCACGTGCCATCGGCGGCGATCACGAATTTTTCCGCGTGATGCAATGGTGTGGTATCGGCGATCAATTCGCAAAGCACACGGTTGCCTACCGCGGCAGCGACTATCTCGGAGTAGACGGAGAGGTTATCCGGAGCTACGCGGCGCCGCTTCCCCCTTATCCGCTGGGCTGGCCGCCGTCATTCCTGTTCTTGCAGCCCGAACTGGAACGTATGCTACGGGCAGCGGCAGAGCGGCGGGACAATGTAACCACCTTCCTCGGCTACCGTTGGACAGGCCTTGAAAAAGTGGCCGCCGGATACGACGTGATGGCGGAGCACACGGCGACGGGAGAACCGATCGTCGCTCGTGCGAAGTACGTCCTCGCATGTGATGGCGCCAGCAGTCCCATCCGGACCCAGCTGGACATTCCGCTCGACGACCTGCAATTCGATGAAACGTGGGCAGTGATCGACGCATGGTTACTGGATCGAGATGCGGTACCCGACAGGAATATTCAGTATTGCTGGCCTAAGCGACCGGCCTCTTACATTATCGGGCCAGGCACGCTGCGACGCTGGGAATTGAAGTTGCTTCCTGGCGAGGATCGCGAATCGTTTGACGAAACTGCCCTTGCCGATGCCTTGAGCGCCTATGTCGATCTGAAAGCGATCAACCTCTGGCGGACGGCCGTCTATCGCTTCCACGCGCTTGTCGCCAGGCGTTGGCGCCATGGGAACGTCTTTCTGGTCGGAGACTCGGCACATCAGACCCCGCCGTTTCTCGGCCAGGGGCTGTGCTCAGGGATTCGCGACGTGGCAAATCTGGCATGGAAACTCGCCATGGTGGTTCGGGGAAGGGCCGCCCCGTCGTTGCTCGACAGTTACGAGCTCGAGCGGGAACCTCAAACTCGAAGATTGGTCGAGCTGGCGAAAGAGGCCGGAATCGTCATCGGCGAACTTGATGAGCAAGCCGCGCGAGACCGCGACGCGCGTTTGCTCGTGACCCGCTCGAATGCGCCTCAAGCCACGCAGCGCCATCGCGCCATTCCGGGAATACAGGCTGGGATACTGGGCTCGAGCGGCGACAACATATTCTCGAATGACGCTGGATCGCTCTGCGTGCAACCGCTTCTGAAGTCAGTGGGGGGGCAGGTCGCATTGTTTGACGAAGTGATCGATCTCAAGTTTGTGATCGCAATTGCGTCTGACGATGCCCAATACTGGCTGGATGAAGAGGACGCGGAATTCTGGACCGACATTGGCGGAACGTTCGTGAAGATAAGATCGGATACCACCGAAGCCGACGCAGTTTGCCCCGCGGGCGGGAGTGTCGTGCTCGAAACTGAGGGGGTGTTTCGCGATTTCATGAGCAGTCAGGGCTATGCGGCGCTCGTCATGCGCCCGGATCGATACGTCTATGGCACAGCACGCACGCGGGCAGAACTGAAACGCCTGTTACTAACACTGCGATTCCAGCTCGATGAATCGAGCAGCATTCAGGAATCCTGATCTCAGGGAAGATCAGATTTCATTTTTATTCCGTTACGGAAATTATCCGCACTGGAATCGACGATCAGGAGATAGGCATGGCTTTGCATGGTATTTTGAGCATTACTCTGGGCGTTCCGGACGTCGGAGCCACCGGCGATTATTACGAAGCCTTTGGACTCACTCATCTCGGCGAGCACCAATACGGAACGGTAGAGGGAGGCCATCAACTCACGCTCGTTGAGACACCCAGGCGACAACTCATGGAAATATGCTTTGGCGCGGATACGTCTGGCGATTTGCAGGGGATATCGAAAAGCCTGGCGCGTCTTGACCTGCCTTCTTCCGTCGAGGGGGACATCTTGCGCACAGCCGAGCCGGTTTCGGGAACGGCCGTCAGCATCCGCGTCGCCCCCCGGATCTCGCAACGTGCCGCCAAGGCGCCTCGGCTCAACCTTCCTGGCGACTATGCGAGGCCGAACGAGCGAATCGATGCATTTTACCGTACCAATGCGGTCAAGCCACGCAAGCTCGGGCATGTAGTGCTTGGATCTTCCAATGCGAAGGCTACCCGCGAATTCTTTTTGGCCGGCCTCGGATTCAAGGCGTCCGACACGGTCAATGGCGTGGGAACGTTCATGCGCTGTTCCACGGAACATCATAACGTGTTCCTGCTCGACTCGAAAGTCGACTTCTTGCATCACACGGGATGGCAAGTCGAGGATGTCGACGAGGTCGGGCGTGGTGCGACGCAGATGATCAAGCGAAACGACGAGACGCATGTCTGGGGGCTCGGTCGGCATTACATTGGTTCGAACTTCTTCTGGTATTTGCGCGATCCGGCCGGCAATTTCGTTGAATATTATGCTGATATGGATCATATCGAGGAGGATTTTGACTGGGTGGAGGGTGTGCAGAAAACCGGTCTTGGATGGGGACTTAAACCTCCGCATACCTTTACCAGCCCTATGGATCTGATTGGATTCGAAGGATGAGTGCCCCCCGCACCTGCAATTCGAAAAAAGCGGCGCGGGAAAAGGGCTGCTGCCACTGACTTTCAGTGGCGGCCCCGGAAAGCGCTCAACACCTCATCAGCGCCTATTGGAGCGCTCAGGGGCGGGATAGACGGGATTCAGTCGGCATCGCATCAGATCGTATTGAAGACAAGAGGAGACTCGATATGAAAAATGTTCATAATCCACTGACCAGGTGGATCGTCCTTGTAGGGTCCGCAATTGCGTTGATGGTTTCGTACTCTCCGGCAATTCAACAGCCATGGGGTATTTATATGAAACCGATTGCGGCGAGCTTTGGGTGGGACCGCACAATGGTTACCCTGGGCTATTCGATTGTCCCTCTGGTTGCTGCACCGCTGGCCTTTTTTGTCGGACTGGTTATCGATCGAGTGGGGAATCGTTGGGTCATTCTCGTCCAGGCCATCGCGATTCCTGCGCTGTTGATGGCGTTCAGTACGTTGCAACCCGTGATGTGGCAATTTATTCTCATCACGTGCTTTGGCGGGGTTGTGAATAGCTTGTCGACGCCAGCTTCTCTCACCTCGGTCTTGCTGCAATGGTTCGACAAACGCCTGGGAATGGCCCTGGGGCTATCCATGGCGGCGTTGGGCGTGGGGACTGCGCTCCTGCCGCCCGTCATTTCGCACTGGATTACGCTCTGGGGCTGGCGGGAAGCCTTCCGGGTCGAGGCGATGATCCTGGGTACGATCGGGATTCTGAACGCGCTATTGCTTGTTTGGGACAATAAAGAGGTCGTGGCCGCGAAGAGGCGCCACCTGGGCAGTGCAGCGGCGCTAGGCGGGTTTCCCTTGCGCGAAGCGGTCGGACATCCTGTTTTTTGGCGGCTCGTTGTGTGTTTCTTCCTGATGGGGATGACTTTTGCGGGCGTCTCGGTCCACTTCGTTTCTATCATGATCGATCAGGGCATGTCGCCGCAAAAGGCCGCTATGTTCTTTGGCCTGATGGGAATCGCCCAGATCTCGGGGCGCTTGCTGTGTGCGGCCATCCTTGACCGCCTCAAAATTATCCGGTTTTCTACTTCGATCTACATGTTCACAACTGCGGCCCTGGCGTTGCTGTTGTTTTCGGTGCCGGGGCGTGAATTTCTTGTTCCCATTTTCCTGGGACTGGCGGCGGGCGTCGAAGTTGATGTAATGGGATTGATCGTTCGCCGGTGGTTCGGGATGCAATCGGCCGCGAGAATTTACGCGCTCGGCTTCATCGGTTTTATGCTCGGTGCGTCTTCCGGGCCGCTTGTGATGGCTTCTTTCTATGACCGGCTGGGATCCTACCGTGCTCCGTTGCTTATCTTTATGCTCGGCACGGTCGTTGTTGCGTGGCTTTTTGCCGGAATTGGCCGGTATCCTCAATTGAAAGACGAAAAGAACAAGGCGGACGAAATGCTATATGTTGCCGGTCACGGTGCGACTTCCTGAGCGGCTATCGAATTTGATTTAAGCGGGTTGTAATATCGTCAAACTTCATTGAATTTCAACGGAACATTCTTGATAAGACGATTTGCGGCGGAAATTTTATCTGATAAATGGTAGCGATTACCTGGCAGGAGTTGGAAATGAAAATTACAGCGTCGGGATGCGTGTTGGGCGCCGTTGTCGAGGAAGTCGATCTCGCGGATGAACTCGATGAATTGAATTTCGCGAAAATTGTTCGTGCTTTGAGCGAGCACGGCGTGTTGCGGTTTCCCAAGCAGATGTTGACGCCGATTCAACTCAAACAGTTCAGTCAACGGTTCGGGAGCCTGCAGGCCTCGCCAACCGGAAAGGACTGTGAAGCAGGTCTTCCCGAGGTGACGATACTCTCGAACATCGTCGAGAACGGAAAGCCGCTGGGTGCGCCGGATGCGGGCCAGGATTGGCACACCGACATGTCGTACAACAATGTGATTGGCTACACGAATGTGCTCTACGGGATCGAGATTCCTCACCGAAACGGCGAGGCGCTCGGCGCCACCATGTTTGCGAACATGAAGTTGGCATACGACGATCTCCCGGATCATTACAAGCAATCCTTGTCGAAAGCGGTTGCCGTGCACGATTTCAATAAGTTCTGGGAGGCGACGCGAGCTCGGCCGGGTAGCAGGCGCGGGCCCATGACCCCGGAAATGCGGGCATCCTTGCCGCCGTCGCGACATCCGGTCTTCCTTGATCATCCCGTAACCGGTGACAAGATTCTTTATGCCAATCCAGGTTACACGGTCTCGATCGAGGGAATGAGCGACGAAGAGAGCCAGGAGACGTTAAGTTTTCTCTTTGCGCACCAATTGCAGGAGAAGTATCAATACTTCCATCGCTGGAGCGTCGGGGACGTATTAATGTGGGACCATATCGGGACGTTGCATATGGCGAATCCCGACTATACGGCTTCCGAGCGACGCCTCATCAAGCGGTGCCAGGTCATGGCCGACCGGGTGTTCAACCCGTCGTTTGTACAGCGCGTTCTGGCTCCTTTGGCGCTGGGTTGAGGTCCATTCGATCGTCAGTGGCAGATGGGATTTGACAACCTGAGAAGCGAAGTTCCGCGACGCCTCGGAACTTCGCTTGTGATAGGCGTGTCGCCAGGAATGAACAGGAGTCCATGTGTGAGGCTGATGCATACAATGTTGAGGGTGGAAGACCTCGAAAAATCGCTTTCTTTTTATGTGAATGTCGTGGGGATGAGGCTGGTTCGTCGACACGACTATCTGGAAGGGCGCTTCTCCCTGGCGCTGCTTGAAGATGGACAGAGTGGCTCCACGGCCCGACTAGAGCTCATGCATGCGTGGGACGTAAAACACATTCCTCCCGGCGAGGCACTCGGACATATCGCATTCGAGGTAGAGAACGTTTTTGATGCATGCAAGGAAGTCGAGGCGCGGGGCGGTCTGATTACGCGCCAGGCCGCGCGGATGATGTATGGAAAACGTGTTTTCGCGACGGTTCAGGCGCCGGGCGGATACAGCGTTGCACTGATCCAGAAGGCGGATTAGCGCGATTCTCGTGAACGGCGCCAACGGATGGTCGCTGATGCTACTGGGCGCGAGCGGATGCAGGATGGGCATTTCGAGAACGCCTGAAATGGCCCCGGTATTTGTATGTACTTTATTCATGGCCTGCCTTGCGTTTCTGCTGCCGACTGGACAGCGATTTCCCGGCCGGCATTATTCTGGCAGGTCACTACGATGGATAAACTGGACTGCTTGCGCACTTTCCTCGAAGTAGTGAGGCATGGAAATTTCACGTTTGCAGCAGAACACCTGGGTATTTCGAAGGCCAGCGCGTCGAACCAGGTGGCGGCGCTGGAGCAGACTTTCGGCGCGACCCTGATCGCGCGCACGACCAAGCAGGTCGCGCTTACGCAGGCGGGAGAGCAGATATTCGGGTTGGCCGCCAAGTTGCTGGCCGACTACGGTGAAATGCTCGATTCTGTCGGGAGGCTTGAAGAGGGCGTCAAGGGGACGTTACGGATTGGCGTGCCGCCTTCATTCGGCGCGCGCTACCTGACGCCCATGCTCCTTGAATTTGCCGCGCAATATCCCTTGGTCGAAATCAAGATATTTGCATGTAATACCATTGACCAGTTCACCGCACAAGGTCTTGATGTTGCAATTATTGTTGCCCAGACGCTGCCGGATTCGAGCCATAAGGCGTTCTTGTTGGCTGAGTCTCCTCAGGTTTTGGTGGCGGCAAAAACCTATCTCGATCGATGCGAGCCTATAAAAACGCCTGAGGACCTGAAGCGTTGCAATTGTCTCGTGAACCTGCTCAACTCCCCCGGCTCGATATGGCGGTTCAAAGGGCCGTTTGGCGTGGAGTCGGTGCATGTACATGGCACCTTGAGCGCTTCGGTTGGCGAGGTGATCAAGCAGGCTGCCCTGCTAGGACATGGCATCGCCATGCACCCCTACTATATGTTTGCGGGCGAGATCGAGAGCGGTCAGTTGTGCAGGGTCCTGCCGGAGTACGAGCCGCATAGCACGTCGATTCACGTCTTGTATTCGAACCGCGATTTGATGCCTGCAAGAACGACTTGTCTGCTCGATTTCCTGCGCGGCTGGGCCAAGCAGCCCAAAATATGGGAGAGTCCGGTTCCCGCCGATGTTCATGGTAATGATCTGTGAATCGCGCCGGCGTGGGGTCGTTTTGGCATTGGTCGTGTGCGGGCAGGTTGCTCGCTATGGTCAGCTAACTGTAGTCCGCATGCCGGCAGGCCGCTGTTGTACGCTACTCCGCATCAGATGATGCCGGACGTCACTATTTCTTTGCGAAACCCGTCACGAATAGAACCGTTCAACACGGCACGCCCGTCAATGACCCGGTCGTCCATCTCTCGATAGGGGGGCCGGCGTGGCAACGGTGTCCGAGCGTGGCCACAACTCGTCATTGATTTTCCTTCTCATCCTCGCCGCAGATATCTCTCGAGTCTGGAGCCCATGTTTGCTTGGCAATTGTGAGCCAGGCGGGTTGCTATCGGAGCCGTACTGTTTCGTCGGACAACTCTTTCGCGAACAATTCGTTTAGCAGATTGTGCACTTCCGCATGGATAGAATGGGTTCATTCCAGTGGCAGCCCACGCACTTAGGTCCAGAATGACCAGACGTTAGATTGCGAGCGCTGTGAATGAACCGACGATATAGCACGAGCACAGAAAATGAATCTAGAACGCAGGGCAGAGTCTGCTTTTTCAATAGAAGATCTGCGCACCATTTCCATGCGGCGTCTTCCCAGGTTGGTCTTCGATTTCTTCGACGGCGGCGCTGAAGACGAAATTACCCTGCGCGCCAACCGCGAGGCGTTCGAGCAGACGAGAGTCGCACCTCACGTGCTGGTCGATGTTGCGACGGTCGCTACGCGTACGGACATTCTCGGCGTATCGGCGTCGCTGCCGATGGTCGTTGGCCCGACCGGTGGCGTCGATCTCGGTCGACGCGGTGGCGATATTTGCATCGCGAAAGCCGCCGCGAATATCGGCATTCCCTATACGCTTTCCACGCGTTCGAGCGCTTCGATCGAGGAGGTCGCCGATGCGGCACCGGGACGCCATTGGTTTCAGTCTTATATTCTTCAGGATCGGGAATTTCTGGCGAAGATGATCGATCGCGCACGCGCCGCCGATTACGAGGCATTGGTCATCACGGTGGATCTCGCGGTCGGCGGCAAGCGCGAGCGCGATCTGCGAAATGGATTCAGTGCGCCGTTCAGGCCGACGCGAGCGGGGCTTGTCGATCTCATTCTGCATCCGCGCTGGTCTATCGATATGCTGGTCCGCGGCACCCCCCCGGCTGGAAACCTGCATGGACTGGAGGGCGATGCGGTACCGAGGTCAACCCTGGCTTCGGCGGCGGGACGCGACTACGATCCATCATTCGATTGGGATCGACTGGCTGCACTTCGCGATAAATGGCCGAGAAAGCTCGTCGTGAAGGGGGTATTGAGGCCGGACGACGCGGAGCGCCTCGATCGTATCGGGTGCAACGCTGTCGTGGTCTCGAACCATGGAGGACGTCAGCTGGATACGTCGATGGCAACGTTCGATGCGCTGCCTGCCGTGGCGGCTGCAGCAGGGAAGATGGAAGTGATGCTCGACGGAGGGATCAGACGGGGTGTCGATATTTTAAAGGCACGTGCGATGGGGGCCAACGCCGTGCTGCTCGGCCGCGCGACGCTATTTGGAGCCATCGCCGCAGGGGAGCCGGGCGCGCGCAGGGCGCTCAATATTCTCGAAGACGAGTTGCGGAGGGCCATGCAGTTGTGCGGTGTGCCGGACATCGCGCGCGTCGATGCGTCTGTGCTGGTCAACCAATCCCATATCAGGGAAGAGAAGACTCGTTTTTACGATCTTGCATCTGCCTGATGCATACCAGGCGAGTAGCAAAGTGATGAACGACTATCCGGGAATCGAGATGAACTTGGCGCAGCTCACGCGTAACAGTGTCAAGGAAAAACTGTCCGCAAAGGGCACCGTTTTATCCATGACAGTCACCTTCGGCCGGGGATCGGAGATAGCGCGCGTCGCGAAGGCGGCGGGCTTCGATAGTTTATATGTTGACCTCGAGCATTCGACTATCGATCTGCGTGATGCCGGGCAGATATGTCTGGCTGCGCAGGAACTCGGCCTGACGCCGTTCATTCGCGTGGCGGATTGGCGAGGCGCCGACATCGGACGTGCCCTGGACGCTGGAGCGATGGGCATTATCGCTCCCCATGTGGAGACAGCGGAAGACGCCCGCGAAATCGTTCGACAGGCTCGGTACTTTCCGCTAGGCGAGCGCTCTGCATCGCCGCAATTGCCTTTGCTCGGTTATCGTCAGTTTCCGGTCGATGATGTTTTTCGGGCGGTGAACGACGCGACGATGGTGACGGTAATGCTCGAATCCGAGCGGGCGCTCGATAACCTCGAAGCAATCGCCGATGTGGACGGAGTCGATATGGTGTTTGTAGGCACATACGATCTGTCGATGGATATGGGAATTCCCGGCGATGTCTGTCATCCGCGCGTACGGTCCGCGTTACGGCATGTTGTCGAGACTTGCCGCCGTGCAGGAAAGTTTGTCGGTATTGGCGGAATGGCGGGACAACCCGACGAGTTGTCGATATGGATAGCCGCTGGAGCGCAGTTTATTTCGTGTGGAACCGATCTCGGATTCCTGATCAAAGGCAGCACGCTGGCTGCTCAGCGCATCGGCGAAATTTCTTCGAAGGTAGAACAACGTCATGAATGAATCCGGCGTATCTCAACTGATTCCCGTGTTGCCAGTGGTCAATGAATTTATGGCGCGCCGGCACGGATTGTGGATCGACGGCGAATATGTCGAATCGACGGGCAATCGACGTCTCGATGTATTCGACCCATCGACAGGAAAAGTCATATCGAGCGTAGTCGATGCCAGCTCCGCGGATGTAAGCCGGGCGGTCGAAGCCGCCCGACGCGCCTTTACCCCGTGGGCGCGATGCCGTCCGGTCGATCGGGAGCGACTACTGCTCAAACTCGCCGATATTGTCGAAGCCAATAGCGAGGCGCTGGCGCAGTTGGAAACACTCAATCAGGGGAAGTCGATCCATGCTTCGCGGGCGATCGAAGTGGGTGGATCGGTCGAATACATCAGATACATGGCCGGATGGGCCACGAAAATTGAAGGGACATCGTCGGATCTGTCAATTCCGATTCCAAAGGGGGCACGCAATCTCGGGTTGACCTTGCGCGAGCCGGTCGGAGTGGTCGGCGCAATTGTCCCATGGAACTTCCCGCTCTCGATCGCCGTCTGGAAGCTGGCATCCGCGCTGGCGTGCGGCTGCACCATCGTTCTCAAGCCATCGGAGGACACCCCGCTTACGGCACTTTATCTGGCCGGGTTGACACGCTCCGCAGGCTTTCCACCCGGTGTCGTCAATGTGGTGACGGGGAGCGGCATCAACGCAGGCGCTGCACTGGCCAGTCACCCGGATATCGACAAGCTCACGTTTACCGGTTCCACGGAGGTGGGCAAGGAGATCGGCCGTATGGCGCTTGGCAACATGACGCGATTCACGTTGGAGCTCGGCGGCAAGAATCCAATGATCGTCATGAATGATGTCGACCCTGAACAGATTCTGCCGGGCCTCATGGGCGGCTGTTTCTTCAACCAGGGGCAGGTGTGCGCCGCCGGCTCGCGTCTCTATATTCATCGCGAGATTTTCGACAAAACGATCGAGCATCTGGTGGCTTCGATGAAATCAATGTCGCTCGGCCCCGGATTGAATCCTTCGGCAGCGCTGCAGCCGCTCACTTCGGAACGTCATCGCACCCGTGTTTTGAATGCGGTCATGACGAGTCGTGCAGAAGGTGCCGAGGTCATCACCGGCGGCAACGTACCAGAACGCGATGGGTACTACTTTGAACCGACGTTGCTGATCAATCAGGCATCCACGAGCCGGGCAATGCAGCGGGAGATTTTCGGTCCTGTGATCGCCGCCGTTCCGATTGGATCGCTTGACGAGGCCATCGGAATGGCGAATGACAGCCAGTATGGTCTTGCGGCAAGTATCTGGACAAATGACCTGAACGGTGCTTTACGTGCTGCGCGAGAAATTGAAGCGGGCACGATCTGGATCAACAGTCATATCCCTCTGGATCCAAGCCTGCCTTTCGGCGGAGTCAAACAGTCTGGCTATGGACGGGAGCATGGGAGAGGAGCCATTGAACAATATACTGAAATCAAATCGCTTGTCATTCCTGTTTTTCATTGATTTTTTATAAAGCTGCTTCTTATATTCATTTTTTATTCATATCTGGATTTCATTCGATGGGTCGCCAATAGTAGCGGCGTGGCCGCATAGCTGTGCTGCGATGGCCTGATCACCTTGCTTACCACGCGAAATGCCGCTCATCTCCAACGAGAGGTGACGGGAGAATTTTATAAAAAAATAGGAGACGACAAATGTCATCGAAAGGGTGCGAGTTTTTTCAGCGGCGTCAGCCGGCTTCATTGCCGCTTTCGGCGATTTTTTCTGCGGCGATGCTCGCGAGTGGCGCGGCCATGGCGCAGCCTGTGCCCGACGCTTCGGCGGTCACTGGCTCAGCCAGCCTGGTAGATAGGGCTACCGCGGGTTCCGTGGCTTTACCTGATCCGCAGTCCGTTTCAGGTTCCGAATTGCATGCGGCTTCTCCGCAGCCGGAAGGCCCGGCATTGACGGTCGCTCAAGAGAGCGGCCCGGCCAAGTTGGTGTCCACGGATCGTCCGGCCGTGCAACAGGGCATTCCGTCGACGGATCAGCTTGGCGTATCCCACATTGGCGATGCGGCGGCGGAGGCTGCCGAAAGCACGCGCCACGGACCGTTGTCGAGCGTGGGCCAGATGCTGAACAACTGGGGCTTCACGCCGACGCTGAACCTTGTGCAGATGTATCTGGCCAACCCGAGCGTGGGCCAGCAGACCGGCAATCATGAGGCGTTGACGTTCATCGCAGTCGGTGGCGACTTCGACATGCAGAAGATCGCGGGTTTCCCAGGTGCAACGATTCACTTCCAGCAACTCTTCGTGCCATCGACGGTCAACCTCGGCTGGGGCCAACAGGTGGGCGACGTGCTGGCCAATGTGGGCCCTTATGTGCCCAAGGTTTCTCACCTCGCGCTGTTTACGTGGGAGCAGAAGGCTTTCCACGACAAGCTGGACTTCGAATTTGGCAAAACGAATTCCGGCCTGTATTTCGCGGCACCCGTTTGTAACCAGGGCTTTGGTTGCCAGAGCCTGATCCTGCAGCACAATGCCGGCATGAATCCGCCGATCTATGTGAACTGGGGCGGCCGTGTGCGCTACAACCTGACGCCAGCGTTGTCGGTGCAGGCAGGCATGTGGCGTTCGAACCCGGCGTTCCCGTTCACGAACGGCTGGGAGTGGACTGACAGCGTGCCTGACAGCAACGTGTACCTCGCGAACGTCGTATATCGGACCACGTATCAAACCGATCCCTGGCCCAAGAGCTACGAGCTCATGTTTTACTACAATACGAGCACGCAGACGGATCCGTTCACACTCGGCACACACAAAGGCACATCAGGCATCTATTTCGGCGGACGTCAGGTGGTGTATCGTGCGGATGGCGGTAAGGCGGGCGTGTCCGACCCGACTGCGGTGTCACTGTTCGCCACCGCCACGGGGAGTTTCGATTCCCATTCGTCCACGGGGCTCGAAATGACCGGCAGCGCGGGCGTAATCGTCGAAGCACCGTTGCGTAGCCGGCCGCACGACAGCATCTCGCTTTCTTTCAACTGGGCTACCTTGACACCGCACGAGCAGGCGTTCCTCCAAAATCAGAATATCGAGGCTGGCGGCACGGGCTATACCGTGGGTCGCACGCAATATGGTGTGAAGCTGGACGCCAATATAGCGCTGACCCGCAGCATTCTTCTCAGCCCCTATGTCATGCGAACCTGGAATACGAACACCTGGGGTAACCCGTCTTATGCGGGAACGCCGAAGAATGGCGTTACTGTGGGCGTGTTGGCTATAGTGTTTTTTGACAGGATGCTTGGATTGACCGATCATTGACATCAGGAGAGCGTATCTAGTACAGCGTTTCTTTAAAAAGCTACATTCAGACCATCGGGAAATCGAAGCTTTTCCCGGCATTCTCGTCAGCAATGCGAATCGAATTGACGTGACTGTTCATGGCGTACTGTGCCATGAATGACCTGCACGCCATGATCTAACGCTCAGAAGTAGTGGCGCAGGTTGATCATCGTATAGGCGAGCGTCTTGAACGCGTAGTGCGCCTCACTGATGCGTTCAAAGCACAGTAGCAGGCGGCGAAACTTGTCTTCCCAGGCAAACACGCGCTCAATGGTGCGAAAGCGTGCTCTTCGAAGATTGCCGGATTGAAGCGGCGCTTGCGACCGCGCTTCAAGATTTTGTGCGCACGCAGGTTCTTGGGAATGTTGGGAACCATGCCGCGATTGAAAATCACTTTGCGGTTGACCCGACAGTCGTAGACGCCATCCAGACTGACGATGGCACCTTGCAGATCCATGCCGATAGCGCGCGCTATCTGGCTGAGCCGGGGCAGTGCATCACGCAGCAGGAGCGATTCGTTGCGGTTGCCGGCAGCGATAACGAACGGCGCGATGACGTTGCAGTGGCGATCGAAAAAGGCCACCACCTTATCGCCTTTGAGATGTTGGTGGCCGCTGAAGCTGAGGTTATCGCCATCCTTTTTCGCTGCTGTCGTCGTGCCATTGCCGTGAATGACCGCCAGATCAAGCAGCTGGTCATCATGAAGCCTGCGAACCGAGTTGGAAAAGATTGCATCGATACAACCCATGGGCTGCCAGCGACGAAACGTCCGGTAGATCCGCATGTAGTGAATCTCGGGCAGTCCTTGAGCATTCCTGTCGATCGGTGGCATTTTCCACTGACACCCCAAGGGGCCAGATGGGGCAAGACAAACTGCTCGAACTGTGCTTCGCTTAATTTCGTTGGAAATGGTCGCTGTCGGTCGGCATTTTCACCGCCATTCCGTATCTCTGCGCAATCATTGCGTTGCCGCTGATCGGCATTAGCGCGGACCTTGGCAAGTACACCGATCTGCACATTTTCGCGAAGGAGTTTCCCGAGCGTTACTACCAGATGGGCATGGCCGAGCGACTGCTGATGGGCGCGGCAGCCGGCTTCGCCCACGAAGGTGCGCAGCCGTTCGTCACGACGTACGCCGTGTTTGCGACGCGTCGCGCGTACGATTTCATCCATCAGACGATCGCCGAAGACAACCTTGATATGAAGATCGTCTGCGCGCTGCCTGGGCTTACGACGGGTTACGGCCCGAGCCATCAGGCCGCCGAAGACCTCGCGCTGGTGCGCGCGATGCCGAACATGACGGTGATCGATCCGTGCGATGCATTCGATATCGTCGGCACGAATGCCTACGGGCTCCGTCCTATGCGTACTGCCTCGACGAGGTGCATTATGTAATGCCGCCGGGCGCAAGCACACTGGACTGCCGGCCAGGCGACCCATGCCGAGCAACTGTGTCAGCGCGAGCTGGCCGTCGCACCGGAACGCGGCGATTGGGCAAGCGTCGCCGCGAGCGTCGGCGAAGAGTTGACGCGATTCGTCGAGCGCGGGGCGTGCCGTCCGCGAGCGCACTTCGCTGGATGTCGCTGAAATCCAGCACGTCACGGCTCACTTACGTCACGGCTCATTTCGACCACCTCGCCCCTTTCGGATATAGCGATTTTTCCACACGGACTTTCTCGCCTCAATTGTCGCGGCCGCCTTTGCGTCGATTAAGACCAATCGACACTTCCGCGCCCGCTACGAATCGACTGCCTTCTTGCCGGCGGACGCCAGCTTCAGCGACAGCCCCGCCGCATGAATGCCTGAAGCCGCAGCCTCGGGCAGCGCCGAGTCGCTGACGATATGGTCGAAGCGCTCCAGCCCGGCAATCTTGTACGTGCTGAAGGTGCCGTATTTCGCACTGGTGGCGAGCAGCACGGTTTGCTCGGCCACGTCCATCGCCGCGCGCTTCACGTCGATCTTGGGCGGCGAGGGCGTGGTCACACCACGGCGCAAGTCCCACGAACTGGCCGAGATGAACGCGACGTCCACGGCAAGCTGACGCAGCGTGGCCGCGGCGAGTTCGCCGACGCTCGACTGATTCGCATGGTCTAACAGGCCGCCGGTGTGGATCGCGGCGACATGCCCGGCGTTCATCAGCTCCTGCATGATCGGAAAGTCGTTGGTGATGACCGTGATGTCGGGCAGCGCGAGAATGTGCGGCACAAGCGCGAGCGTGGTGGTGCCCGCGTCGAGATACGTCGTCATGCCGGGCCGCAGAAACGACGCCGCGATTTGCGCGATGGCGCGCTTTTCCGTGGGATCGATCAGCGTCTTCGAAACGTGGCTGGGCTCGGTCGCCAGTTGGCTCGCCACGCGCACACCGCCCGGCACCGAATGCACGAGCCCTTCGCGCTCCAGCAGCGCGATATCGCGCCGTACCGTCATGTGCGAGCAGCCCAGCGACTCCATCAACTGATGCAGCGACAGCACCTTGTCGCGCCGCAGCAGGCGCAGCATGGCTTCGCGCCGCTGATCGGGAATCAGCGGCGCCGTTGGGGTTTCGTCGGGTTTGGTCTTGCTCGACATACGGAATCTCTGCGGGGCCGTTCGGAACGCCGCTATGTTAACCGATGTTAATGGCCGATAAACGTGCTCAGCAGCATCACGCCCGCGAGCCCGACCATCGATTGCAGCGAGAGCATGAGCGTCCAGGTACGAAACGTCTGCGCGACGGAGAGCTGGAAGTATTCCTTGAACAGCCAGAAGCCGGAATCGTTCACATGCGAGAGCATCACCGCGCCCGAGGCCGTCGCCAGCGCCATCAGTTCCGGCGAGACGCCCGGATGCGCCACGATGAGCGGCGCGACGATACCGCTGGCCGCCACCGTCGCCACCGTCGCCGAGCCCACGCAGATGCGCAGGAGTGCCGCGAGCGCCCAGGCGAGCAGCAGTGGACTGACCGCCCAGTGCATCGAATGCTCGACGATGATCGTGTCGAGGTGAATCGACTTGAGCATCTCGCTGAAGCCGCCGCCCGCACCGAGAATCAGCAGGATCGTGCTGAGCGGCGCCACGCCCTTGTTGACCATTTTCTGCATCGCCGCCAGTGCGTAGCCGCCGCGCACGCCCAACGCGAACCACGCGAACACCACGGCGGCGAGCAGCGAAAGAATCGGGTCGTTGAGCGCCTGGAAGAACACGAATGCGCCGCTGTCTTTCGCGACATGTCCCATGCCTACCGTGCCCGCCAACATCAAGCCGGGCGGAATCAGCAGCGAAATCACGGAGAGCGGCAGCGAAGCCGTCGATTCCCGCACGTCCTCGCCGCGCGTGCCGCCGGGGCCCGCCGCCAGATCGGGGGCCGGGCCGAAGAAGCGCCGCGCCGCGAGCGTGAATAGCGGGCCGCAGAGAACCGCGCCCGGAATCGCAATCGTCAGTCCGTAGAGCAGCGTGAGCCCGGTATTCGCGTGATAGGCCGAAACCGCCTGCGTGGGCGCCGGATGCGGCGGCAGCAAACCGTGCGACACGTACAGGCCCGCCGCGACCGGCAAGCCGATATAAAGCAGATGGCTCTTCGTGCGCCGCGCGATCGTGTAGACGAGCGGCGCGAGCATGATGAAGCTCACATCGAACAGATGCGGCATGCCGACCAGTAGCGCCGCCGCGCAGATCGTCCAGGGCGTGAGCCAGAGCGGCCGCTTGCCGACGAATGCATTGGCGATGCGATCCGCGCCGCCCGTGCCGATCAGCATGCCGCCGAGCACGGCGCCCAGGCCGACGACCGGTCCCGTACGCGCGAGCGCACCGCCAAAGCCTTTGGTGAAACTTTCGATGCTGTGTTCCGGCGTGACGCCGGCCAGAAGGCCGAGCCCGAGCGCCGACAACGTCAGCGCCACGAACGGGCTCAGCCGTAGGCGCACGATCAGGACGATCAGCACGACGATGGCGCTCACAGCCATCGCGATGGTTGCGACCTCTCCCCGCATGGTGTCTCCCTGTATTTATTGCGCGTCGCTGCGTGGGCTCAGGCGCGCGTCGCTGCAAGCGCGGCGACGACGCGCTTGCCATGCTGCGTTGGCCGCCGATCTTACTTCGCGCCGGCTTGCCACGCGGCCAGCAGCGCTTCGTCCACGTTTTGCAGATGATCGAGCGTCAGCAGTTCGCCGGCCGCCACGTCGCGCGCGAGCGTCGCGTGCGCCGCCAGATAGAGCGGCGCGACATTCGCGCCCGCCGCTTCGCGCGGCAGCAGCACGGCTTGCACGCCCGTCACGTCGTGATGATGGCCGCCCATGTGCAGCACCGCGCCCGACTTGATGTCGCCCGTCGCGCGACCTGCCAGCACCGCGCATTGGATCGGTTGCGCGGCGCCCGTCGGACGGCCGTGCAGCACGGCTTCGAGCAGCGTGATCGGGGTCTCGACGCCCATGAAGTGATACGGCAGATAGAGGCACGCATAGCGGCCGTTGCGGCTCACCACATGGCCCTTCTGCGCGAGCAGCGACCAGGTGGGCGCGTCGGTCGTGCGCACGACCACGAACACGCCGCCTGCGAAACTCGCCTCGTCCGGGCGGCGCAGCATATTGAACACGTCGATCACGCCCGTGCGCGAGAGCACGCCGCCGTCTTCGCGCAACGCGTAGATATCGGCGAGTTCGGTGGTGCGCGCGACCGGGTAGTGCAGCAGTTCGACGTCGGGCACGAGACCCGTGTTGGTCGCCACCACTGTCATCTCGCAGTAGTCGGCCGTAGCCGAGGTCTTGCGGCCGCGCAACGCTTCGCGGCGCGCGGCGAGCGTGGCGGCGACATCGTCGCCGAGCGTCATCAGGTTCGCGAGTTCGGGTGCGGCAAAGCGCTGATCGAGCTGCGTCACTTCGCCGGTGGCCTCGTCGAACACGAGATCGTATTCGCTCGACTTGCCCGCCGCCACGATGTCGAGGCCCAGCGTGCGCGCCCACGAGACCCAGCCGATCAGGTTCGACGGCTGGTCGCCGTCCGCCGTGGTGTAGACCACGCCTTGCTGCGCCGCGAATTGCGCGAGCGACACGCCCGCCACGGCGTCGACTTCCTTGCTGACCATCGCGACATGGCGCTTCGCTTCGAGCGCGGCGCGCGCGGCGCGGTAGCCGACCGACGGGTTGCCCGTGCCTTCGACAAGAATGTCGAAGGCGGCCGGATCGAGCAGCGCCACGTCGCGCACCAGCGCGATCTGGCCCGGCGAGAGTGCGCGCACGCTGGCGGCGTCGCTGCATTCGACGAGCGACGCTGCTTCGTAGCCGAGTTCGATGCACAGCGCGCGCAGGCCCGCGAGATCGAGATCGCAGAGCACTGTCGGCGCGAGACGGTCGATCAGGCGCGTTTGCGCGAGCAGCGTGCGCGCGAAGCCGCCGCCCGCGCCGGTCAGCGCGTAGCGGACCACCGGCGTGACGGGCGAGCGGGCTACGGAAGCCGCGCGGAAAAGCAGTTCGAAGTTCATAAGGGGTGTCCCCAGTGGTTGGGCGGCCGCTCGGCTGCGGACTTCGCCGGCGAACGGTTGCGCGAGCTACGGAATCGCACGTTGTCTGAACGCGAATTTAACTTTCACTACCATTTACGTCAACTTTTATATCAATCTTTAACATATTAGAACATTAAGGCTATAATCGGTTGACATTGAGGAGAAGAAGGCAATGACCCCTATTCCAGAAACCGCCCCGAACGCGCCGCTGCTCGGCTGTATCGCGGATGACTTCACCGGCG
This sequence comes from Paraburkholderia sp. J63, assembly GCF_905220245.1. NCBI lineage: Bacteria > Pseudomonadati > Pseudomonadota > Betaproteobacteria > Burkholderiales > Burkholderiaceae > Paraburkholderia > Paraburkholderia sp. J63. The sequence continues at coordinate 39,128 of NZ_CAJMZF010000019.1, read as the reverse complement.
CGACCGACCTCGCCAGCATGCTGGTGCGCGGCGGCATGCGCACGGTGCAGCTCATCGACGTGCCGCGCGACGCGGAGCCCATCGCGGCGGACGCCCTCGTGGTCGCGCTCAAGTCGCGCACGATCCCCGCCGAGGAGGCCATCGCGCAGTCGCTCGCTGCGCTCGCGTGGCTTCAGGCGCAGGGCTGCCGCCAGTTCTATTTCAAATACTGCTCGACTTTCGACTCGACGCCCGCCGGCAATATCGGCCCCGTCGCCGAGGCGCTCATGAAGGCGCTCGGGACGGATTTCGCCATCGCCTGTCCCGCGTTTCCCGAGAACGGCCGCACGGTGTATCGCGGCTATCTGTTCGTCGCCGACGCGTTGCTCAGCGAATCGGGGATGGAAAAGCATCCGCTCACGCCCATGACCGACCCGAACCTCGTGCGCGTGCTGGCCGCGCAAAGCACGCTGCCCGTCGGCCTGCTGCGCTACGACGCGATCGCCGCTGGCGAGCAGGCCACGCGCGAGGCGACGGCGAAACTGCGCGCGCAAGGCGTGGGCCTCGCGATCGCCGACGCCGTGTCGAACGACGACCTGCACGCACTGGGCCGCGCTTTCGCCGACGCACCGCTGCTCACGGGCGGCTCGGGTCTCGCCATCGGCCTGCCGGACAACTTCCGCCGAACCGGTTTGCTCGGAGCTGGCGAACAGGCCGCGCAACTGCCCGCCGTGGGCGGCCGCGCGGTGGTGCTCGCCGGCAGCAGCTCGCGCGCGAGCCAGGCGCAGGTCGCACACTGGCGCGCGAGCCGCCCCGCGCTGCGTATCAACCCGCTCGCGCTCGCCGCTGGCGAGCCAGTGGTGGAAGCGGCGCTCGCCTTCTTCGATCAACACCCCGACCAAACCGTGCTGATCTACGCGACGGCCGCGCCCGACGAACTGGGCGCGATCCAGGCGCAACTGGGCGTCGAACGGGCAGGGCAACTCGTAGAAGGCGCGTTGGCCACCATCGCGCGCGAACTCGCGCAGCGCGGCGTGCATCGCTTCGTGGTGGCGGGCGGCGAAACCTCGGGCGCGGTGGTGCAGGCGCTTGGCGTGTCGCGGTTGCGCATCGGCGCACCAATCGATCCGGGCGTGCCGTGGACGCTCGGCGACAGCGCGCAAGGCCACATCGCGCTCGCGCTCAAATCCGGCAATTTCGGCGGCACGGACTTCTTTACGCGCGCCCTCGCGCTTCAGTCATGACCAGGATCTCCATGAATCAGGAAAGCACGTTGCGCGAAGAGATCGCGCGCATCGGCAAAAGTCTCTTCGATCGCGGTTACGCGGCGGGCACGGCGGGCAACATCAGTGCGCGGCTCGACGACGGCTGGCTCATCACGCCCACCGACGCCTGTCTCGGCGACCTCGATCCCGCGCGCATCGCGAAGGTGAGCACGGCCGGCGAATGGGTGGCCGGCGACAAGCCGTCCAAGACGCTCGCGCTGCATCGCGCCGTCTACGACCATCAGCCCGACATGCATGCGGTTGTCCATACGCATTCGACGCACCTCGTCGCGCTCACGCTTGCGGGCGTGTGGCGCGCGGACGATGTGCTGCCGCCGATCACGCCGTACTACGTGATGAAGGTCGGCCACGTTCCGCTGATTCCGTATTGCCGCCCCGGCCACCCGCAGGTGGCCGAGCGCGTGCGCGAACTCGCGGGCAGCGTGCGCGGCGTGCTGCTCGAACGGCTCGGGCCGGTGGTGTGGCATCGCAGCCTGCGCGAAGCGTCCGCGATGCTCGAGGAACTCGAGGAAACGGCGCGCCTCGTTCTGATGATGCAGGCACAAGGCAGGAGCGTCGAGCCGCTCGGTGAGGACCAGATCGACGAGTTGCGCACGACGTTCGGCGCACGCTGGTAGACGGCGTCTTCGCTGGCGACACCATCCACGCCGTCGACACAACGATATCCGGAGGAGACCATGCAAACCGATACCGACGCCCATGCGCTTTCGTCCACGCACGGCAAGCCGCGCTCGCTGCGCGCGCTGCTCGCCACCACGCGCTGGCGCATGATCCTGATGCTGTTCGCGCTCTACACGGTGAACTGCATCGACCGCATGTCGCTCTCGGTCGGCATGCCGTCGATCGTGCATGAATTCGCGCTGAGCCCGGCCATGCAAGGACTCATTCTCTCGGCGTTCTTCTGGACCTACAGCACGTTCCAGATTCCCGCGGGCTGGGCCGCCGACCGCTTCGGCGCGCGCCGCATGATCGGCATCGCCGCGGTGCTGTGGGGCGGCTTCCAGTGTGTTGCCGGTTTCGCGATCAACGGCGTGATGCTGCTGCTCACGCGTATCGGTCTCGGCGTGTTCGAAGCGCCCTATATGCCTTCCGCGACCAAGCTCGCCGCCGCGTGGCTGCCGCCCGGCGAACGCGCGCGCGGCCTCACGCTGATCGACAGCGGCGCGCCGCTCGGATCGGCGGTGGGCGGGCTCGTCATCAGCGCGCTGATCGGCGCATCAGGCTCGTGGCGCACCGCGTTCATCGTGGTCGGCATCTCGACCGTGGTGCTCGGCGTCGCCGTGTATCTGATGCTGCGCGAAACGCCCGAACAGCACGCGCGCCTCGACGCCGAGGAAGCGCGCGAGATTCGCGAAGCCAAGCGCGTGGCCGGCGAAATGCCGGGCGGCGCCGCGCGCGCGCCGCTCACGCGCGGCACCCTCGCCGCCATGGTGATCGGGCGCATCGGCTGGGCCACGGTGTTCTTCGGATTGGTCACTTGGGGTCCTAACTATCTTTCAGCGGGGCGTGGATTGGATATCCGCAGCATGGGCATTGCCACGTTCGCGGTCTTCCTCGCGGGCGCGCTGGGGGAAATTCTCTCGGGCGCGATCGCCGACTGGCTGCAACGCGTGATGCCGCGCGCGCGGGCGATGAAGCTGCTGTTCGGCGTATCGGGCGGCATGTCGCTGTTGTGTCTCGTTGCGCTGCCGTTCGTCGAGGACGTGCGCCTCGCCGTGGTCGTGCTTGCCATTGGTGTGTTTTTCCACCTGTGGGGCGGCCTCTACTGGCTGATTCCCGCGATGCTTGCGCCGCGCGAGCAAGTCGGACTGGTGGGCGGCGTGATGAACTTCGCGGGCACGAGCGGTGCGATCGGGGTGCCTGTCGTAGTCGGCGTGATTGTGCAGATGACGGGCGGCTATCACATGGTGCTGCTGTTTCTCGCGGCGAGCGCGCTGACCTATCTGATCGGCTCGCTGCTGATCGACTTCGGCGCGACGCCGGTTGCGAGCGATGCGAGCGCAGCCGGCGATGCAACGCGCACGGCGGAACGCACATGAACACGAAGTACGACGGCCCCATCGTCGACGCGCACCAGCACTTCTGGACGCTCGCGCGGCGACATCATCCGTGGCTCGCGCCGGGCGTGCGTGTGCCGCACCGCTACGGTGACTACGAGGCCATCAAGCGCGACTATCTGCCCGCCGATTACCGCCGCGATGCGGCCGGTCACGACGTGGCCGCCACCGTCTACGTGGAAGCGGAATGGGACCCGGCCACGCCGCTCGATGAAACGCGCTTCGTTACGGCGCTCGCGCGCGAGCACGGTTTGCCGAACGCGATGGCCGCGCAGGCATGGCTCGATGCGGCCAATGTCGCCGACGTGCTGGCCGCGCAAAGCCGCTTCGAACTCGTGCGCAGCGTGCGCCACAAGCCCGCGCACGCGCATGCTTCATCCGGCAACACGCTGATGTCGAACGGCCGCTGGCGCGACGGCTACGCGCAACTCGCGCAATACGGCCTGCATTTCGAACTGCAAACGCAGTGGCATCACCTGCGCGAAGCGGCGGCGCTCGCGCGCGATTTCCCCGACACGCTGCTGATCGTCAACCATGCGGGCGTGCCCGGCAACCGCTCGGCCATCACGCTGCACGGCTGGCGCGAAGCGCTTGCGCCGCTGGCGGCGCTGCCGAACACGGCCGTGAAGGTGTCCGGTTTGTGCGAAGCCGGCCAGCCGTGGAGCGTGGAAGCGAACCGCGAAGTGCTCGGCACGCTGCGCGAACTGTTCGGCGCGCAACGGCTCATGTTCGGCAGCAATTTTCCCGTCGACGGCCTGTTTCTCTCGCTCGACGCGCTCATCGACGGCTTTAAAGCGCTGGTGTCGTCGTGGAGCACGGCGGAGCAGCGCGCCTTTTTTCACGACACGGCGACGCGGGTGTATCGGCCCATCGACTTGTCGAATCTTTCTGCAAAGGTTTCACGATGACTTCCACGGCAAGCAGCAACGCATCGAACAACGCGCTCGGTTTCGACCTGCCGATCTTCGACGCGCACCATCACTTCTGGGATCTCGCCGAGGGCCATTTCCCCTGGCTCACCGACGACTACGACGAGCACTTCTTCCTCGGCGACTACCGTCGGATGTGCCAGAACTTCCTGCCGCCGCAATATCGCGCGGCGACGGCGGGCTTCGACGTGATCGGCACCGTGCATGTGGAAGCGGAACGCTCGCGCAGCGAGCAGGTGCAGGAAACCGAATTCCTCACGCGACTGAACGCGGCAACGGGCTTGCCGAGCGCCATCGTCGGTCATGTGTTCTTCGTGCAGCCCGACTGCGAAGCGGTCCTCGCGGGTCACGCGAAAAGCCCGCTCGCGCGCGGCGTGCGCTCGAAGCCGGAAATCTCGTCCGGTCCCGGCGATTCGGTGCGTGGCCAGCCCGGCACGATGCAGGACGAGGCGTGGCTGCGCGGTCTCGCCATGCTCGAACGCTTCGGCTTTTCGTGGGATTTGCGCGTGCCGTACTGGCATCTGGAAGAAGCCGCCGAAGTCGCGCGCGCGTTCCCGAATACGCCCATCGTGACCAACCATCTGGGTTTGCCGCTCGACCGTTCGGATGCGGGTGTGGCGATCTGGCGGCACGGGATGCAGGCGCTGGCGGATTGTCCCAACGTGTTGCTTAAGGTATCCGAGCCAGGATTGCCAAACGGAACCTGGGACAGTGCGAGCAACCGCCGCGTGATTCGCGAGGCGGTGGATCTGTTCGGCTTCGAGCGGTCGATGTTCGCGAGCAACCTGCCGGTGGGCAATCTCTCGGCGAGCTTCACCGAGATCGTCGCCGATGTGATCGGCGCGTTGCCACACGCGACCGAAGGCGAGTTGCGCGCACTGTTCGCGGGCACGGCGCAGCGGTTTTATCGCGTCGGCTGAGAAAGTCACGCACGAGCGGGCACGAGCAACGCTCGATCAAGTCGCGCACGCGCTGCGCGCGTAAAAAACATATCAGGAGACAAGCATGTCCATCGACGAAAACGCGCTGTTCCGGAAGGTCTCGTTACGCATCTTGCCGGTGCTGATGCTCGGCTTTTTCTTTTCTTATTTGAACCGCGTGAATGTCGGCTTCGCGAAATTGCAGATGGCGAACGAACTGCAATTCAGCGACGTCGTATATGGTTTCGGGGCGGGCATTTTCTTTGTCGGCTACTTTCTGCTGGAAATACCGAGCAACATCATCCTGCATCGCGTAGGCGCGCGGCGCTGGATCTCGCGCATCATGATTACGTGGGGCTTGCTGTCGTGCGCCACCATTTTCGTGCGCACGCCGATGCAGTTTTATGTCATGCGCTTCCTGCTCGGTCTCGCCGAAGCGGGGTTTATTCCGGGCGCGATCTACTACATGTCGCAGTGGTTTCCCGCGGCGCGGCGCGGGCGCGCATGGGGCACGTTCTATATCGCGCTGGCTTCTTCGGGGGTGATCGGCGGGCTGATGTCCGGCTCGATTCTCGAATTCTTCTCCGGGCTCGGCGGCCTGAGCGGCTGGCAATGGCTGATTCTCTGTGAAGGGGTGCCCACCATCCTGCTCGGCGTGTATATCTTCTTGCGCATGAGCGAGCAGATTCGCACGGTCAACTGGCTGAGCGACGCCGAGAAGAACTGGCTGAGCGACGCGATGGCGGCCGAAGACCGCGTGAAGGTGGCGCACGGCTTCGGCGCGCTGCTCGCGAACGGCTATGTGTGGGCGCTCGTCGCGATCTACTTTCTCTACAACGTCGGGCTTTACGCGATCAGCTTCTGGATGCCCACGCTCATTCAGCGCATGGGCGCGAAGGACGCGCTCGCGATCGGCCTGCTCAACGCCGTGCCGGGTCTTTGCGCGATCGTCTGCATGCTGGCGTTCGGTTATAGCGCCGATCGCTTCCGCGAGCGTAAATGGCATTTGATTGGGGCATTTTCGTTGGCGGCGGCGGGCTTCGTGCTGAGCGTCGTGTGGCAGCGCGAGCCGGTGCTCGGGATTGTTGCACTGTGCGTCGCCAACATGGGTGTGCTTTCGATTCCCTCGCTGTTCTGGGCCGTGCCGACTTCGTTCTTGAGCGGCGTGACGGCCGCCGCCGGTATCGCGATGATCAACTCGATCGGCAATCTCGCGGGCTTTGTTTCGCCATACATGATTGGCTCGCTCAAGGAGATGACGGGCCGCACCGATGTCGCGCTGTATGTGGTGGCAGGTGGCCTCGTGCTGGGCGCGCTGCTCGTGGCTGCGGTGATGCAGACGCGCAAGGGGCACCGGGGGCTCGCGGCTAAGGTATCCCGTTGAATCGTTGCCCTGTCTCGGGGCGGTGACGGGGTCGGCAGTGGGGAGTGTGATGAGGTGATCGCGAGATTTTTCATGAATGGCGACAGGGGAGGCGAGAAGCGCCTGTCGACCCAACTAGATGTGCGAATGACTACTGGCCGTATGTGGGAGGAGGACTATCGGGGGATCTTGATGCGCTGATGGTCGATACAGTTTGTCAACGATCCGCAGGTTCGGGTTGATCGCCTGGCCGACGGGCACCCGGACATAGCAGACTGGGGTCGACGTGCTGGGACGCGCGATGCTGCACGCTCACTCCTTGATGCTCCAAGAGCGGCAAATGATCTTATAGCGCGGCCCGTCATCAAATGTGATCATCGGATGACAGATCGATAGTCGCTCTATCTGTCTGCCTTTTCGGTGCTTCGGACTTTGTCCGGTCGCGCACTGTCGAGACAGACGAGTTTTGCGTAAGCCAGGTTGAACATAGCAGCGGTGCATGAGAGGTCACAAATGTGCACTTGCAGGATTCCACCCTGGTGAACTGAAGCACAATTTCTTTGGCGGCCTCGTTGTCACCTTCGACCCAAAGCCTCAATGCACATTCGCGAAGTTGAAGGACTACGAATTCTTGGCTATGCAGTAAAGCTGAGGCTGCCACAGGCAGTTGTCAGTGTTCTTTCATCGGTTCAGCTCTCCGGCGCGAGTCATTCGCACTCCTATAATCGCCTCGATTGCCGCGATCCAGGTACTGATATCGAATGTCTCTTCCTGGCGTGCGCCGTGCAAAGGCAGCGCTTTTCCTCGGCGTGGTCAGGGATGACCAATCGGACGCCGGTGAGGGACAGGCCGGGCGCCTTGGGGTGACGGAGAGGCCCGTATTACCGTTGAAGCCGGTGTAATGCTGGTGGAGGGAAGGTGCCTTGGTTCAAGACCAACGCAATACGTAGTGAGGACGTGGAGATTGGGCGACCTGTCAACTCCGATTCGTGTTCAGAAGCTGCAGATGGCGTTACACGCGAAAGCGAAGGCAGAAGCCGGGTATCGCCTCTACGCGGTGACGACAAGGTCTATTGCGAGGATGTGCTGGCGCACGCGTGCGCCTAGTGTCGCTCTAACAAGGGCGCGCCGGGTGTCGATCGGCAAGACTTCGCGGAGGTCGAAGCGTCCGGGGTGCAGAAGTGGCTCGGCAAACTGGGCGCGTGCCGCTCTCCTGTGCCGGCTATTAGCGGAACGCAGTCATCTGCGAAGACATCATCTGCAGCATCTTGTTTGCGGCCACCGACAATTTTCGTCCCACACGTGTCACCAGATGCGCCTCGGCATTCTCAAGAATTGGATGTTCAATCGGAATAGCCGTCAGCTCTCCGGCTTCCAGCTCGGTGGCAACGGCAAACGCCGGCAATACCACGATGCCCAGTTCCGACTTCGCGAACTGTTTCATGATGTTGATGGAATTGGTCGTGACCAACGGGTCGAGGCTGATCCGCTCGGCAAATTCCACGGCCTGGAGCATTTGCCTCGTTCCGTAGGTGGGGTGAGGCGCCGCCAAAGGATAGGAAGCGAGTTCCTGCACGCTCAGGCTCTTCCTGTTGATTGTGCGCGCCATCTGCATGCCGACGATGGCCATCATCGGTTGCTGGCGCGCCGCCCGCGAGACGATGCGCGCCTCGTTCGGCGGGTTATAGACGAGGCCGATCTCACCCTCGTCTTCCGAAATTCGTCTCACGACGTCGTTCGTGCTGCCGAGGTCGAGATTGACCTTGATGTTGGGGTACTGTCTGCAGAACTGTTGCATGGGCCCCGACAACATGTCGGAAACGAATCCCTCACCCAGCACGACGTTCACGTGCCCCGTGCGCAAGCCTCTCAACTCCTGCAGCCGCGAGAGCAGGTCGTCCCGATGGGCGCGCTGCTCCCGAAAGTACTCGATGACGTACTCACCCGCTTCGGTCGGCGTCACGCCCCTTGAGTGCCGCTCTATCAGGGCCGCATCAAGTTCTTCTTCGAGAAGGCTGATCTGGCGGCTAACCGCCGAAGGTGCGACGTTCAGCCAGTCCGCGGCGGCCCGAATCGTGCCAGACCGTACGGCCTCGAAGAAATAGGCGATACGGCTCTCCGTGAGGGCGTTGTTCATATCGAGTGTTCGAATAATTAGAACGGAGACGATATTGGCATTTATTGTTTGAATACGTCAAGAAGCCGAACATCACAGACATCGGAGGCCAGCTATGTCATCCGAATACACATTTGCCGGAACTGCAGAGGAGCGCATCAATGAAAAAGGTAGGCGTCGTCGGACTGGGAAACATGGGCCGCGGCATGGCGTTGTCGGCAAAGCGTGGTGGCTTTACGGTGCTCGGGTTCGACGCCAACGAGGAAAGCGTGCGCGCGCTCGGCGACGAAGGGGTGCTGCCCTGCGCGTCGATTGCGGACATCGCGAGCCAGGTTGAGGTGCTCATTCTCTCGCTGCCTACCTCGGCAATCGTCGAGGAGGTCGTGTTCGGCGAAGGCGGCGTGCTGGCGAGCGCGAAGCCGGGCCTGATCGTAATCGACACCACCACGGCCGACCCGAACAGCACGCGCAAGGTGGCGGCAGCCCTCAAGGAGGCCGGAGTCCGCTTCATCGACGGCCCTGTGAGCGGTGGCCCGAAGGGTGCCGCGACCGCGACGATGACAATGGTGCTGGGCGGCGCCGACGAAGACGTCGCCGCCGTGCAGCCGCTGCTGAGCGCCATCAGCGCCAAACAGGTGCATGTCGGTCCGCCGGGCGCGGGCCACGTCACGAAGCTGATCAACAACCTGCTGACGGGCGTCCATCTTCTGGTGACGAGCGAGGCCGTGCGCGCTGCGGAGGCGGTAGGTGTAGACAAGGAACGCCTCATCGAAGCGCTTAGCGGCGGTTCCGGCAAGAACAGCGCGACGCTGACCAACTACCCGACCTGGATCCTGAACGGCAAGTTCGATTCGGGCTTCACGATGAAGCTGATGCGCAAGGACATGCGCCTGGCAATGGCGCTCCTCGAGAGCCAGGGCGTGTCCGCGCCCGTCGCGAAGGAAGCGGGGCGGCTCTGGGCCAACAGCGAAGCGTCGATCGCCGATGCCGAGGACTTCAACCGCATCGTCGAATTCGTCGAAAAGCACTGAACGAAACAGGAAGCAAACATGGCACAGCAAATTGCAGATACCCTGCTTGAGGCATTCAAGCACTTCTTCCCGAACGCGAGCACGGTCGGCTCCTATGTGAATGGCGACCTGGTCGCCGGCAACGGCGAGCTTGTCCAGCTCTACGACGCCGCGACGGGCGAGAGAAGCCTCGCATACAAGGATGGGGGCGCCGAAGTCGTGGCGCTGGCCGCGTCCGCGGCAACGGCTGCACAAAAGGCGTGGTGGGCGCTGACCCACGCCGCGCGCGGCCGTGTGATGTTCGAAGTCGCACGCGAACTAAGGAAGCACGCGGAGCCGCTGGCCCGCCTGGAGTCGCTGGGTTCGGGCAAGCCGATTCGCGACTGCCGCGGCGAAGTCGCGAAGGTCGCCGAAATGTTCGAGTACTACGGTGGCTGGGCCGACAAGTTTTATGGCGAAGTCATTCCGGTTCCGACCTCGCATCTCAACTACACGCGCCGTGAGCCCGCCGGTACGGTTCTGCAGATCACGCCGTGGAACGCGCCGGTCTTCACGTGCGGCTGGCAGCTCGCGCCCGCCATCTCGATGGGCAACGCGGTTCTGCTCAAGCCGTCCGAACTCACGCCGTTCAGCTCGCTCGTGGTCGGCATGCTGGCCGAGAAAGCGGGTGTGCCGAAGGGCCTCATCAACGTGCTCGCGGGCTATGGTCAGACCGTAGCTCAAGCGGCGATCGCCAACAAGGCCATCAAGAAGGTCGTGTTCGTCGGCTCGCCGGCAACCGGCGCGCGCATTGCGGAAGCGGCTGCGAAACGTGTTTTGCCCTGTGTGCTCGAACTCGGCGGCAAGTCGGCGAACATCGTGTTCGAAGATGCCGACCTCAAGCGCGCGGCGCTCACGGCTCAGGCTGCGATTTTCGCGGGCGCTGGCCAAAGCTGTGTGGCGGGTTCGCGTCTTTTGGTACAGCGTTCCGTTTATGACGAGTTCGTCGCGATGGTGTCGAACGGCGCAAAGAAGATCAAGGTCGGTATGCCCACCGATGATGCGACGGAAATCGGCCCCATCTGCAATCGTACGCAGTACGACCATGTCATGAAGATGATCGCAAGCGGCGTGGAGGCGGGCGCAACGCTCGCGGCCGGCTCGACGGAACGCTCCGACGCGGGCTACTTTGTCTCGCCGACGGTGCTTGCGAACGTGGACAACTCCATGGACGTCGCCCGCACCGAGATTTTTGGGCCCGTGGTCGTTGCGATTCCGTTCGACACGGAAGAGGAAGCCATCCAGATCGCCAACGACACGGAGTTCGGTCTTGCCGGTGCGGTGTGGACGAAGGACGTGGCGCGCGCGCATCGGGTGGCCGGCCAGATCAACGCGGGCACGTTCTGGGTGAACGGCTACAAGACCATCAACGTGGCCTCGCCGTTCGGCGGTTACGGCATGAGCGGCTATGGACGCTCGAGTGGCGTCGAAGCGCTCTACGAATACACGCAGACGAAGAGCGTCTGGGTGGAAACGGCGAAGGATCCGGCAACCGCGTTTGGATATCTCTGACCAGCAGCCCCTCCGGGCAGAGCACAGCGCCTGGAGTGGCAACTATTGAGCGAAATAAAAAACAAATAGGCCGGGTTGGCCGGGGCCTCGCCGGAAGCTGAAGCGCGGGTAACCGCGCATATGAGGCCTCGCGTTAGCCTGAAACCACGGAGGAGGCATGGAACATACGATGATGACGGAAAGCACGGGAAGCCATGGTTTCACGGGTGCGAAGCTTCTGGTCTATGCGGCAGCAATCCTGGTTGTCGCGGAATTCATTGGGTCATTCACGTTTAGCGTCGGTCCCGGCAAAGTCGTTTTGCTGCCGATGATCTGGGCGCTGTTGATGGGCGGAGCGCTTGGTCTCTTTTCCGGGCGCAGGAAGAGCGATCTGCGTCTCGACATCAGGACGCAACTGCTCGCCGCTGCGGTCCTGCAGCCAGCGCTGCTGCTCTTCGTTTCGAAGCTGGGATTAATGGTCGGAAGCGCGCTGCCGAAGCTCGCCGCGTCGGGATGGGCGTTGGCCTTTCAGGAACTCGGCCATTTCGTCGGGACCATTCTCCTCGGGCTACCGCTTGCATTGCTTCTCGGCATTAAACGCGAAGCCATTGGCGCGACGTTTTCGGTGGGCCGCGAACCGAGCCTTGCCATCATCGGCGAAAAGTACGGAATGGACTCTGCCGAAGGGCGGGGCGTTCTTGCAGAGTACCTGACCGGCACGGTATTCGGCGCGGTCTTCATTGCGATCTTTGCCGGCTTCGTTGCGAGCCTGCACATCTTTCATCCGCTTGCGCTCGCCATGGGTTCGGGCGTGGGATCGGGCAGCATGATGGCGGCGGCGTCCGGCGCGATCGCGGCGCAGCAGACGCCGGAGATGGCGAAGGACGTCATGACCTTCGCGGCGGCGAGCAATCTCATTACGACGACCGTCGGCACGTACTTCACACTGTTCATTTCACTGCCGATGGCGCTGTTTGGCTACCGCGTGCTCGAGCCACTCATCGGCCGCACGACCCGGGCGTCGAGTGCATCGAACGCGGCGGTTGATTCGCGCCCGAAGCTCGGAGACGTTCAGACCGAAGCGCCGGTTCTCGGCTTTACGGGCAAGCTCGCTGCATGGGTGCTGACCGCCGTGCTTTCGCTGGTCTGCGACTGGATCACGCACGGCACGCCGCTGCTGCAAGGCTTGCCTGGCATGTGCTTCATGGTGCTTGCCGCGGTCCTTGGCGATCTGTTTGCCACGGCGACTGGCAGAAAAATTCCCGCTGTCTGCTGGGTATCGATCGTCGCTATGTTCATGACCTCTCCGCTTTGCCCGTGGGCTGCCCAGATTGCGGCACTGAGCGCGAAGAACGATTTCCTCGGCGTGACAACCCCGATGTTGACGTTCGCGGGCCTCTCCGTTGCCAAGGACATCCCGGCATTCCGCAGGCTTGGCTGGCGTATCGTGCTGGTCTCGTTCGTCGCGAACGCCGGTACGTTCCTCGGCGCCGCGCTCGTCGCCCAGATCTTTCACGTTTGATTTTCGAAAGGTCCCGCGTTCCGGGCGGGGCCGAGTCATTCACCATGGCATTTATTGCTGGAATCGAGGCGCATGCGTCCGAAATACAGGCTATTCGCCGGGACATTCATGCGCATCCGGAGGTCGGATACGAATGCCGAGCTCACCAGTTCCGGCACACGTCCTGCGAATTGCTCGCTCAACTCGGCGCCAATCAATAACCCCATGCTGCGGACTTCCCGGAACATGCCCAGCCGCGAGTTAAGCGAGCGCAGCGCAGAAAGGAAGTAGTCGCCGCCTTTGCGTACGCCTTTGAGAACATTCGGCTTGTTTACCAGTTCGATGACTTTTTCGCCCACGGCGGCGTGAGGATGTCGGGCATTACGCCATATTCCATATACGCGTATAGCAACCCAGATCGTCCTACACTGACTGTGCCGAGCAACGGCATTTCCAGCACGAACGCTTCTCCCTCGATCTCGATGATGGGCGAGAGATCCTGCGCAACCTTGCTCGTCGTATAGTTGCCGGCTATGCGCGTCAAGGGAATGATTACGCGCGATATGAGATTACCGAGGTAATCGCTTTGCGCGTCGAGCAGAAACGGTGACTTGGCCCTGGATCTTGTTGAGGGGTTGTTGTAAAGATCAAAACGCGCCATCAAAACATCCGATAGTCTTCCAGGGGCAAGCCGTCACGCTCGATACGTGCATTCATTTCAGCAATGAAGCCCGCGTTCTTTTTTGCCCAGGTACGAGCCTCGGCCGCCTGAACCTCTTCGCGCAAGCCGCGTTCACTTGCCCGCGAAACGTTGACGTTCAGTTCCCTGACACGCTCGAGCAGATCCGTCGGAAGCGAAACGTTGGTGGGTTTGCGCGTAACCTTTGCTGGGGCGTGTGCTTTAGCGGCCCGCTTGAGGGCATCGAGTTGCGCCCTGGGCGTATTGATCATGTGCATCTCCCATGCGCATAAACCATGCACATAGTTTGCCATGCTCTCCGGCGCCGGAATAGTTTCAGACTGACTACTTATTTACGTCAGACCCCAAAAAATTGGTAATTGGCGCACCGCGCGCACGCGCGCGGCATGTGCTGGACATTTTTGCGTTTGGCACCGGTCCAGCTGTCTCCCGAGATGCGCGCAGGGCCGCCGTGCGGCCCCGTTACATTAGGCGAAGCACGATTCTTTGGAGGAGCGACGGCAGGTCGCGTCGCACATCGACCACGAGATGAACGAAAACGATATTGTCACGGACCTGATAAATGATCCGGTTTTTGCCGGACAGGGCTTGCCGGAAACCGTCCTCCAGGAAGCCCTCAAGCTCGGCAGGCGCATGACCGCTAGCGGGGAACTGGCGGATATGGGTGATCGTTTCCTGCAGTTGCGCGGATGTCTGACGCCATGTTTCCCATCCGAACGTGCGGACGACATAGTTTCTGAGCTCGTCGATGCCGATCCGCGCGGTCGGAAGGATGCGGTATTTCAGCAACGGCGCCGCCATCAGCGGAGCTTTTCCTGACGGTCGAGCTCGTTGAGCTCCGCGAAGAACTCGTCGCCATCGACGTGATCCCCGCGCTCGATCTGCTTCTGGCCGATAGCCAGGATTTTCAGGAGCGCGAGGGTTTGCTGCGTCGATTCGTAGGTTCGCACATCCTGGACGACGAGCTTCGCCTCGCCGTTCTGCGTGATGACGAGCGGCTCTCCAGACTCCGTCAGGTCCTTTACGATTTGCGCCGCTTCGCTTTTGAGGTAACTGATCGGCTTCACATGGTCGGCAAGATGCATCAAGCGCTCCGGGTAAGGTTCACATAGGACTGAATTTAAACCATTAACGGTTCGATGACAAGCTTCCCACCTGCATGTCGAGGTTGAATTTAACATAAGTAAAGTTATCAACTTTTCATTTTGTAGTGGCCAGGTTGAAATGTCCGCTTTGGGGGTGCGGCGGAATCCCTGTCCAGGTTGACGCGCACGCCCGCGTGAGACATCGACCAGGGGCGAACCATGAATGGACGTGAGCCGATCGCAGCAAGCATATGCGAACTCGACAGCCCGCTATGCCCGGATCGATCAATCCGCCGTTGTCGACCACAAGCGCCTGAAGCAAATAGCAAATCGGCGCGGACCAACGCTCGTACGAATCCCTATGTTGGACAGCGCACATATTGCAACAAACAGGAAGCCTACGATCAATAAAACTATTAAAGAAATTAAATTAATTCAATTTCATTTCAATTCATTTGAATTATCGATTTCCTTAAAAGAACCAGAACGTATCGAATACCGTGCCATCAATACTTCGCACCGGCAATGGGCCCTGATCGCGGAGCGTACAATGAGCATTCTAAAAGCCGTCTCAAACAAGCGAGGCTCTGCCTTTCTGAGCTATGCAAGGGACGATGATCAGCGCCCGCTTGAGAAGCCAAAAACCCGTGGGTTTGTTAGTTATCTTTACGATCAACTCAAGTGGGAACTCATTGATCTCGGCTTGCCGGAAAATCTCATTTGGCGCGATCAGGAAAATCTCAGGTTCTCCGATAGATGGCCGAACGTGATTGACGATACGCTCAATCAGAGCGATCTCATGCTCGTGGTCACATCAAAGAACTTTGCGAAAAGTGAGCAGTGCCAACGAGAAGTCGAGTTGTTCGTGCACAGGTTGCGGAACCTGCCGCAAGCGGGCCAGAACAACCGAATCTTTCGTCTGGAAAAACAGCCGGTGGCGGACGACGAGCTGCCCGAGTTGCTCCAGGCCGTCCACGCGGTGCGGTTCTGGGAAAGAGACCGCGAGACCGGCGGCGAAAGCTCCTATTACGTCCGTGGCGTTCTGAAGCGTCCCACGCCCTACGCTGCTGCGATCCACGGCCTGGCCGTCTCTATCATGAAGAGCCTCGAGAGACTGAGGCAGACCGAGGTAGACGAGGACACCGATGGCGCCGGTGAACGCGAGGGGGCATCCGGGCGGGAGCCGGAGCACGGGCGCGACAATCATCCCGACGAGCAAGAGGAACACAGTATCGTCGAGTTCCCTCCTCGCGCCGGTCAGCGGACCGTCTATCTGGCCAAGCCGGCAAGCGACTTGCTGGAGCCTTACGAGACGCTGGTTCGCGAGCTTCGCAAGCGCCACTACACCGTCGTGCCCGATGTGCAATCGCCGCTCGCGGACGACGGCAGCGCGGTACAGAACGTGGTGCGTTCCGGTCTTGCGCAGGCGGAGCTCTCCATCCATTTCATCGGTGAACGCCACGGTTACAAACCCGATGGCCTCGACGTCGGAATCGTCTCCCTGCAACTCACGGAGGCGGCTGCCGAAGTTGCGCGTCGGCCTGATTTCCACCGGCTCATCTGGATACCGAAGATCGTGCCCGAGGCAGGCAACCCCGCAGCAGGCGCGGCCGAAGCGAACGAGCGCGACCCGTTGCGGATTCTTGCCGGGTTCGATACGTTGCTTGAAACGGACGAACTCGAAGGCGACACCGCCGCGCGCTTCAACGAGTTCGTCATCCAGCGGCTCGAAGCCCGCAAGCAGGCCAGACCCGAGGAACCGCACCGCCCCACCACGATTTATATTGCCGCCGCGCCGGTCGATCTGAAGTTGTCGATTGAAGCGGGCAAACGCCTGAAAGAACGCGGGCAAAAGGTGCTCATTTGCCCGACCGATACGACCTACGAGCAGGCCAGCCGCGCGGACCACCTCGCGTTCTGCTGGGGCGAGGCCGACGAAATCACCGTGATGGAAGCGCTCGATCGGCTCGATTCTTCCGAATGGCGGCGTCAGAGGCCGAACGGGAAGCTTCAGCTCATCCTGTTCGGGCCAGACAGCGACACCAAGCAAATCGCTCGCGAGATTGAAAGTTTCGGTGCGGCGGATTTCGTGGTCGATGCAGCGAGGCTCGGCGAGCAGGGATTGATTGCCGGGTTGTCCGCTGGAGACGCTCGTTGAGATAATTATGGGCTGCTAATCATGCTCAATTTTGCCGATGCGGCCGCCTCCAACATTCATCCGTTCATTGGCTTGCGTCCATTCAGGATCGAGGACGCCGCTTTCTTCTTTGGCCGCGAACGGCAGATCGCCACGCTTTTGCATCTCGTGCGCAGCGGCGCCCTCGTCTCGGTCGTCGGCAGCTCTGGAAGCGGCAAATCCTCACTGGTCCGCGCCGGCCTGCTGCCCGCGCTGACACCGGGCGAAACCCGCGAAACGTTGTGGGACTGGGTTGACATGCGGCCCGGCGAGTCGCCCGTGCGCAACCTCGCGGAAGCACTGGCGCGGCCCAACGTGGGTGCGGGCGCCGCGACGTCCGATGCGCTGGCGGAGTCCAAGGCGGACCGCATCGAGATCATGCTGCGCAGCTCGAGCTTCGGTATCGGCGAGGTGCTCGCCAGCACGTACGTCCGCAACCGCACGCGGCTGTTGATCGTGATCGATCAGTTCGAGGAAATCTTCCGCTATGCGAACCTGCGGACTCGCCACAACATCAATCCAACGCGCGCGTCGGAGCTGCGCGACGAAGCCACCTTCTTCGTGCAACTCCTGCTGGCTGCGGCGGCGGACGATCAGTTCTCCGGCGCCATCGTGCTGACGATGCGCTCCGACTTCATTGGAGACTGCGCCCGCTTCCAGGGTCTTTCGGAAGCGGTAACGAAGACGCAATACCTGGTGCCCGCGCTGACCCGCGATCAACGCGCGCTCGCGATCCGTGGACCGGTGGAGCGTGCCGAGGCCACGATTGAACCCGCCCTCGTTCAGCGGGTGCTCAACGATACGAACGAGGACCCGGATCAGCTTCCGGTCTTGCAACATGCCATGATGCGCTGCTGCCAACGCGCTCAGGACCATGACCGCTCTTCGCCGCCGGCGTTTACGCTGGAGCGTTACAACGAGATCGGCGGCATCGAAGGAGCCTTGACCCAGCATGGTGACGAGTTGCTGGCCAGTCTCGCACAGCCTGGCGAAGCGCCGGGCGGCCAGGACCTTCAGCATATCGCGAAGCGGATTTTTCAGTCCCTCACGGAAATCGAGAGCCAGGGGCGCATTATCCGCAGGCCGCAGACCATTGGCGATCTCGTCAAGGTGATTGCCCGGGACGATGCCCCCGCTGACGAAGTTTCGGAAATCGAGGCCGCGGTGCGCAAGGTCGTCGCGCATTTTGCCGATCCGATGTGCAGCTTTTTGCGCGCGCCTACCGAGGACACGCTCAGTGCAAACGCGGTAGTCGACATCGGGCACGAGGCGCTCATCCGCCGGTGGGAGCGTCTGGGCGGCGACGACCCGGCCAGTTGGGTCCGCCAGGAACGCGACGACGCGGAAAAATACAACAGGCTGGTCACGCTTGCCGATCTCGATGCCCTTCCACCGCCGTTGCTTCGCGAGTTCGAGACATGGTGGCAGCAACGGCAACCAAACAGCTTCTGGGCCAGCCGGTATGCCCGTGGCGGCGAAAACCGCCTCGACGCCGCAGCGGATCTGCTTTCGCGCAGCCGTGCGGAACTCGCGCGCAGACAGGCTGAGGCCGTCCAGAGACGTTCGCGTCGGCGCAAAACGGTGATGGGCAGCGCAGCCGCCGTCTGCGCGGCGGTGATACTGGCGGCAGGGATCTATGTCAACCGTGTGCACAACGACCGGGAAAACCTTGGAGGGATGCAAGCCGACCAGATTGCCTCTGCCGGGCTGAATCTACTGAAGCGGGATAGCGCGGATCAGGCCGCCCTTCTCGCGGAGAATGCCTTGTCTCGTGACCAGGTCAAGAATCCCGTAACGTGGCCTCCCCTTCAAAAAATCCTGATGTGGCCGCCGCTCGCGAATCTCGTGGCGGGGTTCGAGCGCGAAAACTCCGTGGACTGGCTGCCCCTCAAGCCGGAAAACATGGTGCTCGCCTATGACGCTCTCCAGCATATGCAGGAGCGTGCTGTCCTCTCAGCCCAAAGCGGAATGATCGGCGTCTTTTTTAAACCCGCCGGGGGCTCGAAGAATGACGAGCTCGTCACCGTCTCATGGTCCGCAGGCGGAGATCCCTGGGTGTGGAACGTCGACCCGGTTTGGGGTACCGGCGCCAGCCGGATGACCCGGTCGAACCTGCTGCTGTCGGCCGGCCAGTTGAGCGCTTTTCAGTTGAGTATCAACAAGAACGGCGATGCAATCGTATCGGGGCCGACAGTGAGCGCCAACGGCATCAGCCTGGTCAGCTCGTCCGCTTCAAAGCAATGGACCCGGACGGAGGACATCAAGGTCGATGGCGCCAGGCCGCGCTTCGGCGTGTTTGCGCCCGACCGGGATCTCATGCTGACGGGCGGCAACGGAACCCGGTGGGCAATGTGGGCGTTGTCGCGACCGTATCACGGCGGCGCGCTCAACCTCACCCGTAAGCCGGCCTATGTATTTGCCGATATTGCCCCGGCGTCCAGCCTTTTTCCCGCCGCGGCAATCAGCGGAGCCGGGAAGTTCGTCGCGATTGCCGCGAACGATGGCCCGATTCAGATTTTTGAAGTCAAAGACAATGGACGTGACTGGCCGCTCGCCAAAGAGCTGGTCGATCCTCGGCAGCTCAAGCCCGATACGGGCGGAAATCGAGCCCAGGACCAGGATTCCGGTCTTCAGGCACACGCTGTCAAATGGCTCATGTTCGACCCGGGCAATCCAGACCGGCTGATTGGAACCTACGATCAGGCAGACTACGTCGATATCTGGAGCGTGACTTCCCGGAACATCACCACGCTCGAAACAGGGAGCAAACTCCCCATTTTCCGCGGGGCCATCAGCCCGGACGGAAAATTGGTCGCGGCAACCATTCAGGACCAGTCGCGCATTTACGTATGGAAGCTCGACTCGCCGGATTACGCGCCTGGAGGACGCGAAGCGCCGCTGGTGCTGCGGGGAAACCCCGATGATGGACCGTTCATCAGCGTTGCTTTCGACAACCAGGACCGCATTGCAGCCGGCACGACGAACGGAAAAGTTTCCCTCTGGTACCCGGCGCCAGCATTGTCGCGTGAACTGCCGGCAGATCCTCCAGGGGTTCCGTCACCGGCGCGTGCTGAAACTGCGTGTGCCGGCGGCAGTCCTGAAACGACGCAAGTCACAAGGACTCCAGAAGGAGTTGCCTGGGTCGTCAGGTCGGAAATCAAGGGGGTGACCGAAGGAAGCCTGAAGCCGAAAGGAACAGGAATTATCGCGTGCAAAGTCTCGGACGACGGCAAGTGGCTCCTTCTAACGCCTTCGCAGGGGCCGCTGGAACTGTACGACTTGCACTATCTGGACAGCCCGGTCGGTATCTTCGGAGCGGCAGGTGCGAAGTGGTCCGGCGCGGGCTTTGCCGAAAATCCAGACCGGATCGTGGCCCGACCCCAGGCGGGAGCGCTGCAGCAGTGGCAGTTCTTCCGCGACAAAAGCCGCCTGCTGGCATTCATCAACCAGAATCTGCCGCTCGTATGGAGCGGCGGAAATCTCAAGCCGGCGGGGTTGAAGCCGGCCACCCGCGACCTGGTGGAAGGCCGATTCTGGTCGCTGATGGACGCATCGGAAAACGAAGCCCTGCCATTGCAGGAACGCCGGCACGACGATAAATAGGCGCCCCTTCACGCCGGAAAATGCCGCCTCGCCCGCCGCAACGAATACATCCGGCATTCGCCGAAATTCTTGGCCATCGGCTGCAGTCCCGCGTACTCGCAGACATAGGCATCCCGTGTCGTGAAGGCCAGCGCCGCCGCAAACTGCTCGGTCACGAAGATTTCCCCGACGGGCGTCACCGGTTCGATGCGGGCCGTGCGCACGACCTCCATCCCGACGAACTTGTATCGATGAATCACCTTGTCGTAACGCCGGTAAAGCGGCCCGACATGCGCGCTCAGCCGGATGCCGAGATGGGCGGGCAAGCCGAGCCGTGCCGTCCTCTCCGGCCTTAGTACCTTCTGGAGCCTGAAACAGCAGTCGATCGCGGCTATCACGTCGGACAGCACGATAAACAAACCGTCCCCCGCGGTTTCGGCATATTCGACGCCCTCGCACGCGTGCAGCGCGTCGGCGAATCCGCCGATCACGTGCTCGAGAAACGTCAGTTGCCCGGTTTCGTTCAACATGCTGAAGCCGCGCACGTCGCCGAACACGATCGCATGCGGTTTGCGCACGCCGTTCGATCGCGCGCCCACCCGCGGCGCGCTGTCGGCAATGTCGCCGTTTCCCGAGGGAATCGCGCCGTATGCAAGGGTGCCGTCACCGGGCACGACGAGCTCCGGGTCGACCACGAGACTACGGCCCCGCAGCAACGCGAGGCCGCGCGCCTGCTGCTGGCACAGCAGCGTGCTCGCGGGCTCGTCGGGCGAACCTTCTTTCGTGACGAGCGTCACGCGGACGCGTTCGCTGCCGAGCACGCGGGCCAGCTTCTCGATTAATTCCGGCTGATCCGGAAAAACTCGCGAGGCGAGCGAATCGGGCTCGCATGGCAGCACCAGATGAACATTGGCGCCGACTTCGAGCAGTGCGTCCGCGATCAGCAGATCGGCAGCGGACATCAACGGACCGAACGCGATGACTGTCTGTCCCGGTGCGAAGGAAAACGGGTTGTGCGACAGAAGCAGATCGGGACGCGAGATCCAGTTGAGCACGCGCGGCTTTGGCAGATGATCGACGATGTCCGCGGGCGCATGCACGAGGCTGGCAACCCATGTCAGTTGACGGCGGGTCGTCGCCACCGCGTCGAGATTTTCGGTGCCGTTAATGGCGAGACTCGCAAGCCGGTCGCTGGCCGCCGCCTTCAGCATGTCGATCGCCGCCCCGGCTTGCCCGAGGATCAGCCATGCCTCCGCCTGCGTGACATGCGACCAGTAATCCTGTTCTTGTTGCGCGGCAGCCAGTTCAAGCGCGACCTGTGCGTAATGGCGTGCCTTGCCGGACTTGCCGCATGATAGATACATCGACGCCGCATTGATCGCCAGGTAGTACTTACCAAGCCGTTCGAATGCGCTCGCATAGGCGATCGCCGATTCGAGCCGGTGTTTTTTCGCGTCTTCGATGGAACTGCCGCTCGCACAATCCTTCAGCAGCCGGCCAAACAGCCCCGCGAATTCGGCCGACAGATCGAGATCCGTCAACGTGGCGAACCGCCCCGCTTCGTCGAGTCTGCGGTATCGCTCGAGCGCACGGTTCAGCGCGCCTGCCCGCGCGAGGGCAAGAATCGCCTGATGTTCGAAGACCATGGCATCAGGCCATGCCGCGAGCGCTTTCACGGATAGATCGTACGCGGCAAGGTAGTTGCCTTCGTTGCCATTGGCGCGCTGAATGCGTTCGAGCCACTCCGCCCTACCCGGCGTAGACGCGGCGGCATCGTCCTTGCCGGGCGCCGTCATGGAACCACCTGCACGGCTTGCGTTTTGGCGATGTCCTTCGACGATTTGTTCTGGTTGAGCAGCAGCGAAATCACCGAGATGGTTTCGAGGGTGTGGTCGCAGAGCGTTGGCGACCTGCAGACTTTCGGCGCGGGCAGCGACCAGCTCACGCCGTTATAGGAAACCGTGGTCAGCGGCGAACTCGACACGGCGGAATTCCGTTGCAGATGGAACAGCACGCCGTAATTGCAGGTCGCCTTTTTTCCGTCCTTATAGTCCTCGTATTCGAGTGTCACGCAGCGCTCCGGCAGTTGCGGATTCTCTTGCGTTTCGTCCTGTTGCAGCGCGAGGATCTGCCCGACGTACTCGATCACTTCGAGCGTCGAGCGCAGCTTGAACACGACGGTGCCGTCAGCTTCGCCGACAACCGTCTGCCGGGTGACGCCCGTCTGATCGTCATACGCACGTTGATCGGCGCCGCCGCCGCGCTTGCGCGAACAGGCGTCGCCAGGCACCGGCGTGGATTCGTCGCGTTCGCTATCGAGCACGCCCGCGATCGCGGGTCCGCTCGCCGTCTCGCGGCACAGCACCACGTTGCTACCCTGCACCTCGCTCATTAGCTGGTATTTCCCCGACTTGAGGTGCGCGAGCCGATAGTGGCCGGGATCGATCTTGGCGACTTCCGTCATGTCCTTTCTCATGTCGAGATCGAAAGCATTGCCAACCGGCTTCGGCGATTTCGTCACGCTAAGGGGATAGAGCCGCCCCAGATTATTGATGGTCCGTAAAAAAGCGTAGAACTCGGGCTCCGACTTGCCGGCGCACGGCTCGTCCGCTTCGAGGATCGAATAGTCGGTCGGCACGCTGTTCTTGCCCGGCGGCGTGTGATAGCAGACGATTCGCGAACTGTTCGGCGCATTCAGCAGCATTTCGGGGCTGCCGGCCGAGCGCACGCCGGACACCAGCAACAGCAGCACCATCCGGTAGTCGATGCCTTCGTTCAGAAAGAACTGCGCGGTCTCGGGCGTGATGGGCCGCATCACGCCGTTAGTGAAATCCTGTGTATCGAGACTGTCGATGTCGAAGCTCGGCGAGCTCGCAATCGTCACGCCGACCGTGCCGAGCTTGCGCGGCAAGGTCGTGGCGTGATCGGGGCTCATGAATGGAAAAGTCGCCGACGCCGAGGCGCCGCTCGAGAGCGACCCGCGTATGCTCGCGAGTTCGCTGAAGTGCAGTGGCGCGCCGTCCTTGGCGCGCAGGATGTTCTGCAGGATCACCTGATTCGACGCAATGTCGTTGGCTTCGAAATAATCGATCACCTGGTGGTTGATGATCGGCTCGAGCGAACAGGCTGCCAGCAGTGGGCATAGCAGAGTCGAGAGTACCAGCACGCGGCGCATCATCATATTCCCCTTGTATCGTGCCGATAGCGTTAGAGCGGCCCCGCCCGGTCAGACGTGTTGTGCGGCGATGCGTGGCCGGAGACGGGCCGCGATAGCGGCCACGATCGCGCAACCGAGCATCACCGCGGCCATCGGCCTGGCCGTGCCGTCAGCGAGCTTGCCCACGAGCGCGCCGGTTACCGCTCCGCCCGAGTACTGCATGGTGCTCATGAGCGCGGTCGCACTGGCCGCGTGAGCGGAGTGCCGCGACAGCGCACCGACCTGCGTGTTCGACGGGATGAAGCAGTAACCGAGCGTGAAAACCAGCAGTGCGATGAACACCGGCCAGGCATGCGGCGCAGGCCCGAGTCCGTACCCCAGCAGAGCGCCGCTCGCAATCAGCCAAAGCACGACACCGAAGCTGATCACCCGAGGCGCGCCGCAACGCTGCACGAGCCAGGTATTGAGACGAAAGAAGCCGACCGTTGCGGCGCCGATCAGCGCGAGAATCATGCCGTAGGCAGTCGGCGTATAGCCGTACTGCGTCATGAACACGGTGGGCGATCCCGCGAGGAACGCGAACAACGCACCCATCCCGCAGGTGCCGACCACGGCGTTCGAGAGAAACTGCCGTTCCCCCAGTACACCGCCAAAGAGACGCAACGACGCCACGACGTCGATCGACAGACGCCGCTCGCGCGGCAAGGTCTCCGGCAGGAAATAGAACAGCAGCACGAGGCTGAGCGCGCCGTACAGCGCCGCGACGCCAAAAATCATCCGCCAGCTGGCGACCTCCAGCACGAAGCTGCCAAGCACCGGCGCGACGACTGGCGCGACCGACATGACCTGCATGACGCCGGACATCAGGGCGGCGGCCTTCGCGCCATCGGCGATATCGCGGACCATCGCCCGCGGCACTACGATCGAGGCGGCGGCGCCGAATGCCGCGACCGCACGGAACGCGCAGAAGCTCGCTGTGCCCTGTGCGAGCGCGCAGCAGATCGACGCGAGCGTGTAGATCGTCAGGCCGGCGGCAAGCGGCGCGCGCCGTCCGAAGCGGTCCGAAATCAGCCCCTGCGTCAACTGGCCGACGGCGAACCCCGCGAAGTAGGCAGCCAGTGTGAGTTGCGGCGTCGAGCGGCCGAACTCCTGCGCAATCGCGGAAGCGGCGGGCAGATACATGTCCACCGATACCGGGCCGATCGCGATGATGAACCCGAGCAGATACTTCAGATCGGGCGTCGGGTTGACGCGCAGATCCTGAAGATTGTCCATTGCGCACTCCAGTGGACCGCTCAAACCAGACTGCGCCTGCGGGTGTCGCAAGCGGCCGCGACTTGCCGCGATCCGGCGATTTTCTTCACGCACGCGCTACTGATTCGCAAGCTTCCATTCGCCGTTCGCATCGCGGCACGCGCGCGACGTCTGCTCGTAGGTTTTGCCTTCCTTCGTATAGGTCTCGGTGAATTGCCGGCACGTCTGCGTGCTTGCCGATTTCGCATAGCCGTTCAGCGGCTTGATCGTCCCGGAGTTACCGGTCTTGGGGTTGTGCCACTGCCGCGGGCGGTTGTCCTGTGAGGTCTGCAACGCCTGCTGCAACGCGGCTGCGCGTGCCTCGCGGTCGCGCTCGTCCAGTTCGTGACCGATCACGCCGCCGACCAGACCGCCCGCGAGCCCGCCGGCGACGATCGCCCCGGCGTTGCCGTGACTGAACAGCCCGCCGAGGGTGGCGCCGGCGCCCGCGCCGATCAATGCGCCTCCGGTCGTCTTGTCCACTCCGCCGTAGCCATTGCTGTCCGCGCAGCCTGTTAGCACGGCGCCGGACACAGCCGCGCAGGCGATTGCCAAGAGCCAGTTATTCATTACGTTCTCCTCTTTTACGAGACGCAATTACCGAAACGGCTACATTGCCCATACCCCGGCGTGCGCTCGCCTTGCTTCCTGTTCGGCGGCGATATAGTCGGCTGGCGCGCCGGCGCGCGTCCGTGCCCAGCCATTGCGCACGGCATGCTCAGCGATGTCTTCGCCGTTTGCCAGACACTGGTAGTGCGTGTCTTTCGCGAAACATTCGACGTGGCCGCCCTGGCTCTTCAAATAGCGCTGCATGGCCTGCGCGGGTCGTCCGTCGTTGCCGCGAATCGCGAACAGATTGACGATTTTTCCGGAGACGATCAGCGCACTGGAGTCGAGCACCTGATCGACGTGACCGTCGAGATCCGGT
Source organism: Paraburkholderia sp. J63 (assembly GCF_905220245.1). NCBI lineage: Bacteria > Pseudomonadati > Pseudomonadota > Betaproteobacteria > Burkholderiales > Burkholderiaceae > Paraburkholderia > Paraburkholderia sp. J63. Next base: position 13,516 of record NZ_CAJMZF010000019.1, on the reverse strand, counting down.
TTCGCCGTCTGGACTGCGTTGCCGCCCGAGGGCGGAGGGATCGGCGTGCTGGCCTGCGTATTGGTGTTCGCGGTGGTGTTCGCGGTGCTGGTGCTCGCGCGGTTCGCAACCTGGGGACCCGGTGCGGGCGCTGGAGGCGCCATCGGGACCGTGGTGCCCGCAGGCGGCGCTGGCGGCGGGTTGCTGACGAGCGGCTGGGTTGCGTTTGCCGGCGTTGGCGAAACGACGGCAGCGGGCGTAGATTCGGAGTGCCCGGCCCACCGTGTCGCGGCGAATCCGGCGATGACCAGCGCGACGCACGCCCCCGCAGCAACAGGAACGACGCGCGACGGACGACGCACCTGGGCGGTTTCGGAGCGCGCACCCGCAGCCGGGGAACGCGCTGCTGGCTGCGGCACCTGCTGTCCGTTCGTATCCGCCGCGCCGGCCGCCGGCTGCCCGGGATCGGCAGGCGCGTTGCCCATGAACGCGACACGGCTTTCGACCATGCGCTTGACCTGTTCCGCCAGCTTCGCGAGATTCGTGTCCCAATCCTCGAACAGATCGAGGTATTGCCGAATGGTCAGTTGATAACGAAAAGCCCCGGATGGCAAGACGTTTTCAATACGTACAGGCAGCACGGGCATTTTGTATTCGCCCGCGAGCACGAGTTCTTTTTTGACTTCGTCGGAGTTATTGGCATTCGCTGAAAACACCAGCACCATCACGCTCGAAGTCTCGAGCGCCTTGACGATGGAGTCGGCGAAGTCGGCACCGGGCGCCACGTCACGCGACGAGATCCAGCAGGACAGGCCGCGCAACTCGAGCCCATGCCTGAGCTTGTCTGCCGCAATGCCGTCCTTGGAAGAGAAACTGATGAATGCGTCGTAGCCCATGAGGAGAACTCCGTACGACCACTCCAATCTTGCCTGGCATTAGAACCAGGCCTGCTGCCGGGACATCGGATTTCTTCTCGAGCTGAAGCTTGGTGCTGGCGCGCGTCCACAGGAAAACTTACAGACGCGATACTGTTCATTATTTTCGGTAAGCTGTTTTTTCAGTATGTGCGCTAACGCACAGTCGCGGTCATTGGCGGTTAACAACCCCTCAGACGCAGCGTTTCACTCGACAGAATCGACGCGCAATAGATCCGCAATAGACGCTCAATAGACCCACATATGGCACAGCGCACAGACGAGGAAAAAATTTCGTCTACTAAATGTGTTAAAGCAATCGCGTTGTCTATTGGAGGCAATGAAAATGGCGGAGTGTGAACCGGTTGCGCGAGGTAAGGAGAGTGTCACCCCCGGGCATATGGCAAAGGCGTGGGCAACGGCGGGCCGGCCAAGGCTCGGTCTGCGCGTGGGGGTCACTGGACATCGCAACCTCCCCTCGGCCGATATGACGCTTCTCGACGAGACGATCGGAAAGATCCTCGATGCAATCGGTTCGACCATGGCCACGCTTGCCAGCGATCGCACGTTGCACCGGTTTTATCAGGAGGCGAAGCCCGTGCTCCGCATCATTTCCCCGCTGGCGACGGGTGCCGACCGCGTAGTTGCGCGACAGGCTCTCGCACGACAGTGGCTGCTTTCGGCACCGTTGCCGTTTGCCCAGCAGGAGTACGAAAAAGACTTTGTCGACAGTGTCGACGAGTTCCGCAGCCTGCTGGCACATGCGCGAGCCATCGACGAGGTAGTTGAACTCGACGGCAGCCGCGAAGCGGAAGGCGCAGCCTATTTTGAAGCGGGGAACTTTGTGCTGCGGCATTCCGATGTGCTCATTGCGGTCTGGGATGGTCTCGAAGCGGCCGGAGAAGGCGGCACGGGCGAGATCGTGGAAACAGCTTTGAGACTGGGTTTGCCGGTCATTCATATCCATTCCGCCACGCCTCATGCCGTCAAATTGCGGCTTGACCGTCCGCTCGGCGCAGACGAGCGCAGCTTCACGACCGAGGCGCTTATTCGCCTGATTATTCTGCCGGCATGGAGGGCAGGTTCCACGAGTCCAACCAGCACCCGTCATCATCACAAGGCTGTCTCGACCTATTTGTGGGACGAATCGGAAAGCGCTCGCACTGACCGCCGTGGCCTGTCCTGGTCTGATCTGAAGTCCATGCCTTTGACATGGATAGGCGCCGTGTTTCCCTTCTTGCAGCGGTGTCTGGCAGACGCCCCACCCGTCTGTACTCCAGAACTGAACCAGCCGGCGAGTGCCGCCAGTCAAGCTGCCCAGACCTACGCCGCTCACTTCCAGAAGGCCGATGCGCTGGCGACGCGCTACGCCAACGTACATCGAAGCGCATTTGTGATGATCTATATTCTGGGGTCGATATCGCTCGTCGCGGCATTTACGGCGCAGTTTCTCAGAGGCGCGACTATCGGCAAGCTGGAGCTCGGCCTTTGCGCCACTTGCTTCGAACTGGCGGCGCTCGGCCTTGTGCTGGTGCTCGTGCTGGCGGAATCGCAATTCCGTTGGCGGGAACGATGGCTCGATTACCGAACCCTCGCGGAACAGTTTCGAGAGGCGGATCTGCTCGCGACCATCGGCGGTTCGGAGCCGTGCGGTTGCATGAATCTCAATAGCGAGATTCACCCAATGCGCGGGTGGGTGCCGTGGTTCGTCGCGGCCGTCAGGCGGTCAGTCGGGATCGTGGGCGCACGCTATGACGCGGCCTATCTTCTGCAGATCCGTGACTGGGCCGCCGGCCAGAGATTGCGCGATCAGCTTGCGTACAACGAGGCCACGGTGCATCGCAACGCAAAGATAAGCAAAAGTCTTCGCTTGTTGAGCGTGGGTCTTTTCGCATTGACCATTCTTGCGGCGGGAGCCGAGCTTCATTGGTCGAATACAGGGGGGCCTCGATGGCTGGGCTGGCTGGCCGGCGTGTTTCCCGCCCTGGGTGCCGCGAGTTTTGGCATCCGCAATCAGGCGGAGTTCGAAATCGTCGCCCATCGCTCGGCGCGGCTCATCGGCCTGCTGGCCATGGAGCAAGCGAATATCGAAAGGCTCGCTGGCGACAAGCTCACCAGCAAGTCATTGCGACTGGCCATACACAAGAGCGCGAATATCATGCAAGTCGATTCGCGCGCGTGGGCGGAGATTTTCGAGGTCAAGGTATCGGAGGTGGTTTAGCGGAGGGAGGGCTTCGCCCTCACCGGCCACACGCATGGCCCGGCTCGTTGGCACACACTCCGGATCTGATTCGATTTAGCGGTACACTTCCGGGCCATGACGAAATCAAAACCGTTTGACGCAGCCCCTTCCTTGACCGACAAAGAGGCCATCCGGCGCTATCTCGCACAGTCGTTCGAAACGGGCGACCCGGCGTCGTGCCAGCTAGCGCTCGGCAACGTGGCGCGGGTATTGGGGGTGAAGGACGTCGCGCGCCGCGCGGGAATGACGCGCAAGGCCTTCGAGCGGGCATTGACCGACAGGCATGTCGGCTTCGCCACCATCGCCCGCATCGTCGGCGCGATGGGCTACAAGTTGACTCTCCAGCAGACCACGCAGCCGCAAGCGACCGACATCTGGCAGATTGCAGGCGCACGCTACATCAGGAAAGCGGGCAAGCTGCGCGTCGAATTCGCGCTCGGGGTACGGTATCAGATCCCGATCAGCCGATTTCCACAACTCGCCGCGCTCGACCGCAAGCCGGCCGCGCGCGACCTGAAAGCGATCAAAGTGTCGCCCAAGGGGCGCAGCGTGCGATTCCCCCGGCTCGGTGTAAAGGTTCGTATCGCCGATGTCCGGCAGGCAATCAGCGGCGGGAGCGTTTGATAGACCGTGGATCACGGTCGACGCCTGCGTCGCGGCCACCGACGCTCCGCCGCCGTCAGCTTCGTCAAGAGACCCCGCCTTACTGAAGCGGAACCGTGACCCCTCCCGTGCGCCGTGCGCGATCTTCATACTCGAACGACGAGCCGCTCGCGCTTTGAATGATCTTTCCGCTCTCGAGCCGGATAACACGATCGGCGACGGAAAAATAGCGATCGTCGTGAGAAACCACGATGAGCGTTTTGCCCTGCCGCTTCAGTTCGGGCAGGAACTCCGTGTAGAAGACGCGCCGGAACGTGGGGTCCTGATCGGCGGCCCATTCGTCGAACATCATGATCGGCCGCTGCTCCAGCAGCGCGTGCACCAGTGCAAGACGCTTCCTTTGCCCCGCTGATAGATCGATCGTCGAAAACACCCCGTCCTTGATCTCGACTTTGTGGCTGATTTCGAGGAGATCGAGATATCGCTTCGCCTGTTCGATTAGCGCGGGATCGCGCGCGACGAGATCGTCGAACAGATAGTAGTCGGAAAACACGGCCGAAAAGCGCTGGCGATAGCCATCGAGACGATCGACTTCGACGGCACGGCCGCCCAGCAGCAACTCGCCCTCGGTCGGTGAATACAAGCCCAGCAGCAGCTTGACGAGAGTGGTCTTCCCGCAGCCGTTTTCGCCGATGATGAAGAGCGTCTCGCCCTCCTCGATCGACAGATTCACCGGCCCGAGCACGAAGGGCTTCGCATCGCCCACCGCGGGGAACGCGTAGCGGGCGTTGCGCAGTTCGATCTTGCCGATCTCGAGCGGCGCGGCCGGCGCACCCTCGGTCAGCAGTTGCGGCTCGCGATTCTGAAATTGCGCGGAAAGCTCGGCGATGCGCCAGAACGCGATCCGCGCCTGGCTCCATGCCGGCAGTCCGCCGACCAGTTGCTCGATGGGGCCACGAATATAAAGCAGGACGATAATGAAGCCGCTGATGACACGCGGTTCGACGCCCAACCGGTATTGGAGCGCGAGAATCAGCCCGATCACCAGAAAGAACAATGTCGATCCCGCCGCGCCGGCCGCATAGAAAAGCCTCATCGCGCGTATCTTGAGCTCGGCGATCACGTCGGCCGCGCCCGAGAGCTGCTTGCGGTAGACGAGCGCGCGCCGGTCGTGGTTGATGCGCAGCTCCTTCGCGCCTTCGGTAATCGCCCGGTATTGCTTTTGCAAATCGTCGGTCGCGGCGCGCACGCCGCGATAGTGGTACGTCCACTTGAACGACGCATAGTGATTGATGGCGACGCCCGCAACGATGGCCAGCGCCGCGATCGCGAACAGGATCGGCGAAAGCATCAGCATATAGATCACGCAGCCGAGGCTGATCGCGAGCGACACCGCATAGCCGGGAAAATTGAACGTGAACGCGCTCACGGTATCGACGTCGCTGTTCAGCGTCGCCATGAGACGGTGCACGCGATAGCGCTCGATCTCGGCGATCGGCGCGCAGACGATGCGTGCGGAAATGTCCTTGCGCAGCCGCGCCACCACGCGCTGCCCCACGACGCTATTGCCGATGCCCGATACCGCATTGCCCAGCAGCGTCGCGGCGCATAGCGCCACGAACGCCACGCCCGTTTGCCACGTGAGCGGGCTGGCCGTATGCAGCCCGTCGTTGATGAGCGCGAGCAGCCAGGCCGTGCAAAGGCCGCCTGCGACGCCCGCCGCCGTCGAAACCAGCGTGACCGGCCAAAGCGGCCCAAGCAGGCGCAGCAATTCCTTGCCGAAGCCCGTCTTCATTTTTTCCACATTCTCGCTAGCCATTTGAAACCTTCGTCTGGATTGCGCTGAAGCGTTCAGCGTACAAAGCTCATGGGGACGCCCGTGTCCGGGTGCGCGATCACGCCCATGCGTATGCCGTAGATGGACTGCAAGCGCTCCGCGGTCATGATATCGGCGGGCGCGCCCTGCGCGACCATCTTGCCGCCGTGCATCGCCACGATCTCGTCGCAATAGCTCGCCGCCATGTTGACGTCGTGAAGCACGACGACGATACCGAGCCCCCGCTCGTGCGACAGCCGCCGGACGAGCGACAGCACCTCGACCTGATGCGCCACGTCGAGCGCGGAAATCGGTTCGTCGAGCAGCAGATAGTCCGCGTCCTGGGCGATCAGCATCGCGAGCCAGACGCGCTGGCGCTCGCCGCCCGAAAGCGTATCGACGAGGCGATCGGCGAAGCGCGTGACGTCGGTGAGCGCCATCGCTTCGGCCACCTTGCGCCGGTCCTCGGGGCCCGAGCGGCCCAGCGCGCCATGCCACGGATAGCGGCCGAAGGCGACCAGCTCCTTGACGAGCACGCCGGCCGCCGAGGGCGGATATTGCGGCAGATAGGCGACCTTGCGCGAGAAGGCCCGCAGGCCCCAGGCATCGAGCGGCTGGCCTTCGAATTCGATGATGCCGCCGCTTGGCGCCTGCTGCCGCGCAAGCATCTTGATCAAGGTGGATTTGCCCGAGCCGTTGTGGCCGATCAGGCCCACCACCTGGCGCGCCGGCAACGTTAAGGATACCGACGAAACAAGCTGCCGCTGCTGGATCGCAAACGATACGTCCCGCAGCACGAAAATGCCATCGCCGTCGGCAACGGTGTCGCCCGAGCCGTTGCACGGCGCCTGGGGCAGCGCGATGGTGGAAGCGGAAAAGTCAGGTTTCATGTTCGACCACGAAGTAAAAGCCATAACGGGTAGGCGCGAAACGGCGCGCTCACGACCGCTGGCGGTACATCAGCCACAGAAAATACGGACCGCCAATGAATGTCGCGAACAATCCGGCCGGGACCTGGTCGGGAAACATCACGTTGCGGCCCAGCCAGTCGGCCATCACGAGCAGGGTCGCGCCGACCAGCGCGCCGCCGAGCGCCTGCGCCACGGCGCGCCGGAAGCCGAGCATGCGCGCGAGATGCGGCCCCATCAGGCCGATGAACGATATCGGTCCGATGATGAGGGTCGATGCGGCGGTCAGGACGGCCGCGAGCATCAGCAGCAACAGCCGGTGCACGCCGATATTGAAGCCGAGCGAGCGGACCGTGGCATCGCCGAGCGGCAGGATTTCGAGCGTGCGCGTGAATAGCGGCAGCGCCACGCAGCCGAGCGCCGCCACCGCGAGCGCGACGAACGCGTCGGGCGGCTCGACCCGGTAAGTGGAACCGGACATCCAGGCCTGCAACAGCGCCATGCGCGGATCGCCGGCCGAGACCAGCAGCGCGGCCAGGCCGCTGAATACGGTCGTCACGGCGATGCCGGCCAGCACGAGCCGTTCGGGAGAAAATCCGCTGCGCCGCCCGAGCGCGAACATCAGCGACAAGGTGGCCAGCGCGCCCGCAAATGCGCAGATTAGCTGCTCGAGCTTGCCGGGCGAGCCGGTCATGAACAGCAGCACCACGAGGCCGAGCGAGGCGCCCGACGAAATCCCCAGCACTTCGGGGCTCGCCATCGGATTGCCGGTCATGCGCTGCATCAGCACGCCTGCGACCGCAAGCATCGCGCCTGCCGCAAGCGCGCCGCCCACGCGCGGCAGCCGGATCGACAGCAGCGGACGCAGCGCCTCCCAATCGGCGAAATGCCAGCCGGCGGCGCTGCGATTGAAGTCCGAGGCCAGCCAGAGGCTCACGGCGAGCAGCAGCAGCGCGGCGGCGATCTGCCCCGAGCGCGAGACCGTCGCCGGTGCATGCGGCGCGGACTCCGGCGGCGCGAGCGCCTGGCCCTTGAGCCGCGGCAGCAGCCACAGGAGCAGCGGTCCGCCGAGCAGCGCAGTCGCCGTGCCGGTCGGGATCTCGGTGGTAAACAGACCGGCAAGCTGCACCGTCTGATCCGAGATCCAGAGCAGGCAGGCCGCGATCACGGGCGCCCAGACGAGGCGCGACTGCAGCGTGCGTGCGCCCGCGAGGCGCGCGAGCGCCGGACCCGCGAGCCCGATGAAGCCGATCACGCCGACCGCGCTGACCACCACGGCGGCCAGCGCCGCGCCGAGCACCATGGCGACGGCGCGAATCGCCCGCACCGGCAAGCCGAGGCTGCGCGCCGTCTCGTCGCCCATTTCGAGCATGGCGAGCGGGCGGATCATCAGCGCGACGATGACGAAGCCGATCGCGAGACGCGGCAGCAGATACGTCACGGCGCTCCAGTCGTTCTGGTCGAGCATGCCGCTCTGCCAGATGAACAGCGAGCCGAGGCTGTCGCCGAAGAACAGCGTCAGCATCGACGCGAACGCGCCCGAGCAGAGCGTGACGACGAGGCCGCCCAGAATCACCGTCAGCGGCGAGAGCGCGCGGCGCCATGCAATAGCGAGCACGATGGCGACCGCCACGAGCGCGCCGGCGAGCGCGATCCACTCGCGTCCGAATAGCAGCCACGCGGGAAACCAGAGCGAGGCCAACGTCAGCGCGAGGCTCGCCCCCGCCGCGACGCCGAGCGTGGTCGGCTCGGCGACCGGATTGCGCAGCACGTACTGGAAGATCAATCCCGACAAGCCGAGCGCCGCGCCGCTCAGCACCGAGACCGCGAGACGCGGCAGCAGCGCATACCGTATCACCACGACATCGAGGCTCGCCGGATGCGCCTGCAGCACCTCGCCCCAACGCGCGACGCTCAGATGCGCGGCCATGCACGCCGCGGTTTCGAGCAGCGCGACCAGCAGCATCAACATCGCGAACATGGCGGGCCCCGCCGTGCGCGGGGTCCGGTCCGCCTCCACGAGGCTAGCCATGGCGCCCCTCCCCGTTGCTCAAGGCCGCGGCAAGATTGGCGGCGAACGGCCCCGCGAGCGGCAGCGATCCGAACACGTCGAACAGCGGGATCGGATGCACGCGCCCTGCCCGCACCATCGGCAGGCTGTTCCAGAACGGGCTGGCGCGCAGCCGGCCGAGCGCCGCGCTCGTATCGAGGCCGTAGTTCACATAGATGAGATCGGCGTCGGGATGGGCGACGAGTTTCTCGACGCCGACCGGCATGAAGCCGAAGCCGTTGGTGCGCCCGTCCCACGCGTTCGGCACGCCCATCATCTCCATCACGTCGTACATGATGCTGTTGCGGCCATAGACGGTCATGGTGCGGCCGCCGTCGTCGAGCGTGACGAGGTAGGCCGGACGGTCGCCGCGCGCGCGCAGCGCCGTGGCGGCGCGCGCGATATCCGCTTCGAGCCGCGATACGTAGGACTGCGCAACGGCGGACCGGCCGACCACGCCGGCAAGGCGCCGGAACTCGGCCACCGCGCGCCCATAGGCGCCGGGCTCGCCGGTATAGATGTCGAGGTTCAGCACGGGCGCGACGCGCGCCAGCATGCGGCGCGTGCTCTGCGCGATCGTGCCGGTCACGATCATCGCGGGCGCGAGCGATTTGAGCACTTCGAGATTCGGCTCGACCGGCGGCCCGACACTGGGAATGCCCGCTGGCAAATCCGGCGTGCCGCCCATCTCGCGATAAAAATCGGCCGACGGTGCCCCGACCGGCTTGATCCCGAGGGCAAGCACGGACTCGGCGCCCGCGCGGTCGGGCGTCGCGATACGCATCGCAATTCGCGTTTCATCACGCGTTTCATCACGCGTTGCATCACGCGTCGCGCTGCCTTGCGCGAGCCATGCGGAGGCGGCCTGCACGCCGGGGGCAAGCGCCAATGCGGGCGCCATCGCCACGGCATCGCGCAGGAACCGGCGTCGTGAAATCCACTGCATTCTGCACTTCGTCCTAAGGTAGCGTGCGCATCGCGGCGTCGCTTCCTTCCAGAACGGTCGGGGGCGGCTCGGCGGCGTGGTGCGCATCGTCGTTGAGTTCAATATCGGTCCATTGCTGGCGTGCATAGCGGCGCGTGCCGTCCGCGTAGCCCGGCGACGCCGGGTCGTCCGACTGCGAGGGCGCGAGCATCGTCGCGGCGCGCACGCCGTCCGGGCCGAACGTCACGACCTGCATGTAGGTGTTGCCGAACATCGCCGCTCGCGACACGGGCTTGCCCGGCACTTCGCCGTCCGCGCAGGCCGACGTGAAATAGCCCGGCGCTTCGCAGCCGCCATAGAGCGGAATGCGCGCGCCATCGGCCTCGACGTTCAGCACGTCGCCGCGCGCGAGATCGAGCGGACGCCCGGCATCGTTCATGGCGGCGACAGCGGCGCCAAAGGCCTGGGCCAGCGCCGGATCGCTCGTGTTCAAGCCGCGCGGCGTGTCGAGCGGATCGTCGGCGCTAAACGGCACCAGGTAGCGCTCGCTCGCGCCGATCTTGTCCAGGCGCGCCCAGATCTCGTCCCAGAGGACCGCGCCGCGATCGCTCGTGCCGCCCGTGTCGTGCCACGCGCGCAGGACATGGCACGCCTCGCGGATATCGACCGTCCGCGGCGGCGTGGCGGCAAGCGTTACCGACGTCTGCGCGCAGACCGCGTCGAGCAGCGGTTGCTTGAAGCGCATGGCCGAGAGCACCTGACTGCCCAGCGCGAGGCGCTGCACGGTCTCCGGGGTCGCGAGCCGGCCCGAACGATTGTCGTAGCCGGCGATGCCGGCGCGCGCGAGCAGAAAACCTAGTTGCGCGCGCAACGATAGTCCCGTGGCCCACGCGCCGAAGATGCCTGCGTGCCGCGCGGCGGGCGCGTCCGGATTGGCGAGCCAATAGCTGTTGTTCATATTGGCGACGAAGTCGCGCCGCCATAGCACCGGCATCTCGTCCGCGGGAAACGCGCCGGTCTGCGCCGCGCCCGGCGAGTCGATCCAGGCGCAGGCCGCGCGCGAGCCGTCGAGAAACGGCACGCCCGGCAGGCGCGCATCGAACGCGCGGCCCGCTGGCGTCGTGCAGGCGTTCGCCAGCGTATCGGGCACGTTCGGCACCGCGCCGAGATCCGCGTACCAGACCCGCGGGTCGTTGCGCCCGATTGCAATGGTGTTGACCCACGGCATCGCCGCGAATCGCCTCTGGATGTCGACGAACTGATCGAGCGAGCGCGCCTGCCCCCACGCGAAGAAGTTCTCGAACACGCGGAAATTGCTGGCGTTGATGTCGGCGATGGCGAACGCTTTCGCGTGGCTCCAGGCGAGCGCGGGCGACATCGCGCCGAGATCGACGACGGGGCCGAAGCGCGTGCGGTACAGCGTGCGCCGCACGGTCTTCAGCGTGCCGTCGGCCTCGCGCGCCTCGACCGAGAGCGGCACGGCCGTCATCGGCTCGACGCGGCCATCGTAGCGGTAAGCCGTGGGGTTGCCCGGCACCAGCGAGAGCTCGAAAAACCCGAAGCGGCGCGCGCTCGATACCGTATGCGTCCAGGCCACGTCGCGGTTGAAACCGATCATCACGACCGGCACGCCGAGAAACGACGCGCCGCTCACGTCGAGTTTTCCGGGCAGCGTGAGCCGCGCTTCGTAGAAGCGGTCGGGACCGGACCAGAACCAGTGCGGATTGCCGAGCAGCACGGGCTGCCCGCTCGCACTGCCATCGGCGCCGAACGCCATCGCATTGCTGCCGATGCCGACCGTGCCGCCGAGCGCGAGCTTGTCGGCCCATGCCGCAGCGGACGCGGGCGGCGCCACGGCTGCCGAGGGTTGGACCGGCGGTTGCGCTGGCGCGGTGTCGGCAGGAGGATGCGCTTCGGCGATTTCCGTGACGAAGCGCGCGAAGCCGCCCGCGAGGTTTGCAGCGTACAGACGCCGGTACACATCGGCCTCGGTGATGGGCGTCAGCCACGGCGCGGAGCGGCAGGCGAGATGCGCGCCTGGGTTGCGCCCGGCGCGGATTTCGCCTGCGTAGCGGTTGTAGCCGGCCGCGAAGCCATGCACGAGTTCGCGCAGCGCCGGCGGCTGCGCGGCGCGGTAGCGGGCCACGACATCGTCGGTGTCGACGAGGCGAAAGAAGAAGTCCGAGTCGAGATTGCTGGGCTGGCCGAGCGTCGAGCGGCCCTGCAATGCGCCATTCGCGCCGAAATAGCGAGCCCGCTCGCCGCGATAAGTGACGAACGCCTGCGCCATGGTGCACAGATCGTCGCTGGCCTGCGCATACCCGTAACCGTAACCGAGGCTGCCCCAGTCCTGCGCGACGATGTGCGCAATGCCCGCTTCGTTGCGGCGGATTTCCGCGCGCCAGGTCGTGTGATCGCCGCCCGTCCACGAGCAGGACGCGCTCAGCGCGGCCGCGAGGCAGGCGCAGCCCAGCGCGAGGAGTCTTCGTGTGGCGTCAGCGTAGGTCATTGAATCCGGTCATTTGCATAGGAATCTTGATTAATTGACGAGGTCGTCGAGCAGCGCCTGCATGTCCGTGACCGCGCGCGCTTTCGCCTGCGCCGAAGCATGTCTCGAAGACAGCGACGACGCGGCGATCTCGCGCAGCGTGGCGTGGGAGAAGAACACAGGCAACGGAATCTCGACGGACAACTGCCGTTGAATGCGCCGTTGCGCCTGGAGCGCGAGCAGCGAGTGGCCGCCCAATTCGAAGAAGGTGTCGTTGCGGCCCACGCGCTCGACGCCAAGCACTTCGCGCCAGATCGCCGCGAGCGCGGCCTCGTCGTCGCCTTGCGGCGGCTCGTGCGCGGCCGACTGAAGCTCCAAAGCCGGCAGCGCCGCGCGGTCCACCTTGCCATTGGGGCTCAACGGCAACGCGTCCAGGACCACGACGCGGGCGGGCACCATGTAATCGGGCAACGCCGCAGCGAGTGCCTCGCGCAACGCCGGTGCGTCGAGCGATGCGCCCGTCTGGGGCGTCGCATACGCCACCAGCCGCGCGCCGCCCGCTGCGGCCTGCGCCGTCACCACGGCTTCGCGCACCGAGGGCTGCGCGCGCAGCAACGCCTCGATTTCACCGGGCTCCACGCGAAAGCCCCGAATCTTGACCTGATGGTCGAGGCGGCTCACGTATTCGAGCTCGCCTTGTGCATTCCAGCGCACGAGGTCGCCGGTGCGGTACAGGCGGCCGCCGTTGGCATCGAAGGGGTCGGGCACGAAGCGCTCCGCAGTGAGACCGGCGCGGTTCAGATAGCCGCGCGCGAGTCCCGCGCCGCCGAGGTACAGTTCGCCGGTCGCGCCTTGCGGCACGAGATTCAGCGAGGCGTCGAGCACATAGGCGCGGCGCACGCCGACTGGCCGCCCCACCGGTGCATAGGCGCCGGTGACGCGGCTGGCGGCGCCGGCTTCCCACACCGTGGGCGTGATCACCGTCTCCGCCGGGCCGTAGGCGTTGAAGATGCGCTGCGCGCTCAGGCGTTCGCGCACGGCTTCGAAGCCTGCGCGCGACCACGCCTCGCCGCCCACGATGCAGGTGCCGACCGCCACCTCGCCGCCGCCGACGCTGCGCGCGAATTCGTCCACGTAAGCGGGCGGAAGATAGAGGACGGAGACGCCTTGCGTTTTGAGCGCATCGGCAAGGCGCGAAGTGCTCCACAACTCGCGGCCACGCAACACGAGCGCGGCGCCCGCGAGCAATGGGATCAGCCACTGCTCCTGCGCGGCGTCGAAGCTGATCGACGCGAACTGAAGCAAGCGGTCCTGCGGTGTCAATGCGTAGCGCTCGCCGATTGCGTGGCAGTGCATGGTCAGCGCGCCGTGGGCGACCGCGACGCCCTTGGGGCGGCCGGTCGAGCCGGAGGTGTAGATCACGTAGGCGAGCGTGTCGTCGTGGATCGTTGCTTCCGGTGCGGTGGAGGGTTCGGTTGATAGGTCCAGCGTGTCCAGATCGACCACTTGTAGTTGTGCCGGCACCGGTAGCTGGTCGCGCAACGCCGTCTGCGTGAGCAGCAATGCGATGCCGCTATCCTCCATCATGTAT
>NZ_CAJMZF010000018.1:0-156362 GCF_905220245.1 Paraburkholderia sp. J63 | reverse complement strand
CCTATAACGGCCTCGTGGGCCAGCTCAATGCCCCATCCCTGTATCTACCCTATCCAGTCACGCGCGGTGCCATGGGGGTGAAGGGGAATGTCTATTACCCGGTACACAACAAGGATTTCCGGCAGTGGGCCATGAAGTACCAGAGGGGCGGTGATTTCATCATTTTCTCCGACCGTAAGCGTGTTCGGCTACGTCAGCCGATACGGATCAAGCTATGAGAAAGGTCGCCATCGCATTGATCGCCATCGCGGCGACCTGCGTCTACTTTGCGCATCGATCAGACGCCGGGGCGTATGACTGCGTCCGCCGCGCATCCCCTGATGGTCGCTATGTCGCCGAGGAGTGCACGCTGGATTGGGACCATGGTGACAACCCGAAGTATGTTGGCCGTGTCTACGATACCGCTGGAAAGCTGATCCTTCGAAGGACGTTCCACACACCTTCGCCGGAGATCACCTGGGCGGGCAATCACCTGCTGTTTTCGACCGGCGGCGGCGACGATGACTTTGTGGTCTTTCCACTCTCTCTCTACGACCGCCTCAATGCCGGCTACTGGCGCCTGACACAATGGTAAAAAAAGCCCGCTCGAAAGCGGGCATATAAGGCCTTGATTCAGGCCCCCTCTGCGACAATCATCGCGGCGCCGCCTCGCTCCTGAAGCGGCCCCTGTGTCTCAAGCCGCCATCTGCTGCGCGAACCGGCGTTCGAACGCAATGCCCTCGGCATCGAACAGATGGCAATGATCGGGCGTCGCGCCAAGCTTCATCGTCGCGCCGCGCTCGTGCTTTTCGAGCGGCGGAATACGCGCGATCAGGCCATCGGGCGCAACGGGCGACTCCGCGTAGAGATAGGCCGCGTCGCCGAGCGATTCCACCGTATTGGCCTTCACGCTCACGCCGTACTCGCCCGAATCGACCTGCATGTGCTCGGGGCGGATGCCCACCGTGACCTTGCTGCCTTCGCGCGCGCCCGATGCGCTATTGGGCTCCACGGCCACCTTCTGCGTCTCGCCCGTTTCGTAGCGCACGACGACGCCGTCGCTCGCCACCTGCTGCACCACGCCGTCGAGGAAATTCATCTTCGGCGAGCCAATGAAGCCCGCTACGAAGCGGTTCGCGGGCGCGTGATAGAGACGGTTCGGACTCCCAACCTGCTCGACGTTGCCCGCCGAGAGCACGACGATCTTGTCCGCGAGCGTCATCGCCTCGACCTGGTCGTGCGTCACGTAGATCATCGTCGTCTTCAGTTCGTCGTGCAGGCGCGCGAACTCGAGGCGCATCTTCACGCGCAGCGCCGCGTCGAGGTTCGAGAGCGGCTCGTCGAACAGGAACACCTTGGGCTTGCGCGTGATCGCGCGCCCGATCGCCACGCGCTGGCGCTGGCCGCCGGAAAGCTGCTTGGGCTTGCGATCGAGCAGATGGTCGATGTGCAGGATCTTCGCGGCGTTCTTCACCGCCGCGTCGATCTCGGCCTTCTTCGTGCCCGCGAGCTTGAGGCCGAACGCCATGTTGTCGTAGAGCGTCATGTGCGGATAGAGCGCGTACGACTGGAACACCATCGCAATGCCGCGCTTGGCCGGCGGCACGTCGTTCATGCGCGCGCCGTCGATCATCAGGTCGCCGCCGCTGATGTCCTCGAGTCCCGCGATCATCCGCATGAGCGTGGTCTTGCCGCAACCGCTCGGGCCCACGAACACGACGAACTCGCCGTCCGCGATGTCGAGGTTCACGTCGCGCAGCACTTCGGTTTCGTCGTAGCGCTTGAGTACGTCTCTCAGGATCACGCTTGCCATGATGTCTGTCTCCATTCGTTGCGGCGTTCAGGGCGCTTGCCCGCGCGCCGCGCTTCATTACCAGTCGATCGCGATTCGTCTTGCCGGAAGCCGCGCTCAGTGCGCGCGCGCCTCCGCCTTCTGCATCCAGTCCGCCACGAGCGCGGGTAGCGCGCGCATGTCGTCGAAAATCTCCTGCGCGCCTACTTCGCGCAATTCGAGCGCGTGCGCGTCGCCGCCCACGTGCGCGCCGCCCACGAAGCCGAGCACCGTCATGCCCGCCGCGCGCGCCGCGCTCACGCCCGCCACGCTGTCCTCCACCACGAGGCAGCCCTCGGGCGTCACGCCGAGTCCCTGCGCCGCCGCGAGATAGACGTCCGGCGCGGGCTTCGGCGCGGCCACCATATCGGCGCAATAGATGCGCTCGCCAAAGAAGTGCGTGAGGCCGTTGCGCTCGAGCACGCGGCGCACCACCGCCGCGTAGCTGTTGCTCGCGCAGGCCTTCGTGAGCGCGACGGCTGCAAGGGCCGCGCTCACGCCCGGAAAGAGCGGCGCTTGCGCCGCCTCGGTTTCGGCCACGGCGCGGATCGCGTCGACGTCCGCGGGCGTCAGCTGCCGGCCGAGCGCCTCGCTCGTGCCGCCGAGCACGCGCTCGATGCGCTGGCCGAGCAGCGGCGTGAGCACCGGCGCGACGGCGGCGCCCGGCCAGCGCGCTTCGAGCTCGCGCACCAGCACGCGCGCGGCCACGGCCTCGCTGTCGATCAGCACGCCGTCGCAGTCGCAGATCAGGGCCTGAATGGTCATGAGTGAGGTCCTTGTATTGCTTACTTGACGGCGCCGAACGTGAGGCCGCGCACGAGCTGCTTCTGCGAGAGCCAGCCGACGATCAGCACGGGCGCCACCGCCAGCAGCGAAGCCGCCGAGAGCTTCGCCCAGAACAGCCCCTCGGGGCTCGAGTACGAGGCGATGAACACCGTGAGCGGCGCCGCATTCGAGCTGGAGAGGTTGATGCTCCAGAATGCTTCGTTCCACGAAAGAATGATGAGCAGGAGTGCGGTGGACGCGAGCCCCGGCACCGACATCGGCATCAGCAGATAGACGATCTCCTGCCAGGTGGCCGCGCCGTCCATGCGCCCCGCTTCGAGAATGTCCTTGGGAATCTCGTTGAAGTACGTGTAGGCCATCCACACCGCGATCGGCAAATTGATGAGCGTGTAGACGATCACGAGCCCGCTCACGGTATCGAGCAGCCCGGTGTTCTTCCACAAGAGGTAGATCGGCACGAGCACGCCCACCGAAGGCATCATCTTGGTCGAGAGCATCCACAGCAGAATCCCCTGCGTGCGGCGGTTCGGGAAGAACGCCATCGCGTAGGCGGCCGGCACGGCGAGAATCAGGCAGACGACCGTCACGCCCGCCGAGATCAGCACCGAATTCCATGCGAACGCGAAGTAGTTGCTGCGCGCGAAGACCTCGCGGAAGCTGTCGAGCGTCGGGATGAAGAACAGCGAAGGCGTATAGGCCTGTTGCTCGGTCTTGAACGCCGTGATCGTCATCCAGAAGATCGGGAAGAACAGCGCGAGCGCGATGACCCATGCCAGCAGTCCCGGCACGACGCGCCCGACGAACTGGAACGGTGACGAACGGTTGACGGCATGCGGCGACTCGGGCGCGCGAACGGGCGATGCGGTGACTTGGCTCATTTTTCGTACTCCCCTTTGAGGTTGCGCGCGAGCATGCGCACGAGGAAGAACGACACGATGTTCGCGAGCACGACGGCGAGAATGCCGCCCGCGGACGCGATGCCCACGTCGAATTGCTGCAGGCCCATCGAGTAGATCAGGTAAGTGAGGTTGGTGGTCGCGTTGCCGGGGCCGCCGCTCGTGGTCGTGTAGATCTCGGCGAAGATCGAGAGCAGGAAGATGCTCTCCATCATCACCACCACGGCAATTGCGCGGCGCAGGTGCGGCAGCGTGATGTAGAAGAACATGGCGATCGCGCCGGCGCCGTCAATCTTCGCCGCCTCCTTCTGCTCCTGGTCGAGCGACTGGATCGCCGTGAAGAGAATCAGGAATGCGAACGGCAGCCACTGCCACGCCACGATCATGATGACCGCGGTGAGCGGATAGTCGGCGAACCAGTCGATGGGCGTCATGCCCATCGCGCGCATCGCGAGGGCCACGAGGCCGTAGACCGGATGCAGGATCATGTTCTTCCAGATCAGCGCGGAGACCGTCGGCATCACGAAGAACGGCGCGATGGCGAACAGGCGCGCGACGCCTTGCCCGATGAACTTGCGGTCGAACAGCACCGCCATCAGCACGCCGCCCACCACGGTAATCACGAGCACCGAGACGATGAGCTCGACCGTGTGGAAGATCGACGGCCAGAACGACGGGTCCGTCACGAGGAACGTGTAGTTGTCGAGGCCCGCGAAACCCTTGAGATCGGGGTTGAGCAGGTTGTAGCGCGTGAACGAATACCAGATCGTCATCGCGAGTGGAATCGTCATCCACAACAGCAGGACCGCGACGGACGGCGAGACCAGCCAGCGCGACGCCGAACGGCGCGTCTCCACGCGCTGCGGCTGAGGCGCTCGCGCTCGCTTGTTGAACAGGGGCATGGGAAGATGGAGATGACGCATGAGGACCACCCTTCTTTGTTACGCGGCGGCTCAGGGCACGGCGCCGCATCTGCTTCGCGGGGGTGCGCCGTGCCGTGCGGCCCGGCGCGCCCTTCGCTCTACTGCGCTGCTACAGGTGCGCCGGGCTACGGCGCGTTGCTGCGCTTACTTCTGATAGCCGGCCTGCTTCACGGCGCGGTCGGCGGCGGCGTTGCCGGCCGCGAGCGCCTGATCGACGCTCATCTGGCCCGCCACGGCGCCCGCGATGCTCTGGCCCACGACCGTGCCGAACGACTGGAATTCAGGAATCCCGACGAACTGGATACCCGTGTACGGCACCGGCTTGGCCGTCGGATGCGTCGGGTCGGCGGTCTGGATCGCCTTCAGCACGAAGTCAGAGAACGGCGCGGCCTGCTTGTACTCGGGGCGCTGGTAGGTCGAGACGCGCGTGCCCGACGGCACCGAGGCCCAGCCCTCGTCCTTCGCGACCAGCTCGATGTACTGCTTCGAGGTGGACCATTCGATGAACTTCTTCGCGGCGTCCTGCGATTTCGACGACTTCGGAATCGCGAGCGCCCACGACCACAGCCAGTGCGAGCCGTTCGGCGTGACTTCGGTCGGCGCCGCCGCGAAGCCGATCTTGTCGGCAACCTGCGACTGCTGCTTGTTGTAGAGAATGCCGGCCGCGACCGTGGCGTCGATCCACATCGCGCACTTGCCCGACGACATCAGCGTGAGGTTCTCGTTGAAGCCGTTCGAGCTCGCGCCCGGAGGGCCGTCCTTCTTCAGCAGATCGACGTAGAACGTGACGGCCTTCTTCCACTCGGGAGAGGTCAGCTGCGCGTGCCACTTCTCGTCGAACCAGCGGCCGCCGAAGGTGTTCGCGAGCGTGGTCACATAGGCCATGTTCTCGCCCCAGCCGGCCTTGCCGCGCAGGCAGATGCCGTAGGTGCCTTTGGACGGGTCGTTGAGCTTGTCGGCGAAGGTCTTGATCTGGTCGTAGGTCGGCTGCTCGGGCATCGTCAGGCCCTTCGCCGCGAACAGATCCTTGCGGTAGTACGTCATCGAGCTTTCGACGTAGAACGGCAGCGCATAGAGCGTGCCGTTATACGAGAGTCCGTCGCGCGCCGTCTTCACGACGTCGTTGAGGTCGTAGTCGGCGGGCAGGTTCGTCAGCGGCGAGAGCCAGCCGCGCTTGCCCCACTGCGGCGCCTCGTAGGTGCCGATCATCATCACGTCGAACTGGCCGCTATTGGTCGTGATGTCCGTCGTGGCGCGCTGGCGCAGCACGTTTTCTTCGAGGATCACCCAGTTCAGCTTGATGCCCGGATTGGCCTTCTCGAAGGCCGGCGAGAGCTTCTTGAGCTCGAGCATGTCCGGGTTGTTCAACATCGCGATCGTGACGGTCTGCGCGTGCGCCGCGCCCGCCGCGGCAATGAGCGCGAACGCGCTGGTCGCGCGGCACAAGCGCGAGGCGGCGCTCCGCAAGGCTGGTTTCATGGCGTTGTCTCCTTTCCTTGTTTGCTACGTTATGTCGTGCTGCATGGGCCGAAGTCGCCGGAGCAGCTCCGGAGGGCGTTCAGCTCATCCAGTTGCCGCCGTCGACGTTGAGCGTCTGCGCGGTGATGTAATCGGCGTCGGCGGAGGCGAGAAAAAGCGCGGCGCCAGTGAGATCGCCGGGCAAGCCCATGCGGCCGAGCGGCACTTCCTCGCCCACGAGGCGCTTTTTCTCGCCCAGCGGCCGGTGCTCGTAGCGCGCGAAGAGCGCGTCCACCTGATCCCACATCGGCGTGTCGACCACGCCGGGCGCGATGCCGTTCACGTTGATCTTGTGCGGCGCGAGCGCGAGCGCCGCCGATTGCGTATAGCTCAGCACCGCCGCCTTGGTTGCGCAGTAGTGCGAAACGAGTGCCTCGCCGCGACGGCCCGCCTGCGACGACATGTTGATGATCTTGCCGCCCTGCCCCTGCTCGACCATGCGGCGCGCGACCGCCTGCATCAGGAAGAACATGCCCTTCACGTTCACGGCGAAGAGGCGGTCGTAGATCTCCCAGGATTCGTCGAGCAGCGGGCGCATGTCGAAGAGCGCCGCGTTGTTGAAGAGGATATCGATGCAGCCGAAGCGCTCGACCGTGCCCGCGACGATGCGCTCGATGTCCTCGCGGCGCGTGACGTCGGCGCTGAGGGTGAGCACGCGTTCGGCGTAGCCGGAGGCGGCGGCCAGCGCGGGGGCGATGGCGTCGGCGGGTTTCACGTCGACCAGCACGCAGCGCGCGCCTTCGTCCAGATAGCGCTGCGCGACGGCCTCGCCGATGCCGCTCGCCGCGCCCGTGAGTACCGCCACCTTGTCCTGCAAACGTCCTGCCGCCGGATTCGCGGAATGTGCCACAGGGTTGTCTCCATTTGCGTTCGTCGAGCGGCCGGCGCGCTGCCGTGGGCCGCCACCTGAACTATCGCTCGATGCCTGAGCATTTGCTCGATTAGTGATCGAATGATCGGACACGGACGCACGCATGTCAAGGCGGACATACGCGATTCCCGGCAGATTTCGATGGTGCGGCGCGCAAGGGGGATCAACGGCGCAGGAGCATTTGGCGCGCCCGGTGGCCCGGTCTGGGCACGCGTCGGGGCGTGCCTGGACATGCTTGGGTGCGCGTTCAGGCGGCGTTTTGAGCGGGTGGGCCGCCCGACTGGCTGATTGGCTGGCTCGCCAACCGTGGTGATACGTTATATCATCTCGCCTTCACAGAACTTTGCATCTTCCGGGCGTGGCGCAGACGCGCCCGGATACCTTCAAGCCACGTTCTCGCTCCGTCCAAGGATAGAACCATGCCTGCTATCACCCGTGCAGTCCGCATGACCCCGCGCCTGCCCGGCCGGCTTGCCCTCGCTCAAGCCGCCGCCGCGCTCCGGCGCGCCGCCCTGCCCGCCGTGGCGGCCTGCCTCGCGCTCGGCGCCCTGCTCGGCCCGTGCGAGGCCGCCCATGCGGCGGACGCCCCGGGCGCCGCCCTGCCCGTCGTCGCCGGGGAAAACTTCTACGGCGACGTCGTCAAGCAGATCGGCGGCGCATACGTGAACGTGACGAGCATCCTGAGCAACCCCGACCAGGACCCGCACCTGTTCGAGGCCAGCCCGAAAACCGCGCGCGCGCTCCAGCACGCGCGCCTCGTGGTCTACAACGGCGCCGACTACGATCCGTGGATGACCAAGCTGCTCGCCGCAACGGGCAGCGGCAGCGCCCAGCGCACGATCGTCGTGGCCGCGGATCTGGTCGGCAAGAAGGCCGGCGACAACCCGCACCTCTGGTACGACCCGCAGACCATGCCCGCCGTCGCGCGCGCCGTGAGCGCCGCGCTCGGCGCCGCCGACCCGGCGCACAAGAGCGTGTACGATGCCAACCTTGCGACCTTTCTCGGCTCGCTCAAGCCGCTCGACGACAAAGTCGCGGCGCTGCGCGCGCAGTACAAGGGTCAGCCCGTGACGGCGACCGAGCCGGTGTTCGGCTACATGGCGGACGCGATCGGCCTCGACATGCGCAACATGCGCTTCCAGATGGCGACGATGAACGACACCGAGGCAAGCGCATCGGACATCGCGGCGTTCGAGCGCGACCTGCGCGAGCGCCGCGTGCGCGTGCTGATCTACAACAGCCAGGCGACGGAAGCGCTCACGCGGCGCATGCTGGGCATCGCGAAGCAATCGAAGGTGCCGACGATGAGCGTGACCGAGACGCAACCCGCCGGCGTGAATTTCCAGCAATGGATGCTCGGCGAGCTCGACGCACTGGCGAAAGCGCTCGCGCAAAAGTAAAGTCGTCGTCTCGCGCCAGTTGTTAGCCATAGTTAGCCATAGTTAGCCATACGGCCGGCGCCCTCCAACGCAGTCCACATCAGGAAACAGAAGCGATGACCGAGGCCGTGCCCTCTCACCACGCACATGGAGCACATGCAGCGCACGCCTCCCACGGGCACGCCGGGCACCGCGCGGCGCAGCCCGTGCTCACGCTCGCGGGCGTGACGCTCACGCTCGGCGAGCGCACGATCCTGCGCGACGCCAACTTCGCCGTGAACCAGGGCGAATTCATCGGCGTGCTGGGGCCGAACGGCGCGGGCAAGACCACGCTGATGCGCGCGATCCTCGGCCTCGTGCCCGCCGCGCACGGCGCGATCCGCGTACTCGGCGAAAGCGTGGCGCGCGGCAACGCGAAGATCGGCTACATGCCGCAGACGCGCACGGCGCTCGCGAGCCGCCGCGTGCGCGGCCGCGATTTTGTCGCCATGGCCGCCGACGGCCATCGCTGGGGCCTGCCGCGCGCCGACGCCGCCACGCGCGCCGATGTCGCGCGCGTGCTCGATCTCGTGGGCGCCTCGAAGCTCGCCGACCGCCCGCTCTCCGAGCTCTCCGGCGGCGAGCGCCAGCGTCTGCTGCTCGCGCAATGCCTGCTCGGCGACCCGAAGCTGCTGCTGCTCGACGAGCCGCTCATCAGCCTCGACCCGCATCACCAGCGCGGCGTGGTCGAGCTCGTGCGCCGCGTGCAGCGCGAACTCGGCATCGCGGTGCTGTTCTCGGCCCACGAGCTCAATCCGCTCCTGAACTCGCTCGACCGCGTGCTCTATCTCGGCAATGGCGTGGCGGCGCTCGGCAGCGTGGACGAAGTGATCACCGCGCCCGTGCTCTCGCGACTCTACGGCTCGCCCATCGAGGTGATGCGCATGAAAGGCCGCATCTTCGTGATGTCGGGCGACGTCGAGGTCGAGAAGCACGACCACGAGCATGAGCACGATCACGACCACGCGCACGACCATGGCCACAGTCACGGTCACAGCCACGACCACGGCCACGGCCACGGCCACGGCAGCAACGACAACAACGCACACGGCCATACGCACGATGCTTGAATACGATTTCATGGTGAACGCCTTCGCGGCGTCGGGCATCGTCGCGGTGCTCGCGGGCATCGTCGGCTACTTTCTTGTGCTGCGCGGACAAACCTTCGCGGGCCACGCGCTTTCGCACGTGGGCTTCACGGGCGCGACGGGCGCCGTGCTGCTCGGCGTCTCGCCGATGTGGGGCATGGTGGGCTTCACGCTCGCCGCCGGCGTGTCGATGGGCGCGCTCGGCGAAAAGCTCGCGGGCCGCGACGTGGCCATCGGCGTGATCCTCTCGCTCGCGCTCGGCTTCGGCCTCTTGTTCCTGCACTTCTTCACGTCGTTCGCCACCCAGGTCACAGCGCTGCTGTTCGGCAACGTGCTCGGCGTGGGCCGCGACACACTCGGCATTCTCGCGGCGCTGGCCGTGGCGAGCCTCGTCGCGCTCGCGGCCATCATGCGCCCGCTGCTGTTCGCCTCGCTGCAGCCGGAGCTGGCCGAGGCCAAAGGCGTCTCGCTGCGGCTCGTCTCCGTGCTGTTCCTCGCGATCGCCGCGCTCGCCGTGGCCGCGTGCACGCAGATCGTCGGCGTGCTGCTCGTCTTTACGCTGATGGTGGGGCCCGCCGCAGCCGCGCAGAACCTCACCACGCGCCTCTCGGCCGGCCTCGCGCTCGCCGCACTGCTGGCGCTCGCGCAGGCGTGGATCGGCGTCACGCTCGCCTACTACACCGACTGGCCGACGAGCTTCTGGATCACCGCGCTCGCGGCGCTCGTCTATGGCGCAAGCCTGATCGGGCGGCGCTGAGCGTTTCAGCACGCGCACTTGCAGAGACAAAAACGGCGTTGTTCCTCGCGGAGCAACGCCGTTTCGCTTTCCGGCCTGCTGGCGCGACGCGATCGATACGAGCTCAGGTCTCGCCGTCGCCCATGATGAAACGCAGGCGGCGCGTCTCGTCGGGCCGCGCGACGAGCGCCTCGAAGCGCTGGTCGGCGAGCCGCGTGAGCGCCACCGTCGCGTCGGGCGTCGCCACGTCGAGGTCGCGCAGGATCTGCTGATCGCCGCCCGCCTCGCTGTCCAGATGCAGATAGCTCGCCTTGAGCTCGCGCATGCAGGTGGCCTGCGCCATGCGCTCCTGCGCCTGCATGGCCAGATCGAGCGCGGGCTGCGCCCAGTAGAGCCCGCGCAGCGGCAGGCGGCTCGGCACGCTCTTGTGCTGCACGCCCGTGGTGCCCACGCCGAGCATGCGCACCGGCACGCCGCGCCGCTGCGCCTCGCCGAGCGCGTGCGCATCGGGGCAGTTCGCGGCGAGGCCGCCGTCGAGGTGCCAGTCGTCGTCGAGCATCAGCGCGGGGAAATGCGCGGGCGCCGCCGAGGTCGCGCGCGCGGCTTGAAGCAAGGTGCAGGTGTCGGCGTCGTCGCCGGCCAGGCCGCGGCTACGCAGCAGGCGCAGCTCGCCCAGCGACCAGCTCACCGTCGTGAGCATGAGCGGCTTGTCGATCTCGGCTAGCGTCTTGCCGGCCCAGCCGTCGAGACAGGCGACGATCGCCGCTTCGAGCGGTCCGGCGTCGTAGACGGTCTTGCTGACGAGCTTCTTCAGCTTGCGCAGCAAGAGCTTTGGAAAGATCGACGGCCCCCATTGCGCGAGCATCGCGTAGAGCTCGCGTGCGGCCACGCCGGCCGCGAGCCCCGCAGCGAGAATGCCGCCCACCGAGGTCCCGGCGATCATGTCGAAGCGCGCGCCGATCGGGACGGCGGACCCCGCCCCGAACTTGTCGCTTTCTTCGATGCGCGCGAGCAGCCGCGCCGTGTAGAGCCCACGATAGCCGCCGCCCGAGAGGCTCAGCACGCGCGTGCAGGCGGGCGCGAGCGTGAGCCGGCCTTCGGGCACGCGGAACGGGTCGTCCCGCGCGTTGCTCGACGGACTCAATGAACCGTCAGGCGCGCTATCCGGTGGCCTACTCAAGGGCCTCGTCCTCGAGCAGGGAGACGACGCCCACCTGGAGCTTGCGCAGTTCCCGGTGGTACGCCTCGTCGGGCTCGACGAGCGTGCAGCCGTTGGCCACGGCGGTGGCGATCACCATGCGCGTGTCCTGACCGACCGGATACCGCGTGCCGGCCTTGTCGATTTCGAGCGGATGATGGCCGCGCCACTGCTCCCATTCCGCGGCCTCGCTTTCGCCGAACGGCAGCATGACGGAGCCGTCGTCGACGAGCGCGGCGAGGCGCGCTTCGAGCGCCTTCCGGAACGCCGCGCGGCGCGGCTCGCTCATCTTGTGCTGGCCAATCACCTGGCGCGCGGCCGCGACGCTGATAACGCTCAGGTTAATGTCGCGCGCTTTCACACCGCCCTCGATCCATTTGCGCGAGGCGGTGTCTTCGATGCACATGTCGATGAGCGTATTCGTGCCCAGCAGAAATCTCGGCATGGACGGCCTTTATTCGTTTTTCGGGTGGCGCGGCGTGCCGCTTCTGTACAGCAGCAAAATCAGCGCGGCACGCGGTAGTGATCGCCGGCGTCGACGGACACGTCGCGCGGCAGCCTGCCCGTCGCCGGCACCGAAGGCAAGCCGGCGAAGACTTCGGCCACGGTGCGGTCGCTGACCGTGTTCGACATCAGCGCGACGGCCTGGTCGAGGCCGAGAATGATGAACGGCTCCGGGCCCTGGTTGACGATCTCGACCGAGCCCGATTTGACGCGCTTGAGCACGCTCGAATAATTCGTCTTGAACGCCGAAATGGGCGTGCCCACGGCGTTGACGTCGGTGGCGCCCACGCGCGCGGCAATCGCCTTCACGGCCGCCTGGAAATCGACCATGCGTCGCTCGGCGGATTCCTTGCTGGCTTCGGGCTCGATGAGGGATGCTCGCATGGCGGATGACTCCAAAAAAGACCTGATTGACCAGATTTTAGTACCAACCTGACCAGATATCAAAGTTTCGCACGGGGTCGGATACGCGAATGAACGCGCGATAAAAAGGGCCTCGACGCACCGCGTGGAGGCCCTTCGAACACCGAGGCACGAACCCGGCGAGCGTTACTTCAGGAGCACGCGCGCGTGATGCGTGAGATGGTCTTCGATAAAGCTCTGGATGAAGAAGTAGCCGTGATCGTAGCCCTCGTGACGGCGCAGCGTGAGCGGCTGGCCCGCCGCCTTGCACGCGGCTTCGAACACGTCGGGGTTCAACTGGTTCGGCAGGAACGCGTCGGCCAGGCCCTGATCGACGAGGATGCCCGCTTCGAACTTGTGCGCGGCCAGGCCCACCAGCTCGCTCGCGTCGTACTGCTTCCACGCCTCGCGGTCGTCGCCCAGATAGCCGCTGAACGCCTTCTCGCCCCACGGACAGCGCGTGGGCGCCGCGATCGGCGCGAACGCCGAGACCGAGCGGTAGATCTCCGGGTTGCGCAGCGCGAGCATCAGCGCGCCGTGCCCGCCCATCGAGTGGCCGAAGATGCCGAGCCGCGCGCCGTCCACGGGCAGGCTCGCGGTCACGGCCTCGCGCAGCTCGTCGCGCACGTAGGAGTACATGCGCCAGTGCTTCGACCACGGCTCGCGCGTGGCATCCACATAGAAGCCCGCCCCCACGCCGAAATCCCAGGCCTCGGCTTCGCCTGGCACGTTCGCGCCGCGCGGGCTCGTGTCGGGCGCGATCAGCGCGATGCCGTGCTGCGCGGCGAAGCGCTGCGCGCCCGCCTTGATCGGGAACGTCTCCTCGGTGCAGGTCAGCCCCGCCAGATAAAACAGCCCCGGCACTTTGCGCTCGCGCGCCTGCGGCGGCAGATACACCGAAAAGCGCATCGGCAGGCCGATCGTTTCCGAATCGTGCTTATAAATGCGCTGCACGCCGCCGTAGCAGGCGTGCTCTTCAATCTGGTCCAGCATCTCCATGCCCTCGCTGTTCAATGTGTAAAGGACAACCGGGCGAATCGACTCGCCCTTGTTCATCAGGTCGAAGCCTTCGTCGATGTCAATCTTACCTTCGATGTAGCCGCCGACGATCTTCAACCCGATCGCAGCAACGCGCGCCGATACCCCAATGAGCGCCGTGGACTTCTTGCTGCGTCTCGCTACGACACCGGCGCGAACCACGTCCGCACGCGGCCATACAGATCGATGAAGCGCGCGTAGCGCTGCATCAATGCAGCGTCGGCGCGCGGTGCCGCCACGCGGGTCGCGGCGGGCGCGAGCGCCGCGAGCTCGTCCATGCGCCAGTGCCCGCAGGCGACGCCGCCGAGCAGCGCCGCCCCGCGCGCAGCCGCATTCGGACAGTCGATGGCGTCGAGCGGCGCGCCCAGCACATCGGCGAGCAATTGCCGCCAGCGCGCATCGACGGAGCCCCCGCCCGCGAGCTTGAGCACCGTAATCGGCGCAGGCGGCCTGCCTTCTTTATCGACAGCGCCACCAACAGCGCCATCGCCAGCGGCAGCACCGGCCGCGGCCACCGCATCCGGCACGCCGCGCAGCGCGTCGAGCCCCGCGCGCAACGCGAACGCTACGCCCTCGAACGCGGCGCGCATCAGCACACCGCGCGTGTCGCCGAGCCCCGCGCCGAGCCAGCCGCCGCGCGCCGCGGGATCGAGCCACGGCGAGCGCTCGCCGCTCAGGTACGGCAGGAACGCGAGCGTCTGCGAAGGCGGCGCGGCGAAGGCTTCCTCGTAGGCTTCGCGCCAGTCGCAGGACAGCCAGCCGCGCGCCGCTTCGAGCGCCACGCCCACGTTCTGCATCGCGGCCATCGCGTACCAGCCGCCGCTCGCCGACCGGTAGCGATGCAGGCCGCGCCGCGCAGGCGGCTCGCCGATCGACGTCACGACGATCTGGCCGCCCGTGCCCGTGGTCAGCAGCGCGTCGCCGTCTTCGCGCAGGCCGCTGCCCAGCGCCGCGCACGGCGTGTCGCCGGCGCCGGTCGCGAGCACGATGCCGGCGGGCAGGCCGAGCGCGCGCGCGGCCTCGGGACTCAGCGTGCCGCTCGCCGCCGACGAGGGCGCAAGCGGCGCGAACCAGCGCGCCGGCAAGCCAAGCCGCTCGATCAGCGCGACGTCCCACGTGCCGTCGGGCGCGGCGAGCGCGGTCGCGCAGGCGTCGGACGGATCGGCCACGAAGGCTTGCCCGCCTGTATCCGTCGACCCGGCGAGACGCACGCGCAGCCAGTCCTTCGGCTGCAGCGCCCAGCGCGCGGCATCGGCCGTCGCGCGCTCGTTCAGCGTCAGCCAGTACAGCAACGGCCCGGCCATGCCAGGCGCAACGGGATTCGGCTGGGGATTCGCTTCACTATCAGACGAGGAACCGGGCCACGCATCGAGCAACGCGCGCGCACGCGTGTCGGGCCATAGCATCGCGGGACGCAGCGCCTGGCCCGTCGCGTCGGTCAGCACCACGCCGTGCATCTGCCCGGAGAAGCCGATCGCGCGCACCCGCTCGCGCTCGCCCGCGGGCAGGCGCTCGCACGAGCGCACGAGCGCGTCCCACCAGCGCTCGACGTCGATCTCGGCCCAGCCCGGCTGCGGCGTCTCTAGCGTATAGGCGATGCTCGCGGCGGCGCGCTCGACGCCCGCCTCATCGACGATGGCGACTTTGAGCGAACCGGTGCCGAGGTCGATACCGAGAAAGCACGTCTGCGTTGCGTTCATGCGAAGTGACTGGGGGAAATGGATGGGAGGCGTGCGGTTCGCTCATCGCGCGCATCGATCAAGACGATCGGCACGATCAGCACGAAGCGAAGCGGCCATGAAAGAGATAAAAGGGCCATGATAACGGCACCCGATTCATGCCGCGAGACCCGGTCGCGCGAGACCTTGGAGAGGCGAAATCGAGCGTGCCGCGCGAGCCTCGAAATGATGCAAATCGCATGCGTTCGCGGGTTAACCCAGGGGTCTATTTCGACATGCAAAATGGCTCACATGCGGAAAGCGAAATATAGATCATAATGAGCGAGCCATGTGCTCTGGGGTCCGACCGGCGCCTGGCGGCACGCGAAATGGCCCATTCGTGTGCGTCCAGGTCATTGCCGCGCCCATCACGCGCAAAGCGGCGCAATGCCGTCCGAGGCCTGAAACCACCTGAAAAGCGGGCTTAACGCTGCGTCTGGACGTCGCACGAGCATTCCCACGATGCGCCGCAGCATCGCCGCGCCACCAAATCCCGGGCTCCGCGCGGCCTGATCCTACCCCGATATAAGAGGCGGCGCCCCTCGCGCGCATATCGCCCCCGGAAAGCACGGAATAGTCTCCAGTGGTCTTGTTGCTTCTTTTCGGCGCGAATACCTTGGAGGCCATATTCTGAAACGAAAGACGGAGAGAGACGACATGCATCCCCAGGGTATCGAAAGGGAGGCCGCCGCCCAGGCGCGCAGCCAGGTTCACCCGGTAGACGAGCGCCTGCCGTTCGGCCAGCTTCTCACACTCGGCATCCAGCACGTGCTCGTGATGTACGCGGGCGCGGTCGCCGTGCCGCTCATCGTCGGCGGCGCGATTGGCCTGCCCAAAGATCAGGTCGCGTTCCTCATCAGCGCCGACCTGTTCGCCTGCGGTATCGCCACGCTGATCCAGACGCTCGGCCTCTGGATCTTCGGCATCCGTCTGCCCGTCATCATGGGCTGCACGTTCGCTTCGGTCGGCCCGATGATCGCCATCGGCACCAACCCCTCGCTCGGCATTCTCGACATCTTCGGCTCCACGATCGCCGCGGGGGCGATCGGCATCGTCATAGCGCCGATGATCGGCAAGCTCCTGCGCTTCTTCCCGCCCGTCGTGGTGGGCACCGTGATCGCGGTGATCGGCCTCTCGCTCATGGAAGTGGGCATCAACTGGGCCGCGGGCGGCGTGGGCAATCCCGACTACGGCAACCCGGTCTATCTGGGCCTCTCGCTCGTCGTGCTGATGCTGATTCTTCTCATCAACAAGTTCGGCCGCGGCTTCATCGCCAATATCTCGGTGCTGCTCGGCATCGTGGCGGGCTTCGCGATCGCTCTCGTGCTCGGCCGCGTGAACCTCGACGGCGTGACGCACGCCCACTGGGTGGGCATCGTGATGCCGTTCCACTTCGGCATGCCGAAGTTCCACATCCTGCCGATCGCGACGATGGTGATCGTGATGTTCGTGACCTTCATCGAGTCGACGGGCATGTTCCTCGCCGTGGGCGACATGGTCGATCGCCCTGTCGATCAGGCAACGCTGGTGCGCGGCCTGCGTGTGGACGGTCTGGGCACGCTGATCGGCGGCATCTTCAACTCGTTCCCGCATACCTCGTTCTCGCAGAACGTCGGCCTGATCGGCGTGACGGGCGTGAAGAGCCGTTTCGTCTGCGCCACCGGCGGCGTGATTCTCGTGACGCTGGGCCTGTTCCCGAAGATGGCGCAGGTCGTGGCCTCGGTGCCCCCGTTCGTGC
This sequence comes from Paraburkholderia sp. J63, assembly GCF_905220245.1. Lineage (NCBI taxonomy): Bacteria > Pseudomonadati > Pseudomonadota > Betaproteobacteria > Burkholderiales > Burkholderiaceae > Paraburkholderia > Paraburkholderia sp. J63. The sequence goes on along the minus strand of NZ_CAJMZF010000018.1, from coordinate 139,718 downwards.
TCGGCGGCGCGGGTCTCGTGATGTTCGGCATGGTGGCCGCCAACGGCATCAAGGTGCTCTCGAAGGTCGACTTCGTAAAGAACCACCACAACCTGTTCATCGTGGCCGTGAGCGTGGGCTTTGGCCTCGTGCCGGTGGTGTCCCCGAAGTTCTTCTCGCAGCTTCCGCCGGCCCTCTCGCCGCTCCTGCATAGCGGCATCCTGCTCGCTTCGGTGTCGGCTGTGATCCTCAATCTGATTTTCAACGGCGCCAAGAGCGAGCGCGCCGCGGAACAGGACATCCACCGCGTGAGCCACGACTTCGAAGGCACGCAGTCGCGCGACGGCGAACAAGAACCGGAAGCTGGACAGGGCATGCCGCGCACGGCGGCACACTGAGTCGACGCGAGAGGCGCCCCGGCCGGGCGATAAAAACGCGGCCGGGGCCTTTTGCTGGTTTGGCGTCACGGGAAACCGTGACGCCTTTTTTGTTTTCGGATGAGCCAATAAAAACGCCACGGTCTCCCGTGGCGTTCGCACATCTGGACGCGTGGCGATGTTCGGCGAAGCGTCCCAGCCTGGTATCGCAACCCGAGCCGCAACCCAAACCGCAACCCGGCGTCTCAACCCGCCGAAGGCTGCCCATTGGCATTGGCGGCCGGCGCCGAAGCCGCCGCCGGCGCGCTGGCCACGCCGTAGTCGACCGGCGCATCGGCCGGACGCGGCGTCTCGCCCGCGTGCTCGATCCAGCCGCCGCCCAGCGCACGATACAGATCGACGAGGTTGGTGAGCCGCGCGAGCCGCGCCGTGACGAGCGCCTGCTGCGACTGGTACAGACTGGTCTGCGCGGTCAGCACCGGCAGATAGCTGTCCACGCCGTTCTTGTAGCGCAGCACCGAAAGGTCGAGCCCGCGCTGGCTCGCGAACGTGCTGCGCTCGAGCGCCCCGATCTGCTGATCGTAAGTGCCGCGCGCCGCGAGGCCATCGGCCACTTCGCGGAACGCCGACTGGATCGCCTTCTCGTAGTTGGCGATCTCGATGCGCTTCTCGACGTTCGCGAGCTGCAGATTCGCGATGTTCGAGCCGCCTTCGAAGATCGGCAAGGTCACCTGCGGCACGAAGCTCCACGCCGCCGTGCCCGCCTTGAACAGCCCGCCGAGCGAGAGGCTTTCGGTGCCCAATGCCGCCGTGAGCGAGATCTTCGGGAAGAACGCCGCACGCGCCGCGCCAATATTGGCGTTGGCCGCGAGCAGGTTCTCCTCGGCCTCCATGATGTCCGGACGCCGCGTGAGCAGGTCGGACGGCAGGCCCGCCGGGATGTCGGTGAGCAGGTTCTGGCCGTCGAGCGGCAGGCCTTGCGGCAGGTCCGCCGGCAGCGGCTCGCCAAGCAGCAGCACGAGCGCGTTCTCGGCCTGCGCGCGGGCGCGCAATTGCGCCTGCAGGTTGGCCTGCGCGTTCTCGACCACGGTCTGCGCCTGGCGCAGATCGAGCTCGGTGCCGGTGCCGGTGTCGAACTGCGCCTTCGTGATGTTGTACGAGTCCTGCGCGGTCTTGAGCGTGTCCTGCGTGACCTTCAGCAGGTCGTCGTCGGAGAGCATCGTCAGGTACTGGTCGGCGACCTGCGAGACGAGCGAGATCTCCGCCGCCTTGCGCGCCTGCGCCGTCGACAGATACTGCGCGAGCGCCTGGTCCTTCAGGCTGCGGATACGCCCCCAGAAGTCGATTTCCCACGACGCCTGCAAGCCCACGTTGTAGACGCTGTACGGGTTCTCGGGCGCGGTCTGCAGGGCTCTCGGCACGCGCGTGCGCGTGTCCGAGCCCACGCCGTCGATCGCCGGGAACAGATCGGCGCGCGTGATCTGATACTGCGCGCGCGCCGCCTCGACGTTGAGCACCGAAACGCGCAGGTCGCGGTTGTTCTTCAGCGCGATCCCGACCAGCTGCTGCAGGCGCGGATCGACGAAGAAGTCGCGCCAGCCGATATCGGTGGCCACGGCGCCGTTGGCGCTGCGGCCCGCCTGGCCGTTCTCGCCGGGCTGCGTCGCGTAGACGCCGCCCTGGGGATACGCCTGCGAGACCGGCGCCTCGGGCCGGTGATACCACGGCGCCATCGTGCAACCCGCGAGTAGCGCAGCGGCCGCCGCAATTACGGATAGTTTATGCATCTCAATGTCCTTCCTTGCCCTGGCCGTTGCCACCATTCGCACCGCCGTCGCCAGCCGGGCCGCCTGAGCCACCCGCGCCACCCGCGCCACCATCGGGGCCGGCGTTATCGTCGTCGTGGTCGTGTGCGTGGTGCTCTTCGTAATGCTGGAGCGCGACGTCGGCGTCTTCCTTTTCGCCGGCGAACTTCGCGCGGATCACGACGAAGAACATCGGGATCATGAAGATCGCGAGGAACGTGGCCGTGATCATCCCGCCGATCACGCCCGTGCCGATCGCGTGCTGCGAAGCCGAGCCCGCGCCGTTACTGATCGCGAGCGGCAGCACGCCGAGAATGAACGCCATCGACGTCATCAGAATCGGCCGCAAACGCAGTCGCGAAGCTTCGAGCGCCGCCTCGATCGGTCCCATCTTGCCGTCCGCCTGCAGGTCGCGCGCGAATTCCACGATCAGAATCGCGTTCTTCGCCGAGAGACCCACGGTGGTCAGCAGACCCACCTGGAAGAACACGTCGTTTTCCAGCCCGCGCAGCGTCACCGCCAGCAGCGCGCCGAGCACGCCGAGCGGCACCACCATGATGACCGCGAACGGAATCGACCAGCTCTCATAGAGCGCCGCGAGACACAGGAACACCACGAGGATCGAGATGCCGTACAGGATGGGCGCCTGCGAGCCCGACTGGATTTCCTGGAACGAGAGGCCCGTCCATTCGTAGCCGATCCCTGCCGGCAGCTTCGCCGCGATCTGCTCCATGGCCGTCATGGCCTGGCCGGTCGACTTGCCCGCCCCCGCCTGGCCCTGGATTTCCACCGCCGAAATGCCGTTGTAGCGCTCGAGCTTGGGCGACCCGTAGGTCCAGTGGCCGGTCGCGAACGCGTTGAACGGCACCATCCCGCCCGAGCTGTTGCGCACGTACCAGATGTTCATGTCGTCCGGCGTCATGCGGAACGGCGCGTCGGACTGCACGTACACCTTCTTGATACGGCCGTCGGTATCGAGGAAGTTGTTCACGTACTGCGACGCCCACGCGATCGAGAACGTCTGGTCGACCGCAGCCGCCGTCACGCCCAGCGCATTCGCCTTCTCGCGGTCGATATCGACCTGGTACTGCGGCGTATCGTTCAGGCCGTTCGGACGCACGAGCGAGAGCGACGGGTCCTTCGCGGCCATGCCGAGCAGCATGTTGCGCGCTTCCATCAGCTTCTCGTGACCCACACCGCCGCGATCCTGGAGCTCGAAGTCGAAGCCCGAGGCCGTGCCCAGTTCAGGAATCGACGGCGGATTCACCGGAATCACCATCGCGTCCTTGTAGTTCGCGAAGTGCCCGAACACCCGGCCGACCAGCGCCTGAACCTTCTGGTTCGCGTGCTGACGCTCCTTGTAGTCCTTCATGCGCACGAACACGAGACCCGAGTTCTGGCCGCGGCCGGCAAAGCTGAAGCCGTTCACCGTGAACGTCGACTCGACGATGTCCTTCTCGTCGTTGAGCAGATAGTTCTGGATGTTGGCCAGCGTGCGCGCCGTGGTTTCCTGGGTCGAGCCCGAAGGCGTCTGCACGATCACGAACATCGTGCCCTGATCTTCATCGGGCAGGAACGACTTGGGCAGGCGCACGAACAGGAGACCCACCGCGACGATCAGCGCGAGATAGATGATGAGCCAGCGGCCCGAGCGCTTGATCACGTGGTGCACGCCGCTGTGATACTTGTCGCGGCTCGTCTCGAAGGTGCGGTTGAACCAGCCGAAGAAGCCCTTCTTCTCTTCGTGGTGGCCCTTCGGGATCGGCTTGAGGATGGTCGCGCAGAGCGCCGGCGTCAAAATCAGCGCGACGAGCACGGACAGCACCATCGCCGCCACGATCGTGAGCGAGAACTGCCGGTAGATGGCGCCCACCGAGCCGCCCGAGAACGCCACCGGCACGAACACCGCGGAGAGCACGAGCGCCACGCCCACGAGTGCGCCGGTGATCTGGCCCATCGCCTTGCGCGTGGCTTCCTTCGGTCCTAACCCCTCTTCCACCATCACGCGCTCGACGTTCTCCACGACCACGATGGCGTCGTCGACCAGCAGGCCGATGGCGAGCACGAGGCCGAACATCGAGAGCGTATTGATGGAGAAGCCCACCATCGCCATGATCGCGAACGTACCCAGCAGCACCACCGGCACCGCGATCGTCGGAATCAGGGTCGCGCGCAGGTTCTGCAGGAACAGGTACATCACGAGGAACACCAGCACGATGCCTTCGAGCAGCGTCTTGATCACTTCCTCGATCGACAGGCGCACGAACGGCGTCGTGTCGTACGGGTACTTCACGACGAGGCCGTGCGGGAAGTACTTCGAGAGGTCGTCGATCTTCTCGCGCACGAGCTTCGCGGTCTGCAGCGCGTTGGCGCCCGTCGCGAGCTGGATGCCGAGGCCGGCCGTCGGCGCACCGTTGTACTTCGTGTCGAAGTTGTAGTTCTCGCCGCCGAGGCTGATGCGCGCCACGTCTTTCAGACGCACCTGCGAGCCATCCTGGTTCACCTTCAGCAGGATGTTGCCGAACTCCGTGGGCGTGTGCAGCAGCGTCGATTCGGTGATGGTCGCCTGGAACGACTGCCCCGCCACCGCCGGCGTGCCGCCGAGCTGGCCGCCCGCGATCTGCACGTTCTGCGCCGTGATCGCGGCTGCAACGTCCGAGGGCGTGAGACTGTAGTTCGTGAGCTTGTTCGGATCGAGCCAGACGCGCATCGCATACTGCGAGCCGAACAGCGTGACCGTACCCACGCCGTCGATACGGCTGATCGGGTCTTCCACGTTCGACGCCACGTAGTTCGCGAGGTCGTACTTGGTCATGCTGCCGTCTTCGGAGACGAACGCGAGCACGAGCAGGAAGCTGCTGCTCGACTTCGTGACCTTGATGCCGAGCTGCTGCACCACCTGCGGCAGGACCGGCGTGGCGAGCTGCAGCTTGTTCTGCACCTGCACCTGCGCGATGTCCGGGTTGGTGCCCGCGGCGAAGGTCAGCGTGATGGTGGCCGTGCCCGAGTCATCGGACGTCGACGAGAGATACAGGAGGTGATCGAGACCGCTCATCTGCTGCTCGATCACCTGGGTGACCGTATCTTCCACCGTCTTCGCCGATGCGCCCGGGTAGGTCGCGCTGATCTGGATGGACGGCGGCGCGATGGTCGGATACTGCGCGACCGGCAGCGTGAAAACCGACGCCACACCGGCCAGCATCAGGATGATGGCGATCACCCATGCAAAGATCGGGCGATCGATAAAGAACTTTGCCATGAAGCAGGCTCCCTGTTAATGCGCAGCGGAGGCGGCGGGCGCGGACGCAGCGGGCGCCGCCGAGGCAGCGGACGCACCCGATGCACCCGACGCACCACCGGCACCTGCGTTCGCATAGCCCGAAGCCGTCGCCTCGTCCGCCGAAGGCGCGCCCGGCGGGGGCGGCGGCGGCAGGTTGGCAGCCACCGCCTTCACGGTCGCGCCCGGACGCACCTTCTCGGTGCCCTGCACGATCACGCGGTCGCCCGGTTGCAGGCCGCTTTCGACGACCCAGTCCTGGCCCTGCGTGCCCGAGGTGACGATCGGATGCGACACGACCTTGTTGCTGTTGTCGACGAGCAGCACCGTGGCCTGCCCCTTCTGGTCGTGCTGCACGCCCACCTGCGGCACGAGGAACGCGTTCTCGTTGGTGCCTTCGTCGATGCGCGCGCGCACGAACATGCCCGGCAGCAGCACGCGGTCGGGATTCGGGAACAGCGCGCGGATCGTGACCGAGCCCGTGGTCTGGTCGACCGTGACGTCGGTGAACTGGAGCTTGCCCTGCTGCGCGTAGTTGCGGCCGTCTTCGAGCACGAGCGTGACCTTGGCCGCATCCGGGCCATTGGTCTTCAGGCGCCCCGACTCGACGTCGCGGCGCAGCTTCAGGCCGTCGAGGCTCGACTGCGTGAGGTCCACGTACATCGGGTCCATCTGCTGCACGGTGGACATGAGCGTCGCCTGGCTCGCCTGCACGTAGGCGCCCGGCGTGACCTGCGAGATGCCGACCTTGCCCGTGATGGGCGAGACGACGTCCGTGTAGCCCAGATTGATCTGCGCGGTGTCGACCGCGGCCTTGCCGGCGTCGACGTCGGCCTGCGCCTGGCCTTGCGCGGCCACGGCGTTGTCGTAGTCCTGCTTGCTGACCGCGTTGGCCTTGACGAGCACCTTGTAGCGCTCGACCAGCGCGTTCTGCGTGACGAGATTGGCCTTCGCCTTCGCGAGCGTGGCCTTGGCGTTATTGAGCGTGGCGATGTACGGCGCCGGGTCGATCTTGTACAGGCGCTGGCCCGCCTTCACGACCGAACCCTCGGTGAACTCGCGGCGCAGCACGATGCCGTCGACCCGCGCGCGCACTTGCGCGACGAGGAAGGCATTGGTGCGGCCCGGCAGCTCGGTCACGACCGGCACGGAGGTGGGCTGGACAGCGACAACACCGACTTCGGGGGTTTGCGGCGGCGGAGCGGACTGCTTTTGCCCGCACGCTGCGAGCACTACGGCAGCCGTCGCGAAGGTAATAAGGCGGAATGGAACCCGTTCGACGCGCATGGAGCGACCTCTGTCTATAACTGACAATAAAAGCGTGCGGCGTCCTTCACGAAGAAGGACGACGACGCACGCCAGCATGTGGCGATACCTGACGGATAACCGGGTACTTCGGGAATGGCGCGATACCGGTCAGCAACGTCCGTCCGGGCGATTTCTCGGCGCGCAACATTAATCGACCGCGCGCATTGGGGTTTCTACGACCAATTGGCCAGTGACGGATATTAACCGGACATCAACTCTTGAGGTACCCAGGTGGTGGGGTGGTATTATAGATACATTCGCGAATGGATGTAAAAGAACAAACATTCTGAGAGAAGGACAAATTCAAGGGCGTTCGGCGCGTGACTGTCATATTACAAATCAATACATTGCCGATCTGACGCTTTTGTGATTTTTAGCCTTATTAACCCATATATTGAGCAATAAATCCCCCATGGCCCGACGTACGAAAGAGGAAGCGCTGGAGACGCGCAACCGCATTCTCGACGCCGCCGAGCACGTCTTTTTCGAAAAAGGCGTGTCGCGCAGTTCGCTTGCCGATATCGCCCAGGCCGCCGGCGTGACGCGCGGGGCGATCTATTGGCATTTCGAGAATAAGGGCGACCTCTTTACGGCCATGTTCGATCGCGTGGTCCTGCCGCTCGACGAGATGAAGGCGGCCACGGTCGACCCCGACGAGCCCGACCCGCTCGGGCGCATCAAGGACCTCTGCACGCTGTGCCTGCGCGACACCGCCACCGACGCGCGGCGCCGGCGCGTGTTCGAGATCCTGTTCCTGAAGTGCGAGTTCGTGGAGGAGATGGGGCCCGTCATGGCGCGCCATCAGGGCAATATGCGCGAGGGGCTCATGCGCATCGAGGAAGGCTTGCGCAACGCGATGTCCAAGGGGCAGCTGCCGGCCAGCCTCGACGCCCCGCGCGCGGCGCGCGTGCTGCACTCGTTCATCACCGGCGCATTGCGCGACATGGCGATCCTGCCGGACATGTTCGACGTGGCACACAACGCGGAGCAGCACGTCGAGGCCATGCTCGACGCGCTGCGCCACAGCCCGGCGCTGCGCGTCGATCCGGCGGCAAAGGAATAAGCCGGCCGGCGTCAAGCCGTCACGTGACTCGCGCGCGCACGCTGATTCGACGCGTAGATGTTGTCGTGCTCCAGCGGCACGCCCGCTTCGAGCGCGGCGATCCACGCATCGGTGCTGACCACGGCGGCGAAGCGCGAGTGCATCACCACGCCGAATACGCGATGGATCTCGGCGGCGCTCGCCGCGCCCGCCGCGTTCTCGTACGGCACCGAGCCGGTCGCATCGTCGAGGAACTCGACCGCGAGGCCCGCGTGCGTCGCATCGAACACCGTCGACGCGTCGCAGTTGTGCGTCATATAGCCGGCGACGGCCAGGGTGTCGATGCCTTGCGCGGCGAGCCACGCGGCGAGACCGGTGCCCGCGAAGGCGCTCGGCAGCGCCTTTTCCACGTAATGATCGTGCTCGCGCGAGGCCACCACGGCGTGCAGCTCGGCGCCGACGCTGCCGCGCGCGAACAGCGGCGACTCGGCGGGCGCGAAATTCTGCACCACCACGACCGGCACGCCGGCGGCGCGCGCGGCGTCCATCGCGCGGCCGATGTTGGCGAGCGACGTCTGAACGTCCGGGTATTCGATCGGCAGATCGCCGGTGACGTATTCGTTCTGCACGTCGATGACGATCAGCGCACGGCGGGGGGTTGCGGACATGGCGATACCTCTTTTTTCGATAGGAGCCTGGCGGAATTCCGGCTGGAAATCGCGGCTGACCAGGCGGCTCGGCTGCGATGGACGCATTGTCGACGGGCGCGCCAGGCGCGCACAGTGGCCCGGATGACAACTTTCGATAGAATTGGGCCAAATACGGTTGGGCCGCATGCGGAAATAGCCTGTGCGCCCGCAGCCCCGTCCCCTGCCCGTACGCCTTGTCACTCGCGAGTCTGACCATGCCTGCCCATCCCCGCACCGCGTCTTCCGTTTGCGCGCCGCGTGCCGGCGCCGCCGCATCGACGACATCGACGACATCGGCCGCATCGGCCACACCCGCCGCGCGCCGCATCGCCGTGGTCGCCTTCGACCGCATCATCCCGTTCCATCTCTCGGTGCCCTGCGTCGTGTTCGGCGAGGATCATTCGGCGGGCGGCGTGCCGCCGTTCGAGCTGCTCGTCTGCGCGGCCGAGCCGGGGCCACTCGCCACGACGGCGGGCTTCACGCTCGGGACGCCCTACGGACTCGACGCGCTCAGCGAGGCCGACGTCGTGATCGTGCCGAGCTGGCGCGACAAGGACGAAGCGCCGCCGGAGGCGTTGTGCGCGGCGCTGCACGAGGCCCATGCGCGCGGCGCGGTGCTCGTGGGGCTCTGCCTCGGCGCGTTCGTGCTCGCGCACGCGGGGCTGCTCGACGGGCGGCCGGCCACCACGCACTGGGCCGCCGCCGACGCCTTTGCGCAGCGCTTCCCGAGCGTGCGCTTCGACCCGGACGTGCTCTATATCGACGACGGCGACATCCTCACGTCGGCGGGCACGGCGGCGGGCCTCGATTGCTGTCTGCATCTGCTGCGACGCCTCGCCGGCACGCAGGCCGCGAACTACGTGGCGCGGCGGCTCGTGGTGCCGCCGCATCGCCAGGGCAGCCAGGCGCAGTACGTGCAGCAGCCCGTGGCGGTGCGCGGGCGCGGCGACCGGCTCTCGAGCCTGCTCGACTGGATTCGCGCCCATCTCGACACGCCGCATACGCTCGACTCGCTGGCGCAGCGCGCGCTCATGAGCCGGCGCACCTTCACGCGCCAGTTCCGCCTGACGACGGGCGCGACCGTGAGCGCGTGGCTGCTCGGCGAGCGGCTCGCCCGCGCGCAGCAGTTGCTCGAAACAACGGACCAGCCGATCGACGCCATTGCGCAGCGCGCGGGATTCGGCTCGGCCACGTCGCTGCGTCAGCATTTCGTGGAGGCGTTCAGGACTTCGCCTTCGGCATGGCGGCGCGAATTTCGCGGGACGTGACGGCGCGCGGTCGTCGACTGAGGCGGCCCGGACGGTGATTCAACACCGCGGGCCGGACTTGTAGGTCCCGACTGAATCCGGCGAAACGCCCGGATTCAACCGTCCGCGAAATGCCGCGCCACGTAGAACAGCAGCGCGACGAAGAAGATCATCGCGGCCCAGGCCCAGCTCGGCATCGCGTGCGGCGTGGGCTCGTGATGCAGCGTGCTCGCGGCGCGGCCCGACAGCGTGCCGCCCGAGTGCGGAAGCAGATGCGCGCGGCGCGCCACCGCCGCGAGATTGATCGGCCGCAGAAATACGTGCTGACGCCGGGGCGTCTCGCCGCGCACGCGGTTCGGCGCCTGACCGTGCTTGGCCGCGACCACGGCGCAAAATTCGGTGAAGAACTCGTCGGCGAGCTCGTGCAGTGCGTTTTCGATCTGGCGCGGCGGCAACTCGCCCAGCGGCCCGGTGAGCGTCGCCCAAACCGAATAGTCGATGCGCGTGCTCGCGCCCTCGCCCGCCCCGCGCTCCTCCTCGCGCAGCGCCACGTCGATCTGCCCGCGCAGCGAGCCGATGCCGTCGGCGCGCGCGCGAAAGCTCAGCACCCGGCGCGGCGTGAGCGGCACCGTCGCGACATCGCTGGCGATGTGAGCGCGCACTTCGTAGCGCGCGCGCAGCGGCCCGAGCGGCACGGTGAGCGTGAGCGCGTACTCGCCGGCGCCGAGACGTCGGAACGACTCGCAATGCTCCAGACTCGCCCGCACCAGCGCGGCGTCCTGCAGCGCCTGCCAGACGGCAGACGGCTCAAGCGGAATCCTTAACGCGTCGTTCAGTTCCATGGCGGCTCCCCGGTGGCAGTTCGAGAAGTTCTTTTAGGTCTTTTAGGTCGTGCAGTTTGCCCAGATTGCTCAACTTGCTCGGGTCGTTCGGTTCGTCAGTGCTCAATCCATTGCGGTTGTTGCGGCTGTTGCGGCTGGCCGCGCTTGCGCGCGGGCGCGCGAGCCGCAATGCTCAGGAAGTCTGATCGATGCGGTCCACGAGCTCCGTATGAAACGCCAGATAGCCCTTGATGCCGCGCACGGCATCGAGCGGCGCCTCGTAGCTCCAGGCGGCGTCCTCGACGCGGCCGTCCTCGGTGCGCAGGTGGTAATACGACGCCTCGCCCTTGTGCGGACACGGTTCGATGCGCGCGGAGCGCTCGAGCCGCGCCATGTTCACGTCGGCGCGCGGGAAATAGAAGACCTCGGGATTGCCGGGCTCGATGAGCGTGAGCGCCGCGAGCGTGTCGGCGATGGTGATGCCGCCGTGGATCACGCGCACGCGGTGCCGGTTCACGACGATGTCGATGCGATAGCCGGCACCCGGTTCGACCGTCATGGTCTGCTCCCTGATCGATGGACGCCGCGCTCTCGCGCAGCGCCTCCCCCGGCACGGCGTGCCGGTCCTTTTTGCGACCTGCGGCGCGCGGCTCACAGGCAGTGCACGCGCCGTTCACGTGCCGCTTACAGTCTCTCGCCAGCAAGGCCACGCCGGCCCGTGAAGGTCTTGTCTCACGGCGGCCGGGCAAAAAAGCCACGGCAGGCCGTGGCTTCATTATCGACGAAACTCAGGCGGCTTGCGCGAATTCGAAACGCCGCGCGCGCCGCGCGAATTTACCAGATGAACGACGCGCGGGCGCTGCCGTTCGAGCCCACGGTCACCGCACTCGTCTTGTTGATGCCGTTATGGCTCACGTGCACGGTATAGCGCCCCGGGCGCACGCGCACCAGCATGTACGGCCCGCGCGAGGTCGTGTCGAGCACGCTCGCGCCATGGGCGTCGACGATCTGCACGTGCACGTCGGCGAGAAACTCGGCGTTGCGGCCCGTGAAGCGCAGCGAGAGCGGCCAGCGCGAGCGCGCGGCCTGCAGCGCCTTCGACTCGTCGAGGCCGACGCCGCCCGAGACGAATTCGACGCCGCCCTGTTGCTGCACTTGCGGCATGCCGCCGCCGTTGGTGTTGCCGGCGCTCGACATATCGTTGGACGATCCGCCCACCGTGCCATTCGCGGGATTCATGCCATTCGCCGCTCCGTTGGCGCCGCCTTGCTGCATCGGCGCCTGCTGCATCGGCGCGCCTTGCTGCATCGGCATTTGCTGCATCGGCGTGTCATTCTGCGGAGGCACCTGTTGCCCCGGCGCGCCCGGCTGCATCGGCGCGCCCTCTTGCGGCGCGGGGACTTGCTGCACTTGCTGCGCTGCCGCGCCGCCCGCGAAGCCGAGCGCCAGGGTAGCCGCGAGCGCGACGGTCGAAAGAACGGGACGCGTGTGATGGAAACTCTTCATCGTGTCTGCTCCTTTACAAGTAGCTTCGGTACAAACGCGGCGCAAAATGCGTGCCCGCGCCCGCCCACATCGAAGAAACATCGAAAAAACGCGCAGAAAAGAAAACTGCCGCCGGGGCGCGAAGCCCACGGCGGCAGTGAAAAAGCGGCCCGGAAATCCCGGTATGCGCCTGAGCGCACCAGGCCGCTGGAGCGATACGGAAGACGTCAGCCCAGATCGACGGGCACGAAGATCTGCGCGTCGTCGCGCTGGATCAGCAGTGCGATGCTGTTGCCCGCGTGCGCGATCATCTGCTTGAGCTGATCGGCGCTCGTCACCGGACGGCCGTTCACGGCAAGAATCACGTCGCCGGGCTGGATACCGGCGTTTTCCGCCGCGCCGGCCGCCTGCTCGACGAGCAGGCCGTGATCGAGCGAGCTGCTGCTCTTCTCGTCCGGCGTGAGCGGGCGCACCGCGACGCCGAGGCGTCCCTGCATCTGCGACTGCGGCGTGTCGTTCGAGGCGACCTTGCTGTCGGTGAGCGCGCCGATCGTCGCCGAGAAGTCCTTGGTCGACTTGTCGCGCCACACCTGAATGTCGGCCTTCGTGCCCGGCTTCATGCCCGCGATCAGCGAAGGCAGATCGGACGAGTCGCCCACCTGCTCGCCGTTCACGGCGAGGATCACGTCGCCGGGCTTCAGGCCCGCCTTGGCGGCCGGACCGTTCGCGTCCACCGAGCTCACGAGCGCGCCATGCGGCTTGTCCATGCCGAACGAGTCGGCGAGCGTCTGGTTCATCGACTGCACCGCGACGCCGAGGCGCCCGCGGCTCACATGGCCGGTCTTGACGAGATCGTCCTTGACCTTCATCGCCTCATTGATCGGGATAGCGAACGAAAGGCCCTGGAAGCCGCCCGTCTGCGAGTAGATCATCGAGTTGATGCCGATGACTTCGCCCTGCAGATTGAACAGCGGGCCGCCCGAGTTGCCGGGGTTCACCGGCACGTCGGTCTGGATGAACGGCGTGTAGTTCTCGTCGGGCAGCGAGCGCGACTTCGCGCTGATGATGCCCGAGGTCACCGTGTTGTCGAAGCCGTAGGGCGAGCCGATCGCGACCACCCACTGGCCGACCTTGCTCTGGCGCGGGTCGCCGATCTTCACGGTCGGCAAATCCTTCGCGTCGATCTTGAGCACGGCGACGTCGGACTGCTTGTCGGCGCCCACGACCTTGGCCTTGAATTCGCGCTTGTCGGTGAGCTTCACGGTCACGACGTTCGCGCCGTCCACGACGTGCGCGTTGGTGAGGATGTAGCCGTCCGGGCTGATGATGAAGCCGGAACCGAGGCTCGTGCTCGGCGCGTCGGGCTGCATGCCGCCGCCGTCGCCCCCGCCCATGCCGGGCATGCCGCCGTAGAAGTGCTTGAAGAACTGGTAGAACGGATCGCTCGGATCGATCGGCAGTTGCTGGGCGCCGCCGCCACCGCCGCTGCGCATGGCGGTCTGCTTCACCACGTGCTTCGCACTGATGTTGACGACCGCCGGGCCGTAGGTTTCCACGAGCCCCGAGAAGTCAGGAATGCCGGTCTTGGCCGCGGCTTCGGCGGGCATCAGCGCGGCGGCCTGCGCCGGGGTGATGACCTGCGGCGGCGGCACGTCGCGGCGCCCGGCCACGTAGCCCGCCGACAACGCGACGGCAACGGCGATGGCCACGGCACTGCGGGTAATGACTTTGGTATTCATAGCGGACTCCTTGCGCGGGATACTGTCACGACGTAACGAAGGTTAAGCGGTATCGCTTAAAGGAGTCTTAAGCTGGGAACCTATTCGCAAACGCCCATGTACAGGGCGTTTGCGGGCCGTCCGGGATGCGCTCCCAAAGCGCCCGGCAATCCCGCGGGCGCAAATTGAAAGCAAAAAGAAAAGTTTAAAGCGCGCTTTAAAAGCGCTGATTAAATCGATGTTGCAAAACCCGCGCGCCGCTCAAAACCGCACTTCCACCTGCAACCCACCCGCCGGCGAATCGCCGAGCACGATCGCGGCGTCGTGCTGGTCGGCAATGCGGCGCACGATCGCAAGCCCGAGTCCCGTGCCCGATACGTCGGTGCGCGCGCGGTTCGCACTCGCGCCCACGCGGTAGAAGCGGTCGAACACGCGCGCGCGCTCGTCGACGGGAATGCCCGGCCCGCTATCTTCGATCCGCACGAGCGGATGCCCGTCGCTCACGATGAGCCGCACGTCCACGCGTCCGCCCGCGGGGGTGTATTTCGTCGCGTTGTCGAGCAGATTGTTGAACATCACGCGCAGCGCGTCGGCGTCTCCGTGCACGTGCGCGTCGGCGCTCTCCTCGATGCCGAGGTCCACGCCGCGCTGCTGCGCGAGCGGCGCATAGTTGAGCACGCAATCGTCGAGCAGCGCATGCAGGTCGACGCTTTGCGCGCGCGCGTGGCCGTCGGGCTCCGAGCGCGCGAGCGCGAGCAGTTGCTCGGCCAGGCGTGTGGCGCGCGTCACGCCGGCCTGCAGGTCGCCGAGCGCTTCGCGGCGCGTTTCGTCATCCCTTGCGCGCGCAACGAGTTGCGCCTGGATCTGCACGGCCGCGAGCGGCGTGCGCAATTCGTGCGCGGCGTCGGCCACGAAGGCCTTTTGCGTATCGATCGCCTGCGCGAGGCGGTCGAGCAGCGCGTTGAGCGCGTGCACGAGCGGCATCACCTCGCGCGGCAGGCGTTGCTCGGGCAGCGGCTCGAGCGCCTCGGGATGGCGCGTGTCGAGTGCGCGCGCCACGCGCGAGAGCGGCTTCAGGCCGCGCCCCACCACCATCCACACGGCCAGCCCGAGGAACGGCAGCAGCACGATCAGCGGCCAGAGCGTGCGCAGCGCGACGTTCGCGGCGAGCCGGTTGCGCACCGTCATCGGCTGGGCGAGCTGCACGACGTTGTCGCCGACGATCGCACCATAGACGCGCCAGTCGCCGCGGTCGGTGCGCTCGGTCGAAAAGCCGAGCTCCGCGCGCGGCGCGAGCGGCGCGCGCGGATGCGAGTAGTACATCAGCACGCCGTTGCGGTTCCAGATCTGCAGGACGATGCCTTCGGTGCCGGTGTCGCGCGAGCTCAGGATCTCGTTGAACGGCTCGGAAGGCAGCGCGGCCGCAATCTCCTGCAACTGGTAATCGAACAGCTCGTTGGCTTCGGCAAGCGCCTGGCGATAGATCAGCCAGCCCGCGAGGCCCACGCCCGCGACCACGATCGCGAGCAGCCAGAACAATAGTTGTCTGCGAATCGAACTCATCGGGCGATGCTCGTCCTCACGCGTCTTTCGCGATCATGTAGCCGAGGCCGCGCACGTTGCGGATGAGATCGGCGCCGAGCTTCTTGCGCAGCGCGTGGATATAGACCTCGACCGTGTTGCTGCCGATCTCCTCGCCCCAGCCGTACATCTTTTCTTCGAGCTGGGTCTTGGAGAGCACCGCGCCCGGGCGCGCGAGCAGCGCTTCGAGCAGGGCGAACTCGCGCGCGGAGAGCGCGACGGGCGAGCCGTCCTGGGTCACCTGGTGCGAGGCGGGGTCGAGCGTGATCGCGCCGTGGCGGATCATGGACTCGCTGCGGCCCGACTGGCGGCGGATCAGCGCGCGCATGCGCGCGCCCAGTTCGTCGAGGTCGAAGGGCTTGATGAGGTAGTCGTCGGCGCCGGCGTCGAGGCCTTTCACGCGGTCGGCGATGGCGTCGCGCGCCGTGAGGATCAGCACGGGCAGCGCCACGCTGCGCGCGCGCAGCGTGCGCAGCACGTCGAGGCCGTCGCGCTTGGGCAGCCCGAGATCGAGCAGCATCAGATCGTAGGATTCGCCGCTCGCGGCCGAGAGCGCGGCCTCGCCGTCCTCGACCCAGTCGACCGCGAAGCCCTCGCCGCGCAGCGCCTTGCGTACGCCCTCGGCGATCATGCGGTCATCTTCGACTAGCAGTATGCGCATCGTAATGAATTGGCCAGGCGGCGCGCGCGGCGCCGCGCCTGAAGTGATGACGATGCGTGCATTCTAGCGCCTCGCCACGCACCCGATGCCTTCTGGCCGGAAGCCGGGCGCCGCGCGTGGGCCGCAAGCGGCGGCGCGCATGGACGAAAAACGCGTCCTCATGCGCGCGCTACGCCCTGCGCCCGGGCAGGCTTTTGCCACGGCTTTTGCCACATTTCTCGCGGCCGATGCGCGCGCGCCACGCGAGGTCTTTACAATGTGCGCTTTTGCGGCGCGCGGCGCCGTGCGGCGAACGCGCCCTTTCAGTTGCCTTCGATGGGCACGCAAGGCAGCGCACGCATCGCGAAAGCCGCGCGTCAGCCGTTTCCGCGTCCGCGCACGACGTCGCGAAAAGCCCGCCCGGGCGAAAAGCGCCGCGCGCGGCCCCTGCATTGCCTGCCTTCGTTCAACGCTCTTCATGCCGCCCGTTTCGCTGTCCCGACTACGTTCCCTGTTCCGCCTGAACACCCCGCGCCCCCTCGCGCTCGCCCTCGCGTGCGCCGCGCTCGCCGCAACCTTTGCCGGCCCGCCGGCCCAGGCTCAGGGCCAGGGCGAGGCGCCGCCCGCGGGCGCGCGCGTTCCCACGGTCAACGTCAGCACCGTCTTGCCGCCCAGCGTGATGGCCGGGCTCGAGCGCGCGAACGTGCCGCTTTCTTCGGTGAGCGTCGTGATCGAGAAAGTGGGCGACCGCCAGCCGAGCGTCGCCGTCAACGCGGGCCAGCCGATGATGCCCGCCTCGACGATGAAACTCGTCACCACATGGAGCGGCCTCTCGATGCTCGGGCCCGACTACCGCTGGAAGACCAGCGCGTACACCGACGGCGAGGTGGACGCGAGCGGCACGCTGCACGGCAATCTCTACATCAAGGGCACGGGCGATCCGAAGCTCGTCCCCGAAGAGCTGATCGATCTCGTGCAGAAGATCCGCGCGACCGGCATCGTGCGCATTGAAGGCGCGCTCGTGCTCGACAAGAGCGAGTTCGACGCCTCCACGCGCGACCTGCCCTCGTTCGACGGCGACGAAAGCGCGCCCTACAACGTGGGCCCTGATCCGCTGATGTACGCGTTCAAGTCGGTTTCGTTCACGTTCTCGCCTTCGCACGACGGCGTCTCGATCGACGTGGTGCCGCCCGTCGCGCAATGGCAGATCGACAACCAGATCCGCGAGCGCGCCGGCAAGTGCGGCGGCCTGCTGCCGAGCCCGCAGGTCACGCCGGGCGCGAACGGCGTCGTCACGGCGAGCTTCGCGGGCAACTACGCCATGCGCTGCGGCGATCGCACGCTCAACATGGCCGCGCCCGTCGATCACAGCACCTTCTTCGCCGACGGCTTCCTCGCGCTCTGGCAGCAAGCGGGCGGCAGCTTCGCGGGCACGACGCGCGAAGGCGTCGTGCCGCCGCGCGCGCGTCTGCTGGGCGTGCATCAAAGCCCGCCGCTCGCGGACGTCGTGCACGACATCAACAAGTTCAGCAACAACGTGATGGCGCGCAATCTGTTCCTCACGCTCGGCGCCGTCGAGGAGAAGCCGCCCGCGACCACGGCGAAGGCCGCCACCGCCGTCACGACGTTCCTGCGCAAGAGCGGCATCTCCATGCCCGAGCTCGTGCTCGACAACGGCTGCGGCCTTTCGCGCGAGGAGCACATCAGCGCGCTCTCGCTCGCGAACCTGCTGCAAGCCGCCAACGCGAGCCCGGTCGCGCAGCCGTTCATCGACTCGCTGCCGATCGCGGGCGTGGACGGCACCATGCGCAACCGCTTGAACCGGGCCGGCGTGGACGGCAATGCGCACATCAAGACCGGCACGCTGCGCGACGTGCGCGCGATCGCGGGCTACGTGGCCGCGCAGAACGGCGAGACCTGGATCGTCGTGAGCCTCATCAACGATCCGCATGCCGAAGCCGCGCGCGCCGCGCACGACTCGCTGCTCGAATGGGTCTACCAGGGCATGCCCGAGGAGAAGCCCGTGTACGTCGATCCGCATCCGAAGCGCGCGTCGAAGGCGGCGCGAGCCGGCCACGTGACGAAAGCGGAAAAGACGGAAAAGACGAGCAAGGCTGCCGGACGCAAGGCCGTGAAGCGTGATCGCCGCGCGCATTGATTGATTGCGGCATTGATTACAGTAAGCACGAGCGGCGCGCGGCGTATCACTGGCATGCGCCGCTCGTGCCCGACGTATGCGTCGCTTCGCGGCTTGCGCTCCCGGCTTCGCCGCTGGATCCGCATTGCGTCCTTCTTCCTCTCTCCCCACGCTCTCCAGCCGCGCTCGCGTGCTCACTCCAAGGCGTGCCACTCGCGCCGCAACATAGTCCTGCCGCTCGAAGATTTCCTCTAGCAAAGCCCCGAGCGCCGCGCGCGTCGGACGTGTACTCTGACGGGCAAAGTCCGGTAGCGCGCCAGAATATGCCCGCATCGATGACTCTGCGCACCGCGCATCGATCCACGTCAACACACAGGCTGATGCGTTGCGCGTGGGATCGCGCCAGCTGCGATCGACAAAACACAACAATGCCGCGCTGACTCGCCAGCGCCGCTCACGGGACAGGAGGACGAGATTCGTGCAGTTCGACGCTGAATGGCTGCTGCTCGCCCTCGCGCCCGTCTTTCTCGCCTGCATCGGCTGGGAAGCCTGGCACCTCGCCCGCACGCGCCCCGGCGCCGCGCTCTACAGTTGGCCCGACACGCTCTGCAACGCCGCGCTCGCGCTCATGCACCAGGCCACCGACAAGCTCGCCTGGCTCGTCGCCATTCCCGTCTACGCGTACGTCTACCGGCACTGGCGCATCGTCTCGTGGCAGCCCGGCGTGGGCGCCTGGCTCGCGCTCTTTGTCGCCCAGGACCTGCTCTACTACGTGTTCCACCGCGCGAGCCATCGCGTGCGATGGCTCTGGGCCGCGCATGTCGTCCATCATTCGTCGGGGAAGCTCAATCTCTCCACCGCGTTCCGGCAAAGCCTCATGTATCCCGTCGCGGGTATGTGGATCTTCTGGATCCCGCTCGCCGTGCTCGGCTTCCCACCGATGCAGATCGTCGGCATCGTGCTCGTCAATCTCGCGTTCCAGTTTTTCGTGCATACCCAGGCGATCGGCAAACTGGGCTGGCTCGAGTACGTGCTCAACACGCCGTCGATGCATCGCGTCCATCACGCGCGCAATGCGCAATACATCGATCGCAACTACGCGGGCGTGCTCGCGATCTGGGACCGGCTGTTCGGCAGCTACGTCGCCGAAGATGCGCACGAGCCGCCCGTCTACGGCATCGTCAAGCCGCTCGACACCTACAACCCGCTCAAGGCGAGCTTTCACGAATGGTTCGACATGGCACGCGATTTCGCGCGCATGCCCGACTGGCGCACGCGGTTGGCCGCGCTGTTCGCGCCGCCCGACTGGTGCGCGCGCCGGGACGCCGCGCATGCGGTGCCCGATATCCCGAGCCGGCCATCATGCGTGCCGGAAAACAACACTGAGGGTGACATCGGGTCGCGCAAAAACGGAGAGATTGCGTAGTCTGATGGCCACGACCTTCAGGGACGACGCAACAACCCCTCCACAACAAACAGAAAAACCAGACGGCACACGCATCAAAAGTATCAGCAACATCAGAAGCTGGCATCAGGCAATGGCAACACAGGCCACAAACAGAGGAGATGAAGTGAATATGAAGCAACAAGGACCGAAACACCGCACGCTCGTGCGCGCCACCCAGATCGCGCTCGCGAGCGCAGCATTCGCGCTCCTCGCCGCATGCGGCGGCGGTGGCGGCAGCAGCAACAGCAGCGCGAGCACGCCGCCGCCGTCCGGCGTCAACATGCAGGTGGTGACATTCGGTACGAGCCTGTCCGACGCCGGCACGTATTCGGAGCAGCTTCTGCCGGGCTTCGGCGGCGGCCGCTTCACGACCAACCCCGGCGAAGTCTGGGCGCAGAAGGTATCCGAGTATTTCGGCAATTCGCTGTCGCCGGCCTTCGAAGGCGGCTTCGGCGTGCCGCTCACGGCAACGGGCGGCCTCGACTACGCGCAGGGCGGCGCGATGGTCTCGACCGGCGGCGTGGCCGATACCAGCGCCGTGATCCCGGCCGCGAGCGAGCAGCCGCTGACCTGGCAGGTCAGCCAGTATCTGGCGCAGCACGGCAGCTTCAATGCGAATCAGCTCGTGCTCGTCGAGGGCGGCGCGAACGAAATCCTGGCACTGCTCGACAACAGCGGTGCAGGTCTGACGGCGTTCGCCACCGCGCTCGCCAAGGCCAACTTCACGGCGGCCGCGAGCGATCCCGCGACCCAGCAAAAGGCGCTTGCGCAACTTGAGGCGGAAGGCTTTACGGCGGCGCAGGCCCAGGCGCTCGTGCCCGCCGCCATCGCGCTGACCCTCGTCACGTCGGACCCGAACGCGAGCACGGACTTCGCATCGGTCATGCCGATCGTCACCGCCGCCGGCACGCTGGCCAACCTCGTCAACACGCAGATCGCCGGCACGGCCAAGGTCGCGGTCGTGACGGTGCCCGACATCGGCAAGACGCCGGCCGCGATGGCCGCCGATTCGAGCGTCGGCGCCACGCCCGGTTCCGCGAACGCGCCCGATCAGGCGCTCTCGCTCGTCTCGGCGATGTACAACCTCGCGCTGCTCCAGGGTCTGCAGCCGTCGCTCGCGGCCAAGAAGGTCGTCCCGGTCGATACGTTCACGTGGTTCGACCAGTCGATCCAGAACGCGGCCAGCCTCGGCTTCACGGTGACGAACACGGATACCGCCTGCAACCTCACGCAGATGGAAACCGACGCCACCAACTATGCGCTGGCCAATCCGCAGACGACGCTGGGCCTGAACCCGGCCTCGACGCCGCAAGCCATCATCACCGCGGCGGCCCAGCAGTACGGCCAGAGCTTCGGCAGCTCGCTGTTCTGCTCGCCGCAGACGCTGAAGGCGGCCAATGCGCCCACGACCTACATGTTCGCGGATCTCGTGCACCCGACCACGGAGCTGCACGCCCAGTTCGCGACCTACGTCGAGCAGCAACTGGCTGCCGCAGGCATCGGCAAGGCGCCGCAGTAAGGCTGCACACCGCGGCTTGCGCATCGGGTCTCCCCGGTGCGCAAGCCCTCCCTGCGTAAAAACGAAAACACCCCACGCTCCGCAAGGACCGTGGGGTGTTTCATTGAGCGGGGAAAACCGTACTCAGTCCTGCTGCGCCTCGAAGGCCGCGGCCGCGCGGCCGAGCCGGTCGTTCACGGCGATCCACTCGAGGGTCTCGGGCAGCTTTTCGATCAGGATGCGCGTGACGTTCGCGCGATCGAGCACACGCAGCAGGCCGTAGAGCTCGCGCGCGTAAATCTGCGGCTCTTCCGGCGCGGCCACGAAATGCACGTTGGCCGCGCTCGCCCAGGCGCCCGCGCGCGAGCCGCGCGCGACCAGCGCCACCGTTTCGCCCGCGTCGCGCGCGGCGGCCAGCAGCGGCTCCAGCGCCTCGAACGGCAGCAGCGCGAGCGGCGTGCGCGGCGCGTAGTGGGCCTTGAGCGTGCCCGAGGCGCGCGGCGCCGTGGCGTCCGAGCCGTCGGGCAGGCGCGGCGCCTCGCCCAGCACGCGCGCGATGTCGAGCGGGCTCACATGGCCCGGACGCAGCAGCGCCGGGAAGCCGCGCGAGAGATCGAGAATCGTCGACTCGATGCCGACGTCGCACGCCCCGCCATCGAGCACGTGCACCGCCGCGCCGAACTCGTCGCGCACGTGCTGCGCCGTGGTCGGGCTCACGTGGCCGAAGCGGTTCGCCGAAGGCGCCGCGACGCCGCCGTGTCCGCCGCGCCGCTTCGAGAACGCGGCCAGCAGCTTCTGCGCCACCGGATGCGAGGGGCAGCGCAAGCCCACCGAGTCCTGGCCGCCGCTCACCGCGTCGGGAATGCGCGCATGGCGCTTGACGATCAGGGTCAGCGGGCCGGGCCAGAAGGCATCGACGAGCTTCTGCGCGGCCTCGGGCCACTCGGCGGCCCAGTACTGCGGGTCGCCGCCCGGCGGCAGGTGGACGATCACCGGATGATTCGCGGGCCGGCCCTTCGCGGCGTAGATGCGCGCGACGGCCTCTGGGCTCGCCGCGTCGCCGCCGAGTCCGTAGACCGTCTCGGTGGGAAACGCCACGAGCTCGCCCGCGTCGAGCAATGCGGCGGCCTGCTCGATCTCGGCGGCGGTCAACTCAGGTGTGCCGAGGTTCCGGCCTTGCTGCTGATCGGACATGATGCGACCCAACTCAGCTCGTGACGATGTGCAGCAGACGCGCGCAATCGCGTGCGGCCGTGCGCGCTTCGTCGAGCGTCGGTGCGGTGAAGTTCACGTGGCCCATCTTGCGGCCCGGACGCGCCTCCTCCTTGCCATACAGATGCAGGCGCGCGGAAGGCATCGCCGCGACCTGGTCCCACGGCGGCGTGACCGGCGCCGCGCCTTTGCGGGGCTTCGCCTCGCCCACGGCGCAGGGGAACCAGACGTCGCCAAGAATGTTGAGCATCACGGCCGGCGAGTGCTGGCGCGTGTCGCCGAGCGGCATGCCCGTCATCGCGCGCACCTGCTGCTCGAACTGGCTCGTCGCGCAGGCATCGGTCGTGTAGTGACCGGAGTTGTGCGGACGCGGCGCCATTTCGTTGGCGACGAGCGAGCCGTCTTCGAGGATGAAGAATTCCACGCACAGCACGCCCACGTAGCCGAGCTTCGCGGCGATCTGAATCGCGGCCTGCTGCGCCTGCTGCACGAGCGCCGCGCTCGCGTCGGGCGCGGGCACGATGGTGTGCGAGAGCACGCCGTTGCGGTGCGTGTTCTGCGCGAGCGGATAGACCACGCTCGCGCCGCTCACGCCGCGCGCGATCAGCGCGCTCACCTCGAACTTCAGCGGCAGACGCTTTTCGACCACGCAAGGCACGCCGCCGAGCGACGCATGCGCCTCGCGCACTTCTTCGGCATTGGTCACGCGGATCTGGCCTTTGCCGTCGTAGCCCATGCGCGCGGTCTTGACGATGCCCGGCAGCACGGCGGCGAGCGCCTCGTCGCCGAGGGCGGCCAGCGCCTGCGACGACTCGATCACCACGTGCGGCGCGACCGGCACGCCGGCCGCCGCAATGAAGCGCTTCTCGGCGATGCGGTCCTGCGCCACGGCCACGCAGCGGCCGGCGGGGCTCACGAAGGTCGACTTCGCGAGCGCGTCGAGACTCGCCGCGGGCACGTTCTCGAATTCGGTCGAGACGGCCGCGCACAGCCGCGCGAGCTCGGTCAGCGCGGCTTCGTCGTCGTAGGGCGCGCGGATATGGCGGTCGGCGACGGTCCCTGCCGGGCTCGTCGCATCGGGATCGAGCACCGCGACGCGATAGCCCATTGCCTGGGCGGCAAAGCAGAACATGCGGCCGAGCTGGCCGCCACCCACCATGCCCAGCCAGGCGCCGGGCAGGATCGGTGAAACCGGAGAGTTGTCAGAAGTCATCTTCGTGGTCGGTCGCGGCTGGCCGCGGCGCGCAGGTGAACTCGCGCGGGCCAGGCCGGGGTTTAACGTCACAACGGAAACAGGCGGGACGCGCTGCCCCGCCTGTTTGCGCCTCGACGGCGTTACTTCAAGCCACTGCGGGCGCTTGCGCGCGCCGCCATCACAGCGCCGGCAGCACCATCGCGTGCGCCGCTTCGTTCTGGCGCACGCGGAAGGCCGCGAGCTTGTTCGCGTATTCGGGATCGGTCACGCTCAGCATCGACACGGCGAACAGCGCCGCATTGGCCGCGCCCGCCTCGCCGATGGCGAAGGTCGCGACCGGCACGCCCTTGGGCATCTGCACGATCGAGTGAAGCGAGTCCACGCCCTTGAGGTACTTGCTGACCGCGGGCACGCCGAGCACCGGCACCGTGGTCTTGGCCGCCAGCATGCCCGGCAGGTGCGCCGCGCCGCCCGCGCCCGCGATGATCGCGCGCAGGCCGCGCTCGCGCGCTTTTTCCGCGTACTCGAACATCTCGTCGGGCATGCGGTGCGCCGAAACCACCTTCGCCTCGTACGCGACGCCGAACTCCTGGAGGATCGCGACCGCGTGCTTCATCGTGTCCCAGTCGGAGCTGGAGCCCATCAACACGCCGACGAGCGGCGCCGCATGCTGGTGAGCCGTCTGAACTTCACTCATTGTGCTTCCTTCTTCCCTCTTTTCGCTCGCTCAAGCGAGCTTCTGGCCGGTGAGACGCTCGAGCGCCTCCTGATATTTCGCCGACGTCTTCGCCAGCACGTCGTCGGGCAGCTTCGGCGCCGGCGGCTCTTTCTTCCACGGCTGGGCTTCGAGCCAGTCGCGCACGAACTGCTTGTCGAACGACGGCGGGTTCGCGCCCACCTGGTATTGATCCGCGGGCCAGAAACGCGACGAATCGGCGGTGAGCGCCTCGTCCATCAGATAAAGCTGGCCCTGGTCGTCGAGACCGAACTCGAACTTGGTGTCGGCGATGATGATGCCGCGCGTGGCCGCGTAATCGGCGGCTTCCTTGTACAGCTTGATCGAAATCTCTTTGATGGTGCGCGAGAGCTCGGTGCCGATGCGGCGCTCCATCTCTTCATACGTGATGTTCTCGTCGTGGTGGCCCATTTCGGCCTTGGCCGCCGGCGTGAAGATCGGCTCGGGCAGCTTCTGCGCGTTCTGCAGGCCCGGCGGCAACTCGACGCCGCACACGGCGCCCGTCGCCTGATAGTCCTTCCAGCCGCTGCCGGCCAGATAGCCGCGCACCACGGCTTCCACGAGGATCGGCTCGAGGCGCTTGACCACCACGGCGCGGCCCTTGACCTGCTCGACTTCGTCGGCGGCCACGACCGTTTCGGGCGCGATGCCCGTGAGGTGGTTCGGCACGACGTGCTTGAGCTTCTCGAACCAGAAGTCGGCCATCTGGTTGAGCACCTCGCCCTTGCGCGGAATCGGCTCGCCCATGATGACGTCGAACGCCGAGAGACGGTCGGTCGTGACGATCAGCAGCTTGTCGTTGCCCACGGCATAGTTGTCGCGGACCTTGCCGCGGCCGAGGAGCGGCAGCGAGCGGAGCGTGGATTCGTAGAGGGTAGACATCGTCGTGATTCGCTAAAAGGACAATCGAAAACGGGCAGATCCGGCTCGAATTCGCGGCGGCAAGCTGCGGCGGGAAACCGGATTCCCGGAGGTACTGAAGGGTAAACCAAAAATCTCAGAAAAGCCCATCGCCGTTCCCCCAAAACAGGCGGAAACGGCGATGTTTTTACGACTTCGGCGCGGCCGGACCGAGCCGGCGCGCCAGGCGCCCGAGGCCCGCTTTAGCGGACGATCTGCGCGAGTTCGCCCGACTTGTACTTCTCGGCAATCTTGTCCAGCGCGACCGGCTTGATCTTGCCAGCCTGGCCTTCGCAGCCGAACGCGAGGTAGCGGTCCACGCAGACCTTCTTCGCGGCTTCGCGCGCCGGCTTCAGGTAGTCGCGCGGGTCGAACTTCGACGGGTTCTGATACATATAGCGACGGATCGCGCCCGTGATCGCCAGACGCAGGTCCGTGTCGATGTTGATCTTGCGCACGCCGTGACGGATGCCTTCCTGGATCTCCTCGACCGGCACGCCGTAGGTTTCCTTCATGTCGCCGCCGAACTCGCGGATTTCCGCGAGCAGCTCCTGCGGCACCGACGACGAGCCGTGCATCACGAGGTGCGTGTTCGGAATGCGCGCGTGGATTTCCTTGATGCGCTGGATCGACAGGATGTCGCCCGTGGGCTTCTTCGAGAACTTGTACGCGCCGTGCGAGGTGCCGATGGCGATGGCCAGCGCGTCGCACTGCGTGAGCTTCACGAAGTCGGCGGCCTGCTCCGGATCGGTCAGGAGCTGTTCGCGCGTCATGGTGCCTTCGGCGCCGTGACCATCTTCCTTGTCGCCCTTCATCGTCTCGAGCGAGCCGAGCACGCCCAGTTCCGCTTCCACCGTCACGCCGATCGAGTGCGCCATTTCGACGACCTTGCGCGAGACATCGACGTTGTACTCGTACGAAGCGACCGTCTTGCCATCGGCTTCGAGCGAGCCGTCCATCATCACGCTGGTGAAGCCGCTGCGGATCGCCGCCATGCAGACCGCCGGCGACTGGCCGTGGTCCTGGTGCATCACGACCGGAATATGCGGATACGACTCGACCGCGGCTTCGATCAGGTGACGCAGGAACGGCTCGCCCGCGTATTTGCGCGCGCCTGCCGAGGCCTGCATGATCACCGGCGCACCGACCTGGTTCGCCGCTTCCATGATCGCCTGGACTTGCTCCAGG
The DNA here is from genome assembly GCF_905220245.1 of Paraburkholderia sp. J63. Classification (NCBI taxonomy): domain Bacteria; kingdom Pseudomonadati; phylum Pseudomonadota; class Betaproteobacteria; order Burkholderiales; family Burkholderiaceae; genus Paraburkholderia; species Paraburkholderia sp. J63. The sequence continues at coordinate 113,436 of NZ_CAJMZF010000018.1, read as the reverse complement.
TTGTTCACGTTGAAAGCCGGCAGGCCATAGCCGTGCTCAGCCGCGTGGTCGAGCAGTTGACGCATTGAAACGAGAGGCATTGTTGCTACTCCTTTGATTTGAAACGAATTGCTTCGTGCCGCCGGCCGTCTTGCGCGACCGGTCGAGGGTGGCCTGGCGGCCACCGCCCGCGTGCCAGGCAGCGGGCTCGATGGCATGATTTTATCGCGAAGCCGCCGTGTTCCCGCCGCCAAAAAACTAAACTGGCATGAATTTGGCGTATCAGGACGTCAAATCGGCGAGAAGATGCAAAAAGAGTTGACAGCCCACGCGCTGCCTCTAGCGCGCGTGGGCCGCAATTGCAGGGAAAAAGCGCCTAATTAGCGCCCATCTGATACCAATTTGATACCAGTCGATCTCGGCACCCGTCGCCGCTCATCGACGTCAACGGCGCGACCTCGCGTGTCTCGAAAATAAAGCGAAAAAATTCGCCTTAAATTCAGAAGACGTCGCCGACCCGCACGATCTTCAGCGTGTTGGTGCCGCCGGGCTGCCCCATCGGCTCGCCCACGGTCAGCACGACCATGTCGCCGCGCGACGCGTAGCCCTTGCTCACCACCACTTCGATCGCCTGCTGGAGCGCGGTGTCGCGGTCGCTGCTGGTGTCCAGATGCAGCGGCGTGACATTGCGGTAGAGCGACATCGCGCGCTCGCTGCCCGTGCGCGGCGTGAGCGCGAAGATCGGCACGTGGGTCCAGTGACGCGACATCCAGAGCGCGGTCGAGCCCGACTCCGTGAGCGCGACGATCGCCTTGGCGCCCAGGTGGTAGGCCGTGAACAGCGCGCCCATCGCGATCGACTGGTCGATGCGCGTGAAAGTACGGTCGAGGAAATCCTTGTCGAGCTCGCTCTGCTCCGACTTCTCGGCTTCCACGCAGATCGCGGCCATCGCCTCGATGGTCTGCACCGGGTACTTGCCCGCCGCCGATTCGGCCGAGAGCATTACGGCGTCGGTGCCGTCGAGCACGGCGTTGGCGACGTCCGAGACTTCGGCGCGCGTGGGCACGGGCGCGTGGATCATCGACTCCATCATCTGTGTGGCCGTGATCACGAGCTTGTTCGACTCGCGCGCCATGCGGATCATGCGCTTTTGCAGCGCCGGCACCGCGGCATTGCCGACTTCGACGGCCAGGTCGCCGCGCGCGACCATGATGCCGTCCGACGAATCGAGGATCTCCTGGAGCGCCGGAATGGCCTCGGCGCGCTCGATCTTCGCGATCATCTTCGGCTTGATGCCGTAGGGCGCGCCCGCGATGTTCGCGAGCTGGCGCGCCATTTCCATGTCGGTGGCGTTCTTCGGGAACGACACGGCCACGAAATCCACGCTGAGCGACATCGCCGTGCGGATGTCCTCCATGTCCTTCGCGGTGAGCGCGGGCGCCGTGAGGCCGCCGCCCTGGCGGTTGATGCCCTTGTTGTTCGACAGGTCGCCACCCACGCGCACCGTGGTGTGGATCTCGCTGCCGATCACGCGCACGACGTCGAGCACGATCAGGCCGTCATTGAGCAGCAGCACGTCGGCGGGTTTCAGATCGCGCGGCAGGTCCTTGTAGTCGAGGCCGACACGCTCGTCGTTGCCGAGTTCGCACTCGGCGTCGAGGATGAAGGGCTGGCCCGGCTCGAGCGTCGTCTTGCCGTTCTCGAACTTGCCCACGCGGATCTTGGGGCCTTGCAGGTCGGCCATGATCGCGACTTCGCGGCCGGACTTGCGGGCGCACTCCCGCACCATTTCGGCGCGCTGACGGTGATCGTCGGCGCTGCCGTGCGAGAAGTTGAGGCGCACCACGTCCAATCCTGCGTGGATCATTTTCTGCAGGATGTCCGGCGTGCTGGAAGCCGGACCGATGGTGGCGACAATCTTGGTGGCGCGATGCATGAGTCTCCTCGTCTGGAAAGGATCGCTGGGAAAACCGTTGCTGCGAGACGTGCTGGCCGGCTCGACCGCCGATATGGCGTGGCCGGAACGCGCACCGGTTCGGGCCGGCGTCGCTTTCTGGGAGGGCGCCGCGCCAGTCGGCGAGACAGGCGCGGCGTTGCTGATGCTTGCGTTCGGGTCCGTGACGGGCGTCGCGTTCGCCCGCGCGGTGCCCGCGAGAGGCGCTGCGCGCCCCTGCGCTTTGGCGTTTTTTGCGTCTTTTACGTCATGCGCAGCCCCGGCGGCGCCGGCGCGACGCGGTTTCGCGGCGGCGGCCTTTGTCGCCGCGTTTGCGGTCGCTTTTGTCACCGCTTTTGCCACTTTAGCGGCCGGGGCGCGCGGCGCCACTTAGCTAGCCGCCCGGGTTTCGAGCACTTCGACGGCCGGCAGCTTCTTGCCCTCGAGGAATTCGAGGAAGGCGCCGCCGCCGGTCGAGATGTAGCTGACCTTGTCGGCGATGTCGTACTTCGCGATGGCCGCGAGCGTATCGCCGCCGCCGGCGATCGAGAACGCGCCAGAGCTGGCGATGGCGCTCGCGAGCGTCTCTGTGCCATTGCCGAACTGGTCGAACTCGAACACGCCGACCGGGCCGTTCCACACGATCGTGCCGGCCTGCGAGAGCTGCGCGGCGAGCGCGTTGGCCGTGACCGGGCCGATGTCGAGGATCATGTCGTCGTCGGCCACGTCGGCCACGTTCTTCGTCACGGCCTTGGCCGTCGGCGAGAATTCCTTGGCCGTCACGACGTCGGTCGGGATCGGCACCGAGGCGCCGCGCGCGCGCGCCGCGTCGATGATCGCCTTGGCTTCGTCGACGAGATCCGCCTCGGCCAGCGACTTGCCGATCTTCAGGCCCGCCGCAAGCATGAACGTGTTGGCGATGCCGCCGCCCACGATCAGCTGATCGACCTTTTCGGCCAGCGACTTGAGGATGGTGAGCTTGGTCGAGACCTTCGAGCCCGCGACGATCGCCACGAGCGGGCGCTTGGGCGCGCCGAGCGCCTTGCCGAGCGCGTCCAGTTCAGCCGCGAGCAGCGGGCCCGCGCAGGCGATGCCCGCGTACTTCGCGATGCCGTAGGTGGTGGCTTCGGCGCGGTGTGCGGTGCCGAAAGCATCGTTGACGTAGATGTCGCAGAGCTTCGCCATTTTTTGCGCGAGCTCGTCCGAATTCTTCTTCTCGCCCTTGTTGACGCGGCAGTTTTCGAGCAGCACCACGTCGCCCGGCGCGACGTTCACGCCGTTTTCGACCCAGTTCGCGACCAGCGGCACGTCGCGGCCGAGCAGCTCGGCAAGACGCTTCGCGACGGGCGCGAGCGAGTCTTCGGGCTTGAATTCGCCTTCGGTCGGGCGGCCCAGGTGCGAGGTGACCATGACGGCCGCGCCGGCGTCGAGCGCCGCCTTGATGGCCGGCACGGAAGCGCGCACGCGGGTGTCTTCGGTGATATTGCCCTGGTCGTCCTGCGGCACGTTCAGGTCGGCGCGGATGAACACCCGCTTGCCCTTGAGCTTGCCTTCGGAGATCAGATCGGAAAGACGCAGAACCTTGTTCATGGACATGTCATCTTGATGGTGGGAAGGCGGTGGCAAGGCGATGCGGGCGCCGGATGCAACACGGGCAATCAGCGCGCGGGCGGTACGGGCACAACGGGCGCGGCGCGGGATCCGCGCGGCTGCCTGGACTTAAACCTGGTCCTGGACCAGAGGCCGGCGCCGCTGCGGGTCGCTGCTCGGCGCCGGGCGCGAGGCCAGCATCGAATTGCGAGATCGGTATTTTAGCCGATAGCCAGGATGATCTGAGGCGTGCTTAAGCGAATGTCGCGTATTTGCGCGAACGCCGCGCGGATCTTGCTGACCCTTACAAGACTGACAGCTACAGCCGGCTCAGGCGCCGGGGCAAGCGAAACCCCACCGCATGCGCCCGCGAGCGCGCTTGCGGCGCACAAATGACGCTAAAATGCGTCTCTTTGCCCGGCGCACGCCCGAAGGGTTCGCGCATGGCCAGGTTGTGGCGTGAGAGCGGGCCTGTGCACATGCGGTCCGCTACGTCGCGCGACGCCCGGATTGTGGCCCCGAAGGTCTGAGCGCCCGCGGCCTGCCGCACCCTGCTGCACCCCATTGGATACAAAGAGAATCATCCTCATGAGCGAACTCAAGGAAATGCCGCTGGTCGAGTTGAAGGCCAAGGACCTGCCCGCGTATTGCCCGAATCCGTCGATGCCGCGCTGGAGCAATCATCCGCGCGTCTTTATCGACGTGACGCATGGCGAGGCGAAGTGCCCGTACTGCAGCACCCGCTACAAGCTGCGTGACGGCGAGGTCGTGCACGGTCACTGACGGCATCGTTGCTGGCATCGCTAGTGGCATCGCTGTTGGCATAAACGGCAGCTCGGTTCGCGCACACGGCAGCATATGAGGACAAGCAGCGCAAGGCGCCACGCCGCCCCCTGAACGCGCCGGCAACGGCAGGCGCACCGGGTTCGCGGCGGCGGCATCCGCTCTTGCAGCGCTCGCAACGCTTTGCGCACCCGGCGCCTCGACTGGAACCGGACGCGCGCAACGTTTGGGATTCCTCGCGTTTTTTGCCGGCGTCCAACGGCGCGGCACGCGGTGTGCTCCCAGTGCCTGCTCCGCGCTTGTCGCGTGCCTGCTCCGCGTTCGCCCCATGCCCGCCCTGCCGCCCAAGCCGCAGCCATGACATACAGCCGCTGCACCAGCCGCCTCGCGCGGCTCGCAGCCCGCCGGCGCGCTTGCCGCGCCGATCCCCTAACCGCGTTTCGCGCGCACGCTCTGGCCCAACCGGGCCAAACCGCGCACGAAATCTCTGCCCTTTTTCCGGACTCTGACTCCCGATGCGCCGCGCGCTGGTAATTGCACCGAACTGGATCGGTGACGCACTGATGGCGCAGCCGCTTCTTTCGCGGCTCGTAAAACTGCATCCGCGCATCGACATCGATGCGCTTGCGCCCACCTGGGTCGCGCCCGTACTCGAGCGCATGCCCGAGATACGCGACGTCTACGCCACCGACCTCGCCCACGGCAAGCTGCAGTTGCTGCGCCGCTGGCAACTGGCCGGCGACCTGCGCGCCGAACGCTACGACGCCGTCTATGTGCTGCCGAATTCGCTCAAGTCCGCGCTGATACCGTGGCTCGCGAACATTCCGCTGCGCATCGGCTACACGGGCGAGAGCCGCTACGGCTTCCTCAACGTGCGCCACGCGAATCCGCCCAAGGACGAGCGTCCGCCGATGGTCAAGCACTACGCCGCGCTCGCCTGGGCGCCAGGCGCCACCGTGCCCGACGATCTGCCGATGCCGCGCCTCGAATCGGACCCGAACGAGGCCTCGCGCGTCTCGGCGCGCTTCAATCTCGACACGCGCGTGCCGCTGCTGGTGTTCTGCCCCGGCGCCGAGTACGGCCCCGCCAAGCGCTGGCCGCCCGAGCATTTCGCGGCGCTCGCGCGCATGGTCGGGCAGTCGTTCCCGTACACGCAGATCGTCGCGCTCGGCTCGCCCAAGGACGCGCCGCTCGCCCAGGCCATCGCCGAAAAGGCCCCGAACGTGCGCAACCTGTGCGGCCAGACCGCGCTGGGCGAAGCCTGCGCGCTCATCTCGCGCGCGAGCGCCGTGGTCACCAACGATTCGGGCCTCATGCACGTGGCCGCGGCGCTGCGCCGGCCGCTCGTGGCGATCTACGGATCGACGGATCCGCGCCACACGCCGCCCTTGTCGGACCTCGCAAAGGTACAATGGCTGCATCTCGATTGCAGTCCCTGCTTTGCGCGCGAGTGTCCGCTCGGGCATCTGAACTGCCTGCGCGAACTGAGCCCCGAACAGGTCTTCGACGATTTGCGCGGCATGCTGGTCGCCCAGCGCTAGCGGCGCCAAACGCGGCGAGCGCGCCGCGCGTGCCCCGGCCGGCGATTTCCCTGCGGCCTGCCGGCAGACAGCCAGAAGTCGGCGAGCGGCACGCCTCACGCGCTTCGCACTGCGGATGTGCGGCACGCCACCGACGCCGTGCCTCGAGCGCGCGCCCAATTGAGGTAACGCGCATCGAAGCGGGGCGTCACAGGCCTGTCTCGCGTCTGTCTCACGAACGAAGCCAACGCCAACCCGCGCGAGAAGCGCATCAGATCAACGAGCCATGCCACGTTTTGCCCATATCTTCGAAGCCGCCGCGGACACTCTCAACGCGTACTACCAGGCCGTCGCGGAGGTCAACATCGACGCGTTGATGGGCCTGTGGATCGACGAGGAATTCGTGAGCTGCATTAGCGCCGAGGGCGCGCATCTGCACGGGCTGTCCGACATTCGCGTGGGCCTCGCCGCGGAGCTCGAGGCGGCGCCGGTGTCGATCGAGCCGCTCGACATCCGCGTCTACGACAGCCTGGGCACCGTGGTCTATGCCATCGTGGAGGCGCATCGGCCCGTGGATCCGGCTGCGATTCCGGCCATGGTCTTCACGACCTATGTGATGGTGCACGAGCGCGGCGAGTGGCGCATCGCGCACATTCACGCGAGCCGCATGCCCGACGACGCCGCAAGCCAGTTCTCGGCGAAGCTGCGCCACGGCCAGGGCGCGCTGCACTGACGTAAAGCGAAGCAAGGCGCGCCACGGAGCAGCACAGCGGTAGAAGAAAGTGGAAGCGCAGCAGAAAGAAGGGGACGGCCATGAGCACGGCAAGCGACAAAGCGGCGATCAGCCCGAGAAGCGACGATGCGGCAAGACGCGCCGCAACCTCTGTCCTGAACGGTGCGAGCGGCTACGCGCAGGCCAGCCCCGGCTATCGCGCGCCCTTCTGGCTGCCCGGCGCGCACATCCAGACCATCGTTCCCGCGCTGTTCTCGCATCTGCCCCTGCCCGTCTACCGGCGCGAACGCTGGGACACGCCCGACGGCGATTTCATCGAGCTCGACTGGGTCGATGCACCCGCTGACGTCTCCGGCTCCGCGCCGGCTGCAACGTCGGGCGCCCCGCTCTTCGTGCTGTTCCATGGCCTCGAAGGCAGTTCCGGCTCGCACTACGCGCGCGCGCTCGCCGCAGCGGCGCATGCGCGCGGCTGGCATGCGGTGATCCCGCACTTTCGCAGTTGCAGCGGGCCGATGAACCTCCTGCCGCGCTTCTACCATCTCGCCGATGCCGCCGAAGTCGACTGGGTCCTGCGCCGCCTCGCCGCGCGTCATGCGGGTCCGCTCGTAGCGGCAGGCGTCTCGCTGGGCGGCAACGTGCTGCTGCACTGGCTCGCGCAGCAGCGCGAGGACGCAAAAATCGTCTCGGCCGCCGCGGCGATCTCGGCGCCGCTCGACGTGCACGCGGGCGGCAAGATGCTCGCAAGCGGCTTCGGCATGATCTACACGCGCAGCTTCCTGAAGACGCTCAAAGTGAAGGCGCTGCAAAAGCTCGAACAGTATCCGGGCCTGTTCGACGCGCAAGCCGTGCTGGCGACCCGCAACATGTTCGAATTCGACGACGTCGTGACCGCGCCGCTCCATGGTTTTCAAAGCGCGCACGACTACTGGACCCAGGCGACGGTACGCCCGAAGCTCGGCGAGATTGCCGTGCCCACGCTCCTCATCAACGCCCGCAACGACCCGTTCCTGCCCGGCGACGTGCTGCCCGCGCGCCACGAAGTGAGCGCCGCCGTCGAGCTTGAGCAGCCCGAGGGCGGCGGCCACGTCGGCTTCATGACCGGGCCGTTTCCGGGCCGCAGCGACTGGCTCGCCCAGCGCGTGACCCGCTATCTCTCGCCTCACCTCCCCACGACTCATGGATGACATTGTCAAGCAGGCCCTCGCGCGCTGGCCCAACGTTCCCCATTGCACCGGCTGGCTGCTGCTCGACGCGCGCGGCCACTGGCGTCTGCGCGACGAAGCCGACCAGGCCCAGGGCGCACAGGGCACGCCGATCCGGCACGAGGCACTCATCGGCTTCATCAACCGCAATTACGAGCACGACGCGCAGGGCCAGTGGTTCTTCCAGAACGGGCCGCAGCGCGTTTATGTCGAGCTCGAATACACGCCGTGGGTCGTGCGTCTCGCGAGCGCGGACGGCGGCGCGCTGACGCTCACCGATCAAACGGGCCGGCCGTTCGAGCCGGCCGCCGTGTACGTGGACGAGCACGGCGCCGTGCTGTTCGCACAAGCTGGGGAGGCGGCGTCGGACACCGCGGACGGGACCGCCGATGCCGCCGCGAACGCGTATGCAAGTGTGGCACTGCTCCACGATCACGATCTCGACTGCTTCACCGAGCACGCGACGCTCGACGAGGACGGCGAGCGCGGCACGTTCCACTGGCGTGCCGGGACCGCGCTGCCCTTGCAATCCATCGCGCGCGCGGACGTGCCGGTGCGCTTCGCGTTCGTGCGGAGTCCCGAGCAAGCGGAAAAGGCTGCGGGCTGAGTGGCGCGGCGTGGCCTGAAAACAGCGCCGCCTTTATCGACGTTCCGACGTTCTCAAGCGATGAGCTAACCCGGCAAGCGCCGTGTGCCAAAGGCAGGCCGCTCATCCGCTGTCCTTGTCGTCCGCACGCTCTTCCTTGTAGCGCGCCTCGAATTCGTGCAGGCGCGCGTCGATCGTCGACAAGTCGTAGAACCCCAGCGACTTCATGTCGCGCGCCTCCTTGAGCTGCCGGATCGCCGAGGGCCACGCCCCGTCGAGCGCAAACTTCTCCGCGAGCGCGCGCCGCTGCGTGAGCAAATCGCCCAGACCCGCGCTCGACTGCGCGAGATACTGCCACCACGCGCCCTCGCGCGGCTCGGCCTGGGTCTCGCTGCGCGCGAGCGCCTGCGCTTCCTTGAAGCGGCGTGCGGCGATCAGCGCCTGCAGCAGGCTGTCGGTGGCCGCGTGCGACGCGGGCCACGCCGCATGCGCCGCATGCGCGAGCCGCACGGCCTCGTCGGTGCGGCCCGCGCGCCGCGCGATCTCGGCCGCGAGCACGTCGAGGCTGGGCGAACTATTCGGAGAACTGCCTGGAGAACCATTCGGAGAACTGAGCGCCTTGCCGCCGTCCGCGGCTTCGAAGCGGGCGAACGCCGCGCGCGCGTTCGCGAGCGACGCCGCAGCATCGTCATAGCGTTCCACTTGCAGTTGCGCAAAGGCGATCCCGTACCAGTTCGCCGCCACGTTGAGCGCGACGCGGTCGTCGATCTCGGAGCGCAAGCGCGCAATCTCGTCGAGATACTCGCCGTGCGAGCGATCCTGGAGCACCTGCACGCGCGCGCGCACGAAACCGTATTCGGGCGACTGGCGCGGCTGCCGGTAAGCCGCGCGGCGGGCGCGATCCTCCATGTCAGCGATGCGCGAAACGGTGAGCGGGTGCGTGCGCGCGTAGGCCGGCACGCCGGCGTCGCCCATCGAGGCGCGTTCGAGCCGCTCGAAGAACGCCACCATGCCCCACGGATCGTAGCCGGCGCCCGCCAGCAGCTTGAAGCCGACGCGGTCCGCCTCGTGCTCGGCGGCGCGCGAGAAGCGCAGTTGACTGTCCACGGCGTAGGCCTGGCTGCCGATGGCGATCGCGCTGCCGAGGTCGCCGCTACGCGCCAGCACGCCCGCGAGAATGCCGAACAGCATGCCCACGAGCGCGGCATAGCCGTTGCGCTCGCTCTGCGAGAGCATCCGCGCGATATGCCGCTGCAGCACGTGACCCATCTCGTGGCCGAGCACGGAGGCGAGTTCCGACTCGGTCTGCGTGGACACGATCAGCCCCGTGTTCACGCCGATGAAGCCGCCCGGCAGCGAGAACGCATTGATCTGGCCGTCGCGCACGGCGAACAGATCGAAGTCCGGTCGATATCCGCCAATGAACTGCGCCGCCGCCGACGCCGAGAGGCGCGCCGCAACCGAATCGAGATAGTCGCGCACGAGCCAGTCGCCGATGTAGTCGGGGTCGCGCCGGATTTCGCGCATCACGCGCTCGCCGATGCGGCGCTCGGCCTGCGGCGTGAGCGCGCCGCCCGAGCCATCGCCGAGATCGGGCAGTTGCGGGATCCAGGCGGGCGGGCGCGCGCTGCCGTTGCCGCTCGTGCCGGAGCTGTCTGCCGATTGCCCCGATCCGGACGAGCCGAAACGGCTCTGCGCGCCGCCATAGGTGCCGAATACGCCTTGCGCGATCGAGGCCGGAATGACGGGGTCGGCTTCGTCGTCGAGCGGGCCACTCACGAGCGCGGGCGAGTTGGGGGCGAGCGTAGTAGCGTCTGAGGTAGTGGCGCCACGCCTGATCGAACCCGACGTGGTGACTCTCGACGTAGCGGCGCCCGGAATAGTAACGCCCGGTTTGCCGGCCGACGGCGTGCCGGCACCCGGCCTGGCCGCGCCGGACACGCCGGACGCAGGCGCGCTCGCGGCACCGGGATCGAGCACGGCGGCACGCACAGCCGATGCCCCTGTCCCGCCGCCCGACGCCTGCGCGTATGCTTGCGGCGGAACGGCGAGCGTTGCGCACAACCACGCAGCAAGCAGCCGTTTCAGATGCATTGATGACAACGGGATCGGGAAAAGCGAATTGCCGGCCGGTGGCCAGCCACCGGGCAATTGTAGTCCGCACGGTCCGCCAGGCGCCCCGGACGGCCCGGCGTGAACCACCGCGGACCCGCGCGCCCGGGCCTGTCACACGCACCGCGCTGTTAAGATAGGCGCCCTTCACGGAGAACCCACCATGCCCGAACTCACGCATTTCGACGCCGCAGGCGACGCGCACATGGTCGACGTCGGCGGCAAGGCCGAGACCAAACGCATCGCCGTGGCGAGCGGCACGATCCGCATGCTGCCGGCCACCTTCGCGCTGGTGCGCGACGGCAACGCGAAGAAAGGCGACGTGATCGGCGTCGCGCGCATCGCCGCGATCCAGGGCGCCAAGCGTACCTCGGATCTGATTCCGCTGTGCCACCCGCTCGCGATCACGCGCGTGAAGGTCGATTTCGCGCTCGACGAGACGCTGCCTGGCGTGCATTGCACCGCGCAGGTGGAGACGCTAGGCCGCACGGGCGTGGAGATGGAAGCGCTGACCGCCGTGCAGGTGGGCCTCTTGACGGTCTACGACATGTGCAAGGCGGTGGACCGCGGGATGACCATCACCGATGTGAAGGTGATGGAAAAGCACGGCGGGAAGTCGGGGGATTGGGTTGCGGGGAGTTGAGGCACCAAGGAATACTACAGGGGCGCCGCGCAGCAATCCGGAAGCGCTGATCGGCGCCGCCGCGAGCGAGAACTCAGCCGCAGCAGCGCGGCCTCATCAATCGTCCGAATCGTCCTCGTCTTCTTCTTCGCCCTTCGCCGCGGGCTTGCCGTACTTCTTGACCAGCGCGGCCTTGAAGCCCGCGAGCGTCGGCTCGTCGTCGCACAGGGTGTAGAGCGAGGCCAGTTGCGTGGGCCAGTCGTGAAGCTCCAGCGCAAAGATCTTCAGGCGCTCGACCGTATCGAATGCGCCATCGTTATTCCCATCCAGCGCCTGCAGCACTGCATAGCGACGCAGCACGGTCTCGCCCGGCAGCAGCGCAATCGCGCGCTCGTGCGCCGCGAGCTTGGTCGCGAGGTTCTCGGCATCGATCGGCATGAGCGTCGCCATGCCGTAGTCGCCCCACGCGCGGAACAGGAACGACGGTTCGTCCGCATACTGCTGCGCGGGATGCGAGCCGTAATAGAGCACCTCGGCGCGGTTGTAGTCGCGCAGCACCGGCCACAGCGACGCGATGCCGCCGAACACCACCACCGCGTACACGGCGCGTGTGAGGTTCGACGGCACGACGCGCAGCGGTTTCGTCTCGAGCAGGCCGAACACGAACATCGCGGGCAGCAGGAAGAACATGTACTGCTGCGGATACTCGACGAGCGCATGCATGACCAGCGCGCCGATCAGCGCAAAACCGAAAATGCGCTCCGCCGTATGCGGCACGCGCAGCGCGCGCACGAACCAGGCGACGAGCCCGATCACGACGATCGCGCAACCCAGCACGCCCGTCTTGGCGAGCAAGTCGATGAAGATGTCGTGCGAGTTGTTGGCGATCTCCACGCCGCCCAGCTTGCGCGCGAGTTCGAACTGATGGATCGGGAAGTCGCCCCAGCCCACGCCCAGCAGCGGATGGGTCTTGAACATCGTCCAGCCGTAGCGCCATAGCGCGATGCGCGGCGCGATCTGGCCAGCGTCCTTGAAGCGGTCGGCCGCCGACTGGTCGAGTTGCAACTGATAGTGGACGTTGGCCCAGCGCACGAACCCATTCACGGCGAAGAAGATCGCGAAAAGCACGACCGGCACGACCCAGGCGCGCGCGTTGTCCACCCAACCGCCCGCCCAGCCGCCCGCGTCGGCACTGTTGCCTGCCTCGTCTTCGCCGCGCACGCCGCGCGTCGCGGAAAGCGCCATCCAGAACCCCGCAACGACGATCACGGCCATCTGCAGCCACGGGCCGCGCGAAACGGTGAGCGCAAGGCCGCCCGAGTAGATGGCCGAAAGCACGACCCACAGCAGGATGTTCAGGCGCCGCGTCTGCACGAGATAGAGCGCCGCGGCCGTCGCGAAGGCGATGTAGGTCGCGAGGTGGTTGGCCTGCGCCATGTTGCCGAACGGCCGCCGGTCGAACTGCACGTTATAGGCGACGACGAGCGGCGTGACCTTCGTTTCGAGATGCAGGAGCTGGATGACCTGGCAGAACACCGCGAACAGCCCGCCGATCACGAGCGCCCAGGCGCCCCACACCATCGCCGCGCGCGTGAGGTTCACGCGCGTGATGCCGTAGCCCGCGTGGACGGCCATGAAGGCGGCCAGCAGATAGCCCGCGCCGAGCCAGTTCATCGATGCTTGCGCAACCGGCAGCACGAAGGTCTGCACGATCAGCAGCAAGCCGAAGGCGAGCGGCACGAGCGCGACCACGGGCGAGCGGAAATCGACGGCCGGCCGCGCGGAACGCACCAGCAGCCAGACGCCCGCGCCCACCATCAGATAAAGCGCGAGCGCAGTGAATTCAGCGTAGAACGTCGGGATCGGATAAGTGTGTGCGACGACCGCATAAGGCAGGATCAACGCAACAGCGAGCAAGACAAACGTAAGGTAACGCGCAAAAGAAGAAGGCATGGGAATCGGGGGCGTCAGCAACCGGCGCACTATACAAAACTTTTCACTCCCTGTGCGGAAGCCAGCAGGACGAAATCGGCCCGCACGCGCCATGCCTTCGATCTGCGGGCCATACATGACGTATAAGCCCCTCTTTGGTGCAGCGTGTGTAGCGCATGACGCCACGCACGCGACGCATCGCGCACCGGACGCCAACACGGCATCCAGCGCACGAATGGCAACCGCTCACGCGCGCCTCATCCCTATGCGCGGCACTCCGGTGGCGCCAGGTTGGCGGGCAGCGTGGCCGCTTCTGCAGGCGACGGTCCCGCGCCTGGTGCGCCGAGCGAAGAAGCCGTCTTGCCGCCTGCGAAGCACTCCCAGGTGAGCGTGCCGCCCTGCACGCTGCCTTGCGTGAGCGCTACGCGCGCCGTGGGTGAATCAGCGTTATCGGGCACGGAAGGCACGAGCACGATCGTATTGGTCCCCTCGGGCGCGATGCGGCTGGTGAACGCCACGGTGATCTGGCCGGTCGTGTCGTCCACCTGCACCGAGGCGACGTTGCGCGTGGCCGGCGGCACCGTGTAGCCCGCGCCGAACGCATTGCCGCTCGCCGCGTTCTCGGCCACGGCAAGCCGCGCCGCGGAAGCGAGCGACAGGCCCTCGCCTACCCGGCTGCGCGCGAGATAGTCCTGATACGCGGGGATGGCATAGGCGGCGATCACGCCGACGATGGCGAGCACGATCATCAGTTCGATGAGCGTGAAACCCGGTGCGGTCCAGCGCCTCGCGAGACGCATGAGTGCCCGGCACGACTGCGCGAGCGAAGCCGCGGCATGCGTCGCGTGCGTGGCCAGTGAATGCGTGGCGAATGCGGGCGTGGCCAGGGCGGGCGCGGCAACGGCGCCTGAAACAAGGGCGCGCGAAGCGCATGGCCCGGCGACGCACAATGCGTCCGGGCGGGCGGTGGATGGAGATACGGTCATCATCAGGGCTCCTGAAACGAGAAACGCCTGCTCACGAAAAGGTGAACAGGCGTTTCGATCGTATCGGCGGCCCCCTCTGCGCAGCAGTCGGCCGGATGGCTTAGGCGCGGCGCTGTCAGAGCATCGGTTGGCGTGGAATCTGCGCCCTTTCCCTACGACGATCGGCTCAGGACGACCAGTCAGACTCCGTCATGCGCTCAAGCTCAATGCGAGCCCTGCGCGCGCCGCTCGTTGCGCCGCCTCAGCAGGTGCCCGAGCCCGACCACGAACAGCGCACCGGCCACGCTCATGCCATATTCGGCGATGGGCGTATCGAGCAGCGGCCAGCGGTCGCCGGCCGGATCGTTGATGATCAGCCCGCCCGCGATCCAGCCGAGCAGCGCGGCGCCCAGCGTCACCACCACGGGATAGCGGTCGAGCAGCCTGAGCACGAGCTGGCTGCCCCACACGATCAGCGGAATGCTGACCATCAGGCCGAAGATCACGAGCGCGATGCGATGGCGCGGATCGGCGGCCTCGGCTGCGCCCGCGATGGCCACGACGTTGTCGAGGCTCATCACCGCATCGGCGACGATGATGGTCTTGATCGCGCCGATCAGCTTCTCGGAGGGCTTCACGTCGGCATGCTCGAGATGCGAAGGCGCGAGCAGCCGCACCCCGATCCAGAGCAGCAGCAGGCCGCCCGTGAACTTCAGATAGGGCACGTTGAGCAGCACGACTGCGAACGCGATCAGCACGACGCGCAATACGATCGCCCCGACGGTGCCCCAGACGATGCCGCGCAGGCGCTGCTGCGCGGGCAGATCGCGGCAGGCGAGCGCGATCACCACGGCGTTGTCGCCGCCGAGCAGGATGTCGATGACGATGATCTGAATGACAGCGCCCCAGTGGAGCGACGTGAAAAACTCGAGCATGAAGGCGGGGGCGTGAGTACGTTGACGAGGCGCGTCCGCTCAAAAAAGCGCGCGCCAATAAAAAAGCGAGGCAGCCATGACTGGCTCCCTCGCTTCTGTCCGGAAACCTCGTGAAAGGGTTCCGCAAGCATATCAAAAAACGCCGGCCGCCCGCGCATAACGCAATGCGCGGGCGGCGGCGATCTTCGAAATTACAGCACCGACTTCAGCAGACGGCCCATTTCCGACGGGTTGCGCGTGACCTTGATGCCGCACGCGTCCATGATTTCCAGCTTCGCGTCGGCCGTATCCGCGCCGCCCGAGATCAGCGCGCCGGCGTGGCCCATGCGCTTGCCCGGAGGCGCCGTGACGCCCGCGATGAAGCCGACGACCGGCTTCTTCATATTGCCCTTGATCCACTCGGCGGCGTTCGCTTCATCCGGACCGCCGATTTCGCCGATCATGATCACGGCGTCCGTATCCGGATCGTCGTTGAACATCTTCATGACGTCGATGTGCTTCAGACCGTTGATCGGGTCGCCGCCGATACCGACTGCCGACGACTGGCCGAGGCCGATCGCGGTCAGCTGGGCCACCGCTTCGTACGTCAGCGTGCCCGAACGCGACACGACGCCGATGCGGCCCTTGCGGTGGATGTGACCCGGCATGATGCCGATCTTCAGCTCGTCCGGCGTGATCGTGCCGGGGCAGTTCGGGCCGAGGAGCAGCGTCTTGCGGCCTTCGCGGCGCATACGGTCTTTGACTTCGATCATGTCGCGGACGGGGATGCCTTCCGTGATGCAGATCGCGAGATCGAGGTCGGCCTCGACGGCTTCCCAGATCGCGGCGGCAGCGCCTGCCGGCGGCACGTAGATGACCGAAACGGTCGCGCCGGTGGCGTCCTTCGCTTCACGCACGTTCGCGTAAATGGGGATGCCCTCGAAGTCCTCGCCGGCCTTCTTCGGGTTCACGCCCGCGACGAATGCTTCGCGGCCGTTGGCGTACTCACGGCAGGCACGGGTGTGGAACTGACCGGTCTTGCCGGTGATGCCCTGCGTGATGACCTTGGTGTCTTTGTTGATCAGAATCGACATGTATTGACCTCTGTTCGTTTGGCGTCATGCGTCGCGCCAGGCCGCTTCTTGCGTTGCGGTGTTCGCGCCGGCAAGCCGCCATTCGTATCCGGTGAAAATTACTTGCCTTCGGCAGCCGCGACAACCTTCTGCGCGGCCTCTTCCATGCTGTCTGCCGAGATGATCGGCAGGCCCGAATCGGCCAGCATCTTCTTGCCGAGGTCCTCGTTCGTGCCCTTCATGCGCACGACGAGCGGCACCTTCAGGTCGACGGCCTTCGAAGCCGCGATCACGCCTTCCGCGATCACGTCGCAGCGCATGATGCCGCCGAAGATGTTCACGAGGATCGCCTTCAGGCCCGGGTTCTTGAGCATGAGCTTGAACGCTTCGGTGACCTTCTCGGTCGTGGCGCCACCGCCCACGTCGAGGAAGTTCGCCGGCTCGCCGCCGAACAGCTTGATGGTGTCCATCGTCGCCATCGCGAGGCCTGCGCCGTTCACGAGACAGCCGATGTTGCCGTCGAGCGAGATGTACGCGAGGTCGAACTTCGAGGCTTCGATTTCGGCCGGATCTTCTTCGTCCAGATCGCGGTAAGCGACGATTTCCGGATGGCGGAACAGCGCGTTCGAGTCGAAGTTGAACTTCGCGTCGAGTGCGATGACCTTGCCGTCGCCCGTGACGTTCAGCGGGTTGATTTCAGCGAGCGACGCGTCGGTTTCCCAGAATGCCTTGTACAGGCCCTTCAGGATTTCACGCGCTTGCGGAATCGAGGCAGCCGGCACGCCGATCTTCGCGGCGAGGTCGTCGGCCTGCGAGTCGAGCAGACCCGTGTTCGGATCGACGATGACCTTGTGGATCAGTTCCGGATGCTTTTCGGCGACTTCTTCGATGTCCATGCCGCCTTCGCTCGAACCCATCAGAACGATCTTTTGCGACACGCGATCGACGACGAGGCTGACATACAGTTCCTGCTTGATGTCGGCGCCTTCTTCGATCAGCAGACGGTTGACCTTCTGGCCTTCCGGACCGGTCTGGTGCGTGACGAGTTGCATGCCGAGGATCTGGCTCGCGTATTCGCGGACCTGCTCCAGCGTCTTCGCCACCTTCACGCCGCCGCCCTTGCCGCGACCGCCCGCGTGAATCTGCGCCTTGACGACCCACACCGGGCCGCCCAGCTCTTCAGCGGCCTTGACCGCGTCATCCACCGAAAACACCGGCTTGCCGCGCGGTACCGCGACGCCGAATTTCCGCAGGATTTCCTTACCCTGGTACTCGTGAATCTTCATGCGTGATTCCTTCAGTCTGAGAGTTGGAGTGAACTTCGTTTCCGCTGTTGTTATTCATGCGCGAGAACGTCGGCCTTGCCCTCGTGGCTCGGGCCTGGGTTGTCGCGCACGCTGGCGGCTTGCGCGCTGCGCTCTATTGAACGCGGCGCGTGGCCATACCAGCGCGGATAAAACTGCTTGACCGCCTCGCCGTCGAACCGCAGCGCGTGGCAGCGGCCGAGCTGGAAAGGCGGCTTTTCGCCGGCGGCTTCGCCGTCGGCGGTCTTGCTGAGCTCCGGTACGGACGCTTCGCCGAGCGTGCCGTTCGATGTAGTCCACACCGCTCCGACAAACGCCTGGACAGCGACAGTCGGCAGCACGCCCAGCATTTCGGTGAGGTGCGTGCAGCCGGCGGTGCCGCCGAGCAGCCGGCCCGCTTCGCGGCGGAAATTTTGCAGGAGATTGAGCCCGATAAGGGCCCGATAGGCGGGATTGGCGTTCTGGCACTGACCGTCGTAGGGGACCCAGTCGGACGACGCCTGGGCGTCGACGACGTTGAGCTTGCGATCGATCGTAATGCGGAGCCAGAGTTCATGGATCGGCAAACCGTTGGGCCGGACACCGGCGGCGAGCGGCACGTCGCGTGGCTTGTGATCGGTCAGGCACGCGTCGATGTCCCACAAGCCGTCTTCGCGCTCATAGGCGACCGCCTGAATAGCGCGCTGATGACGCAACTGGCGAGGCGCTGGCGGAGGAAGCGGCATGCTGAAGGTCAAACCGGACAGGAAAACCTCTCGATTTTAGCATACCGGGTATTTGAGACAGCGGCGAACCCACAGCGCCCGCCGGGGCTTGGCGGCAAGCCGTTTCCGAGGCAACTGGATCGGTTTTCCGGTCACTCGCCTTCGAAGCTGTCCTCGATGCCCTTCAGAATCTTGCCGATGATCGACATCGAAAAGCCGCGCGCGGCCAGAAAGCGGGCCTGACGCGCGCGCTCGGCGGGCGTCTCGGGCAGTTGACCATATTTCTTCTGCCAGACGGCGCGGGCGCGCGTGAGTTCGGTCTCGCGCAGTTGCGCGTTCACTTCTTCGATGAGCGCCTCGCCGACGGCATGGCGCTTGAGTTCGCTGACGATACGCCCCGCCCCGACGCGCGCGGCGCGGCGATACACGACGCTTTCCGCGAAACGGGCGTCGGATAACCAGCCTTCGCGTTCGAGCGCGTCGAGCAGCGCTTCGAGTTCGTCGGCGTTTTCGGTGTAGGGCATGAGCTTGCGCGAAAGCTCGGCGCGGCTGTATTCGCGGCGCGAGAGATAGCCGAGTGCACGACCCTTGAGCGAGCGCTCGGGACGCTGCTTGCCCGATGCTTCGGTCTTGCGCGCGTTGCGCGACATTCGCGAGGTGGAGGTGCGCTCGAAGCGGTCGGCTTGCGGCGCGGATTCTTCGTGTGCTCTTTCGTGGGCTTCTTCGTGTTCTTCGCGCTGCGCTTCGAAATGCGTTTCGAACCGGGCTTCGCGTTGTGCTCCGCGACGGGTTGCGCGCGGTGCCCCGGACGAAGCATCAGCGGGCGCATCGAAAAATGCCTCGAACGGCACTTCGAATACCGCCCCCCCTTCGTCGTCCAGATCGTGTGGCGCTGAATGCGCAAAGCCGCGAGCGCCCGCATGGGCGTCGCGGCTTTGCGTGTCGGTGCGTGGTGTGTCGCTGCCTGGTGTGTCGCTACGTTGCGCAGCAGCGCGGCGCGTGGTGCGCCGCGCCTCACGCGGGTGTTCCGCCTCGTCCGAAGCCGGAGACGTTGCCGCCGAAGCTGAATCCGCAGCTGAAACTGAAGTTGCAACCGAAGTTGAAACCCCACGCGGCACCGAGGCTGACCCGCCCTTACGCATCACGATAGTGCTGACTCCCTGGCGCCGACTTCGGGACTTATTCTTCGCCCGCGACTTCCACTTCGCCGGAATCGTTGACGCCGTCCGGCATCACGCTCACGCCCAGCGATTCGCGGATGCGGTTTTCGATCTCGCGGGCGATGTCGGCGTTCTCACGCAGGAATTCGCGCGCGTTGTCCTTGCCCTGACCGATACGCTCGCCGTTATAGCTGTACCACGCACCCGCCTTGTCGACGATCTTGGCTTGCACGCCCAGGTCGATAATTTCGCCCTGACGCGAGATGCCTTCGCCGTAGAGAATGTCGAACACGGCTTCGCGGAACGGCGGCGAGACCTTGTTCTTCACGACCTTCACGCGCGTTTCGCTGCCGATCACTTCGTCGTTCTTCTTGATCGAACCGATACGGCGAATGTCCAGACGCACCGACGAGTAGAACTTGAGCGCGTTGCCGCCCGTGGTGGTTTCCGGGTTGCCGAACATCACGCCGATCTTCATACGGATCTGGTTGATGAAGATCACCATGCAGTTCGTCTTCTTGATCGTGCCGGTGAGCTTGCGCAGCGCCTGCGACATCAGACGCGCCTGCAGACCCGGCAGCGAATCGCCCATTTCGCCTTCGATTTCGGCCTTCGGCACGAGCGCCGCCACCGAATCGATCACGATCATGTCGATCGAGCCCGAGCGCACCAGCGCGTCGGTGATTTCGAGCGCCTGCTCGCCCGTGTCCGGCTGCGAGATGAGCAGTTCGGGCACGTTCACGCCAAGCTTCGAGGCGTACTGCACGTCGAGCGCGTGTTCCGCGTCGATGAATGCCGCCGTGCCGCCGAGCTTCTGCAATTCGGCGATCACCTGC
Source organism: Paraburkholderia sp. J63 (assembly GCF_905220245.1). NCBI lineage: Bacteria > Pseudomonadati > Pseudomonadota > Betaproteobacteria > Burkholderiales > Burkholderiaceae > Paraburkholderia > Paraburkholderia sp. J63. Next base: position 93,488 of record NZ_CAJMZF010000018.1, on the reverse strand, counting down.
AGCGTGAGCGTGGTCTTGCCCGACGATTCCGGACCGTAGATCTCGACCACCCGGCCGCGCGGCAGGCCGCCCACGCCGAGCGCGATGTCAAGGCCGAGCGAACCGGTGGAGACCACCTGGATGTCTTCGACCGCGTCGCCATCGCCGAGTCGCATGATCGACCCTTTGCCGAACTGCTTTTCGATCTGCGCGAGCGCGGCGGCCAGCGCCTTGCTCTTTTCAGCAGTCAGCCCAGCCGAGCCTTTCTTGCTATCTTCCATGAATCGTCCTTTGCTATGATGAACGGCGTCTGGTGACGATGCGCGCGTGCTTTCGTGCGCATATACGTGAACGCAGACACTGTATAAAAAAACAGTAGTTTTGGCAAGCGCGTTTTTTGCGGACCCGCATGCCAGAACCGCGAATTTTCGGAGACCGCCGCCCGATGCTGCCCGGGCTCGCCCCCTGCCAGGAGCGCTACGCGCATCGCGAAGCGTGAACCAGGCAGCGAAGCGCGGGCTGCAAAACGCTTCGAGGGCGACGCTGGCGCATCATGCGAATTCTCATTGCCGAAGACGACAGCATACTCGCGGACGGCCTCGTCCGATCACTCCGCCAATCGGGCTATGCCGTCGATCACGTGCGTCATGGCGTGGACGCCGATACGGCCTTGTCGATGCAGTCGTTCGACCTCCTGATCCTCGATCTGGGCCTGCCGAAAATGCCGGGCCTCGAAGTGCTGCGCCGCTTGCGCGCGCGCAATTCCAACCTCCCTGTCCTGATCCTCACCGCCGCCGACAGCGTGGACGAACGCGTGAAAGGCCTCGACCTCGGCGCCGACGACTACATGGCCAAGCCCTTCGCGCTCAACGAGCTCGAAGCGCGCGTGCGCGCGCTCACGCGGCGCGGCGCGGGCGGCGGCCCCACGGTCGTGCGCCACGGCGCGCTCGCGTTCGACCAGGTCGGGCGCGTGGCGCGCATCCACGACCAGGTGCTCGATCTCTCGGCGCGCGAGCTCGGCGTGCTCGAAGTGCTGCTGCAGCGGCTCGGACGGCTCGTCTCGAAGGAGCAGCTCGTCGACCATCTGTGCGAATGGGGCGAGGAAGTCAGCAACAACGCGATCGAGGTCTACGTGCACCGGCTGCGCAAAAAGCTCGAAGCCGGCGGCGTGCGCATCGTGACCGTGCGCGGGCTCGGGTATTGCCTCGAAAAGGAAGCGAATCCGGCGAACGCGACCGCGCCGGCCGCGGCAAATTCCGCGACGGCGGCGCGCTCCGAGGCATCGGGCGTCGGTACGTCGGGCGTCGATACGCCAGGCACCACCGCATCGGGCGCTAACGCGCCGGGCGCCGCAGCGCCGCCCGCCATGCCGGCCAGCCACTACTACAAATAGCCAGGTGCGACGATGGCCGAGCCCGCTCCCGCCGCACGCTCCGCGCCGCTGTCCGCCGCGCAGGCCGCCGCCGAAGCTGGCGCGCTCGACGACGAAGCGCGCGACGCCCGCTACGCCAATCCCTTCGCCCCGCCCGACGAAGCCGAAGCCGCCGCGACACGCCCGCGCTCGCTGTTCGGCGAGATCCTCGACTGGATGCTCGCGCCGCTCCTGCTGCTCTGGCCGATGAGCATCGCGGTCACCTATCTGGTGGCCAAGTCGATCGCCAACGGCCCGTTCGACCGCGCACTCGAAACCGACGCCTACGTGCTCGCGCGCCAGATCCATCCGGTCAACGGCGTGGCCGAACTCTCGCTGCCCGACTCCACGCGCGACTTCCTGCGCGCCGACAATGTCGACAGCGTGTTCTACCAGGTGCTCGGCAGCCGGGGCGAGCTGGTGGGCGGCGATCGCGAAATGCCGCTGCCGCGCGACGAAGACCGGCCGCCCGCGGGCCTCGTGGAATTCCGCGACGACATGCTGCATGGCATCGACATCCGCGTGGCCTACACGACGGTCGAGCTGCCGAATCTGTCGGGCTCGCAGCCCGTGCTCGTGCAGGTGGCCGAGACGCTCGACAAGCGCCGCCAGCTCGCCAACGACATCATCAAGGGCGTGATCCTGCCGCAGTTCGTGATCTTGCCGCTCGCGATCCTGCTCGTCTGGTTCGGCCTCTCGCGCGGCCTTGCGCCCCTGCACGCGCTGCAATCGAACATCCGCATGCGCCGCCCCGACGACCTCTCGCCGCTCGAAGCGCGCCGCGCGCCGCCCGAGATCGAGCCGCTCGTCACGTCGTTCAACGACTTGCTCACGCGCCTCGAACAGAACATGCAGCTGCAAAAGCGCTTCATCGCCGATGCCGCGCATCAGATGAAGACGCCGCTCGCGGGCCTGCGCACCCAGGCCGAGCTCGCGCTGCGCCAGGACGCGAGCGCCGAGGTGCATCGCTCGCTGGAACAGATCGCGACGAGCTCCGAGCACGCCGCGCGGCTCGTCACGCAACTGCTCGCGCTCGCGCGCGCTGAGAACCGCATGTCAGGGCAAATCTTCGTCCCCGTCGATATCGCCGACGTGGCCCGGCACGCGGTGCGCGACTGGGTGCAGCCTGCGCTGGCCAAGCAGATGGACCTCGGCTACGAAGGCCCCGAGCACGGCATGCCCGGGAAGCACGACGATAGCCACGATAGTCACGACCCTCACGAAGGCCCCGACGACGAAAATGCCGGGCCCACCACTCAGAGCGACGCCGCGCCGGTGCAGGTCGACGGCAACCCCGTGATGCTGCGCGAGATGCTCTCGAACCTGATCGACAACGCGATCCGCTACACGCCCGCCGGCGGCCGCATCACGGTGCGCGTGCGGCCCGAGCCCGCGGCGCACGTGGTGCATCTGGAGGTGGAGGACACCGGCATCGGCATTCCCGCGGCCGAGCGCGGGCGCGTGCTCGAGCGCTTCTATCGCATCCTCGGGCGCGACGGCGAGGGCAGCGGCCTCGGACTCGCGATCGTGCGCGAGATCGCGACGATGCACGGCGGCACGCTCGCCATCGACGACAACGTCTACCAACTCGAACCGCGTCTCGCCGGCACGCTCGTGCGCGTAACGCTGCGGCTGCGCGGCGCAAGCTGACGGCAGCCCTGCCGAAACTGACGTCTGCGCGGCCCGAAGCGAGGATGGGACTTACCCTTATCCGCCGCTCACTCGCTCCGCATGAATTCGATCAATCAATGAAATTGAGCGACGTTAGATCATCGTTTGACGCACATTGTCGACAGTTAGCAAATCATCGGAAGCCTGAAGCGCCCCGCAAAAAAGACGCCCCGCCGTCAGAACCCCGTAAGTTTCCATTCCAATAATGCTCCGCAGGACCGCACGAGCCCAGGATCGCCGGCCGGGCGGGCCGTACAGACACGTCGGCATATCAAAAATGGAGACACATATGGCAACCGTTGGCGGACAAGTCTCACACGCGCCGATGACCAGCGACGAAAAACGCGTGATCTTCGCGTCGTCGCTAGGCACGGTGTTCGAGTGGTACGACTTCTACCTGGCCGGCTCGCTCGCGGCCTACATCAGCAAAAGCTTCTTCTCCGGCGTGAATCCCACCGCGGGCTTCATCTTCACGCTGCTCGGCTTTGCGGCGGGCTTCGCGGTGCGGCCGTTCGGCGCAATCGTGTTCGGGCGCCTGGGCGATCTCGTGGGCCGCAAGCACACGTTCCTCGTCACCATCGTCATCATGGGTCTCTCGACTTTCGTGGTGGGCTTCCTGCCCGGCTACGCGTCGATAGGCATTGCCGCGCCCGTGATCTTCATCGGCATGCGCCTCTTGCAGGGCCTCGCGCTCGGCGGCGAGTACGGCGGCGCGGCCACCTATGTGGCCGAGCATGCGCCGCCCGGACGCCGCGGCTTCTACACCTCGTGGATCCAGACCACGGCGACGCTCGGCCTGTTCCTCTCGCTGCTCGTGATCCTCGGCGTGCGCACGACGGTGGGCGAGGAACAGTTCGCCTCGTGGGCGTGGCGCATCCCGTTCGTCGCGTCGATCCTGCTGCTCGCGGTGTCGGTGTGGATCCGCCTGCAGCTCGACGAATCGCCGGCGTTCAAGCGCATCAAGGCCGAAGGCAAGATCTCGAAGGCGCCGCTCTCCGAGGCGTTCGGCCAGTGGAAGAACCTCAAGGTCGTGATCCTCGCGCTGATCGGCATCACGGCGGGCCAGGCCGTGGTCTGGTACACAGGCCAGTTCTACGCGCTCTTCTTCCTCACGCAGACGCTCAAGGTCGACGGCGCGAGCGCCAACATCCTGATCGCGCTGGCGCTGCTGATCGGCACACCGTTCTTCCTGTTCTTCGGCGCGCTCTCGGACAAGATCGGCCGCAAGCCGATCATCATGGCCGGCTGCCTGATCGCGGCGCTCACCTACTTCCCGCTCTTCAAGGCGCTCACGCACTACGCGAACCCGGCGCTCGAAGCCGCGACGGCGCGCGCACCGATCGTGGTGATCGCGAACCCCGACGAGTGCTCGTTCCAGTTCAATCCGGTGGGCACCTCGAAGTTCACGAGCTCGTGCGACATCGCCAAGAGCGCGCTTTCGAAGGCGGGCCTGAACTACTCGAACGTGGCCGCACCGGCGGGCACGCTCGCGCAGATCAAGGTGGGCGATACGACCATCGACACGTTTGACGGCAAGGCGGCGGGCGCGAAGGAGGCGGGCGCAACGTTCGAGAAGACACTCTCGGGCACGCTGAAATCGGCGGGCTACCCGGCCAAGGCCGACCCCGCGCAGCTCAACTGGCCGATGACGGTGGTGGTCCTCACGATCCTCGTGATCTTCGTGACGATGGTGTACGGACCAATCGCGGCGATGCTGGTGGAGATGTTCCCGACGCGTATTCGCTATACGTCGATGTCGCTGCCCTATCACATCGGCAACGGCTGGTTCGGCGGCTTCCTGCCCGCGACGGCGTTCGCGATCGTGGCGGCCAAGGGCGATATCTACTCGGGGCTCTGGTATCCGATCATCATCGCGCTCGCGACCTTCGTGATCGGCATGCTGTTCGTGAAGGAGACCAAGGACTCGGATATCTATGCGCAGGATTGAGCTCGTTGTCACTTAGTCGATGTGGCCCGGCGTCGGCCTCGAAAAAATTGGAGATAGCTCTTGACAGGCCGCCCGGGCATAGCCATAATCTTTCTTCTACGGCGAATTAGCTCAGTCGGTTAGAGCGACGGAATCATAATCCGCAGGTCCGGGGTTCGAATCCCTGATTCGCCACCAAATGCGAAAGCCGCTGTTCCGAAAGGAACAGCGGCTTTTTCTATTTCAGCCGTCTGCCGATGCGGGACAGGTTCAGATCGCCCCCCCGCCGCCCCTCACCCCTCAATCCGCTCACGCGTCACGCGCAGCAGCGCCGCCATCGCGGCGCTCGCCGCGTGCGCGTCGCGCCGGCCGATGGCCTCGAACACGGCCGTATGGTCGGGCAGCGCCGCGTTGAACACGTCCGCGCGCTTCGCGTTCACGCGCAACTGGCCTTCGAGCGTGCGCTCGATCAGCGTGCCGAGCGGCACCAGCAGTTCGTTGCGGCACGCCGCCAGCACGGCCAGGTGAAAGCGCAGGTCGGCGCGCACCCACTCGTCCACGTTGCGCGCCAACGCCATCGCGGCGTGCGCGTCGCCCATCGCAGCAAGCGCATCCGCGTCGTGCGCGCTCGCGGCAAGCCCCGCCGCGAACGGCTCGATCATCTCGCGCATCTCCTGGAGCTTGAGCGCGAACGCGAGCGGCGGCGCGACGCGCGCGTACCAGTCGAGCACGTCGGCGTCGAGCAGGTTCCACGCCGCGCGCTCGCGCACCCGCGTGCCCACCTTCGGCCGCGATTCCACGAGCCCCTTCGAGGTGAGCGTGCGCAACGCCTCGCGCAACACCGTGCGGCTCACGTCGAAGGCCGCCATGAGTTCGGCCTCGCGCGGAAGTATTTCGGCGGGCGCGTAGTCGCCGCGCAGGATCGCGCTGCCGAGCTCGAATGCCACCGTTCCATGCAGATCGCGTTGAATCGCCGTTCTCCTTCGAAGTCGCCAGCCCAGATATTGGGAGCGGATGTGAAATAGTACTATTAATAGCACTTAAAAGCGATTTTTGCAGTAGCATGGGCGCTAACGACGCGCCACCGCTTCGCTTTGCCTTTCCGCGCGCATCCACCCCGTCCTCCGGAGACCCCGCATGAAAATCACCAGGCTCGAAACCTTCGTCGTACCGCCCCGCTGGCTCTTTCTCAAGATCGAAACGGACGAGGGGATCGTCGGCTGGGGCGAGCCTGTCGTCGAAGGTCGTGCGCACACGGTCGCGGCCGCCGTCGACGAGCTCGCCGACTATCTGATCGGCAAGGACCCGTTGCTCATCGAGGACCACTGGCAGGTCATGTACCGCGCGGGTTTCTATCGCGGCGGCCCGATCTCGATGAGCGCCATTGCGGGCGTCGATCAGGCGCTATGGGACATCTTGGGCAAGCATCACGGCGTGCCCGTGCACGCGCTGCTCGGCGGCCAGGTGCGCGAGAAGATCAAGGTCTATTCGTGGATCGGCGGCGACCGTCCGAGCGATGTCGCGAACAACGCGCGCGCCGTGGTCGAGCGCGGCTTCAAGGCCGTCAAGATGAATGGCTCCGAAGAGCTGCAGATCATCGACACCTTCGACAAGGTGCAGGGCGTCATCAACAACGTCGCGGCGGTGCGCGAGGCCGTGGGCCCGAATGTCGGCATCGGCGTGGACTTTCATGGCCGCGTGCACAAGCCGATGGCCAAGGTGCTCGCGAAGGAACTCGATCCGTTCAAGCTGATGTTCATCGAGGAGCCCGTGCTCTCGGAGAACGTCGAAGCGCTGCGCGACATCGTCAATCAGACCAGCACGCCGATCGCGCTGGGCGAGCGTCTGTATTCGCGCTGGGACTTCAAGCATATTCTCGCGGGCGGCTATGTGGACATCATCCAGCCCGATGCCTCGCACGCGGGCGGCATCACCGAGTGCCGCAAGATCGCCGCGATGGCCGAGGCCTATGACGTCGCGCTCGCGCTGCATTGTCCGCTCGGCCCCATCGCGCTGGCGACCTGCCTGCAGATCGACGCGGTGAGCTACAACGCGTTCATCCAGGAGCAAAGCCTCGGCATCCACTACAACAAGGGCAACGATCTACTCGACTACATCCGCAATCCCGAGGTCTTCAAGTACGAAGACGGCTTCGTGTCGATTCCGCAGGGCCCGGGACTCGGCATCGAGGTCAACGAGGAGAAGGTGCGCGAGATGGCGAAGACGGGTCATCGCTGGCGCAACCCCGTGTGGCGTCACGAGGACGGCAGCGTCGCCGAGTGGTGATCTCGCGGCAGTCGGGATCGATGCGCCCGGAGATCGGTCGCATGCGCGCTCGCGCGATGCGCGTTACGTGACGCTCTCGCGGCGGCGCGTTTCAGCGCCGTAACGTTTGAGGCCCTTTTGCGGGCCGATAGCCGCATCGCGCCTTCGGGCGCGTGCGGCGAATGGCGCTTTCGCACATAGCGAAAGCGCCCGCGAAAGCCCGCCGCGCAAGGCGCCGGCGCCCTTCGCGCCTGGTCCGCGCGCAACGCGCGGCGCAACCTGGCCCTTTCTGGCCTGCTCCTTGCTGAATTCCTGCGAAAACCCATACCCGGCCGCAGGAATTCACATGGAAGCCATGCTCCCCGACTATCTGATCCGCGAACAGGCCGCCGTCGGCGCGCTGGTCGTGTTTGGCCTGTTGCGCGTGATCGTCGCCGCCGTCGCGTGCACGCGTGGCTGGCGCATCCTCGTGGTCGAGCAGAGCTTCATCGGCATCGCGATCCTCTGGTGCTTGCCGCAGCTCCTCGACCTGATCGCGCATCCTTCGTCGGTGCTCGCGCTCGCCGGGCTCGAGGGCAAGGCCGTCGGCTGCGCCATCGCCCTCTTCTTCTCGCCCATTCTCAGTCATCGGCTCGGCTACGAGTGACCGACCTTCGCCCGGCGTTTCAGCCCTGCGCGTTTCAGCCCTGCATCACATAGCCCGGCACGCTGTGCCCCAGCACGGCCGCGACGATGAGCACGGCCATCATCACCAGTGCCTCGAGATGCAGCACGTTGACGAAGCGGCGCGCCGCAGCCGTCGACGCCGCGCGGCGCAGCTCGGGCATCGCCACCATGCGGTTGAAGCCGCCCAGCACAAGCGCCAGCGCGACGAGTGCAAGCTTCGCGAGCAGCACGTGGCCCCACGCGCTCGCCGTGAGCGCGTCGAACGAGCCGCCGGTGCCGCGCACGGCATTGAACACGCCAGTCGCGAGCACGAGTCCCACGGCAAAGAGCGCTACGTTCGAGACCTGCCCCGAGGTGCGGATCAGCACGCCGCGCGCCGTCGATGCGCCCAGCGCCGGCAACACGGCCAGGCCGCCCGCCATCACGATGCCGCTCCATGCGCTCGCGCTCAGCAAGTGCAGCGTCTGCACGCCGAGCGCCGCCGAGGCGAATCCGGCATCGGCGGCATGGCCGAGTCCCGCGCGCCCGGCGGCCGTGGCAATGAGTGCGAGCCACAGTACGCCGTCACGCAGCGGACCGGCCGGCATCAGCGCGGTGGCGAGCACCACCAGCGCGCCCACGAACGCGACGCTCCACGCGTGGCCCACGTGCGTTTGCGCGAGCACCGTCGGCACGACGCCGAACGAGCCGGCCAGCGTGCCGCCGCTGATCGACGCGCTTTCGTACAGCAGCCAGATGGCGAGCGCGATCACGAGCACGAACGAGGCGCCCCGCAGCGATGTTTGCGCGCGCAGCCATGCGGGCCGCGCGGGCGCGACCGCGCTGCGCGCGTCCTTCTCGAGCCACGCGCCATAGAGCGTCGAGCCCAGCGCAAACGCATGGGCGATGTTCACGAGGGCGGCCATCGCGACCTGCCCGATCCACAGCCAGTCAGCTTTCATCGGAGCGCGACCTCCCGGCGTTCACGACGGACGGGAAGCGGAGCGAGGCGAGCGGCGCGTGCCAGCGGCAACGGAGGAGAAAGTGCAATTGGAGTCATCGAAACGAGTGGCAAGGAAACAACAAGAAAACAAAGGTGGAATCGACATCGACGTGGATGCGGCCACGCCATCGCAGTGGCGCGCAGAGGTGCGTGCCATTTCGGGACGTGCCTGCTTCGATAGCCGCCGCGCGAATCGGTTCACCGATATGCATGGCATGCAATAACGCGCGAGTCCGCGCAAGCAGGGTCAATCCCGAGTCACGGATCGGCCAACAGGTGCAGAATCATAACCGGCGACGTTGCGACCCTCTGCCGCAATCGTGTCCCCGGCAAGCCCGTCCAGGCGGCTCCGTGGCGCGCGCGGCAAATAGTCACTATCAGGCCTCGATGATAGAATCTGCTGCGTCGCCGCAGCGCGCACGGTCTCACGTTCTAACAGCGCGCAGCCTGGAAGCCGGGTCGTTCGAAGCCTGGTCAGGTCCACGATAAAGAATGGAGTCACGCGTGTCCCCAAGACGTATCTCCAGACCGCTCATTCCGCTCGCCGCGCCGCTCCTGGCCGCATTGCTGTTCGGCACGACCGGAATGTTCAGCACAGCGTCCGCCCAGACCCCACAGCCCAAAGCCCCCGACACGATCGCCGCGCGCGTGCAGGGCTGCACCGCGTGCCACGGCACGCACGGCCAGGGGACCGACAACGATTACTTCCCTCGCCTCGCCGGCAAGCCGACGGAGTATCTGTACAACCAGTTGATGAATTTTCGCGAGGGCCGCCGCAAGTACCCTCCGATGAATTACCTGGTCACCTATCTCTCCGACGATTACCTGCACGAGATCGCGACGTACTTCTCGCAGCAGCGGCCGCCCTATCCGCCGCCTTCGAAGCCGACGGTCGGCGACAGCACGCTCGCGCACGGCCGCGAGATCGTGCTGCATGGCGACGCCGCGCGACAGGTGCCCGCGTGCGCGGCCTGCCACGGCGCGAAGCTCACCGGCATGGAGCCTGCGATTCCGGGTCTCGTCGGCCTGCATGCGGACTACATCAGCGCGCAGATCGGCGCCTGGCGCTCGGGTTCGCGCCACGCCAAGGCGCCCGACTGCATGCATGAGGTCGCCACGCGCCTCACCGATGACGACGTGAACGCGGTCGCGGCCTGGCTCTCGACGCAAAGCGCGCCGCAAAATCCCGTGCCGGCACCGGCTGGCTCGTTGAAGACGCCGCTTGCATGCGGCAGCGAACCGCAATAAGGCGCCGGGGGAGACAGCCATATGAACCGCAAGTCCCTGTTCGCACTGTCCGCAGTCATCGTCACCGCCGCCGCGGCGCTCGTGCCGGTGCTGTGGACCGGCAACGACTATCTGGGCAACAGCTCGGCGCAGGCGGCCACGCCCGTCGACCAGTCCGATCTCATCAAGAAGGGCGAGTATCTGGCCCGCGCCGGCGACTGTATCGCCTGCCACACGGTGCGCGGCGGCAAGACCTTCGCGGGCGGCCTGCCGATGGCGACGCCGTTCGGCACGCTCTATACGCCGAACATCACGCCCGACGACCAGTACGGCATCGGCAAATGGAGCTCCGACGACTTCTATCGCGCCATGCACACGGGCCGCTCGAAGGACGGCAGCCTGCTCTATCCGGCCTTCCCGTTCACGAGCTACACGAAGGTCTCGCGCGCCGACTCGGACGCGATCTACGCGTATCTGCGCTCGGTCGCGCCGGTGAACGTGCCGAGCCGCCCGCACGAGCTCAAGTTCCCGTTCAACAACCGCAACCTGCTGATCGGCTGGCGCACGCTGTTCTTCCGTGAAGGCGAGTACAAGCCCGATCCGACCAAGTCGGTCGAATGGAACCGCGGCGCGTATCTGGTCGAGGGCCTCGGCCACTGCGCCATGTGCCATACGTCCATCAACATGATGGGCGGGCCGGTCAACTCGTCGGCGTTCGCGGGCGGCCTGATCCCGCTGCAGAACTGGTATGCGCCCTCGCTCACGTCGAGCGAAGGCGGCCTCGGCGACTGGGACATCAAGGACATCCAGAGCCTCCTGAAGACCGGTGTCTCGGAACGCGGCGCGGTGTTCGGCCCGATGGCGGACGTGATCCATAACAGTCTGCAATATCTGTCTGAAGACGATATCCAGGCGATGGCGACGTATCTCAAGACGATCCCGCAAAAGAAGGAAGCGCCTGAGAACATGCAGATGGAGACGTCCGAAGCGTTCGGAAGCGAACTCTTACAGCAAGGTCAGAAGATCTACCATGACCAGTGTGCAAAGTGCCACTCGGAGAACGGCCTCGGCATGCCGCCGAACTTCCCGCCGCTCGCGAACAACCAGTCGATCCAGATGAAATCGGCGGTGAATCCGATCCGCATGGTGCTCAACGGCGGCTATCCGCCCAGCACGCAGGGCAATCCACGCCCGTACGGCATGCCGCCGTTCGCGCAATCGCTGTCCAACCAGGAAGTGGCGGCGGTGGTGACGTTCATCCGCATGTCGTGGGGCAACAAGGGCACGCCGGTGTCCCCACAGCAGGTGGCCGATCTGCGCTCCGCGCCGCTCGACTGACGCTCGCCCGTATCGACCGCCGTCAGCGCCTGGGCGCTTGCGGCGGCCCCATACGGGTCGTTACTGCTATAGTGGCGTCTGCCTGACAAGGGCGCAGCCGGCAAAACGCCGTCGGCTGCGCCCTTCGCCTTTGTTGGGGCACGCTTTGGCCAGCTAGGGCATGGCGTGTGCGCAGGCTGGATGGAAGCGGGTTTCAAGCCGGTTTGAAGCAAGATTGAAGCGAATTCCAGGCGGGATTCAGGCGCGTACCGGAGTCGAAGCGGAATCGAAGCGATTTCGAGACGGCGCGCCGCAGGGCAAGAAGAACAAGGAGTAGTCGTCATGAACGCGGGTGAGCGTCTGAACAGCATTACGCACCTCGTGGGCGCGATGCTGTCGGTCGCGGGTCTGGTTTCGCTCGTGATACTCGGGGCGCTCGATCACGACGCGTACAAGGTCGTGAGCTTCGCCGTCTACGGCGCGATGCTATGCGCGCTGTATACCATTTCCACGCTGTATCACGGCGTGCGCGGACCGCGCATCAAGGCCGTGCTGCAAAAGTGCGATCATGCCGCAATCTATCTGCTGATCGCGGGCAGCTATACTCCGTTCTCGCTCGTCACGCTGCGCGGGCCGTGGGGCTGGTCGCTCTTCGGCGTGAGCTGGGGACTGGCCGTGCTCGGGATCGTGCAGGAGCTGACGCTCGGGCGCCGCACGCGTGTGCTCTCGATGGTGCTCTACGTGGTCATGGGCTGGCTCGCGCTGATCGCCGTGCATCCGCTCCTGGGCGCCCTGCCTGCCGCCGGCACCGCGTGGCTGCTGGCAGGCGGCATCATCTATAGCGTCGGCATTTATTTTTTCGTCAACGACGAACGCATCCGGCACGGACATGGTATCTGGCATCTGTTCGTGCTCGCCGGGAGCGTCTGTCAATTCGTGAGCGTCGCGGGCTACGTCGCGTGATGCACCCCGCCGGGGCTCGTTCGAACCACCATCGAACGGCACAGGCGCACGAAGCAAATGCGAAGACCATCGCGCGGCGGCCGCAGTGTCCGCGGTCGTGCGATGCAACTTTACGCCAGCAGGCGGGTCTGCATAGACCGCCGACACGCGGCGCGCGCACTGGCGCGCCGTCCGAATGAACGCGAGCGGGCGCAACCGCCTTTGCGCGCCGCGCCGTAACCGGCAGCGCCTTGCCGCTCGCGCCACTGCAATACAACAGGTGTTTATGTCTTTCGATTCTCTCGGCTTGTCCGAACCGCTGGTCCGTGCTGTCAACGAACTTGGCTACACCACTCCGACGCCCATCCAGTCGCAAGCCATTCCCGCCGTGCTGAACGGCGGCGACCTGCTCGCCGGCGCGCAGACCGGCACCGGCAAGACCGCCGGCTTCACGCTGCCGATCCTGCAGCGCCTCACGGACATGCCGGCCGCCGCGGGCGGCAAGCGCGTCGTGCGCGCGCTCATTCTCACGCCCACGCGCGAGCTGGCCGCCCAGGTCGAGGAAAGCGTGCGCGCCTACGGCAAGTACCTCAAGCTCAAGTCGACGGTGATGTTCGGCGGCGTGGGCATCAATCCGCAGATCGACGCCCTGAAGCGCGGCGTGGATATCGTGGTCGCGACGCCTGGCCGTCTGCTCGATCACATGCAGCAAAAAACCATCGATCTCTCGCACCTCGAGATCCTCGTGCTCGACGAAGCCGACCGCATGCTCGACATGGGCTTCATCCACGACATCAAGCGCGTGCTCGCAAAGCTGCCGCCGAAGCGCCAGAACCTGCTGTTCTCGGCCACTTTCGCCGACGAGATCAAGGCGCTCGCCGACAGTCTGCTCGACTCGCCCGCGTTGATCGAAGTCGCACGTCGCAACACCACGGCGGAAACGGTTGCACAGAAGGTCTACCCCGTCGATCGCGACCGCAAGCGCGAGCTGCTCACGCATCTGATCCGCCAGCACAACTGGTTCCAGGTGCTCGTGTTCACGCGCACCAAACATGGCGCGAACCGCCTCGCCGAGCAGCTCACGAAGGACGGCATCAGCGCGCTCGCGATCCACGGCAACAAGAGCCAGTCGGCCCGCACGCGCGCCTTGAGCGAGTTCAAGGACGGCACGCTGCAGGTGCTCGTGGCCACCGACATCGCGGCGCGCGGCATCGACATCGACCAGTTGCCGCACGTGGTCAACTTCGATCTGCCCAACGTGCCCGAGGACTATGTGCACCGCATCGGCCGCACGGGCCGCGCGGGCGCGACCGGCGAAGCGGTGTCGCTCGTCTGCGTGGACGAGCATCAGCTCCTGAAGGACATCGAAAAGCTCATCAAGCGCGCAGTGCCGCAGGAGGTCATTGCGGGCTTCGAGCCGGACCCGAACGCGAAGCCCGAGCCGATCCTGCGTCGTGGCCAGCAGCAAGGTCGCGGACAGCGTCAGGGGCAAGGCCAGGGACGCGGCGCGGCGGGCAGCAATGCGGGTAATGGCGCCGCAGCCAAGCCTGCTGCGCAGGGACGCGATGCGCGTGGCGGCAACCGTGAGGGTGGCCGCGAGTCTGCCCGCGAAGGCGGTCGTGACGGCGGCCGCGCGCAGGCAGCCGACGGTGGCGGCAATCGTCACAACAACGGCGGTAACAACGGTAACGGTGCGGGCAACAACGGCGGCCAGCGCGCAGCCAAGCCCGCCGCCCCCAACGGCGTGCGCACTGCCAAGCCGGTGAAGCAGCAAGGCGCGAATCACGGCGCACAGGGCGGTCGCGGCGAACATACGCGCCGCGAAAGCCAGCGCGGCGTGTCGCACGAAAGCGCGCTGGGCCGTCCGCAGCGCAAGTCGCAATCGAATCCCGGCGCGCTGCTGGGCGGTCGCACCGGCGGCGGCTCGCGCCGCGACGGCAACGGGCAGCGCGAGCGTTAATCGCCATTAGCGCCCGCGCGAGCGACGCCTCGCGCCCCCGAACGTACAAAGGCCCGCTTGCATAGCGGGCCTTTGTGTTTCTGGCTTGCTCGCACCCAACGGCGCATGCACGAGACGACGCGTGCTTTTAGCGGAAGAACACGTGCTGCGTGATCTTCGCGAGCGGATAGTGCACGCTCGGCTGAATCTTCGCGGGAATGTCGAGCGGCTTGAGCAGCATCTTCACGCACATGTCGGCGGAAAGATTGTGGCGCACGAGCTTGTTCACGCGCGCCGTGAGCTCGCGGTTATAGGCCGTATCCTTCACGCGGTCGGGATAGCGGATCGCGAACACGTGACGCAAGGCGATCTCCGAGTCCTCGTTCTTGATTTCCATCACGCGACGCATGAGCGCGCCGAGCACCGCGAGGCGCCCATGACCCTCGACCTGGTTGTACTTCTTGAAGTAGCGGAAAAAGTGCTTGTAGTGGCGCACTTCGTCGCTGCGAATGTTGTCGGTGATTTCCTTGAGCACCGGCTCGTTCGAGCATTCGCCGATCGCGCGATAGAGCGTGGCCGTGCCCGTCTCCACCACGCAGCGCGCGACCATCTCGAGCGCGCGCGTGCGCTCGAACTCCTCGAACGAGCAGGTCTTCGAATACTCTTCGATGAAATTGTGGAATGCCGTATCCCAGTCGAACTCGGGCCACACGTACTGGATGTAGGTCTTCAGCGCGCGGCCATGCTGAAGTTCCTCGTGCTCCCACTCGTTGTTGAGCCACCCGGAAATTTCCGGGTCGCCGTTGAAGAAGACGCTGAGGTTGCTCGTGTAGAGGTCCGAGCCGCTTTCGATGAACGACGACGCGCAAAGCAGCAGCATCAGGTCTTCGTTGGCGCGGGCATGCTGACGGTCAATCCGCGTAAGGTCGATATCTTCGATGCGCCAGGGCATCACGTGGCGAGGCTCAATGTCGTTGCGCATTCTGTCGTGCTCCAAAGCGGTATCTCTTTCGCGCGGCGCGCCGCCGGTTTGGCGACCCGGTTCTGCGTGCCCGCCGCGCAGTGAAAGGTACCAGCCATGATTACTTCATCTTAGCTGTTGTTTCGCGAAGCTGCAGTCTGAGAGCACAGACCGATCCCGCGTGCCGCAGTTCCGGGAAGAGTCAACTTGTAAGGCGCTTGCGAACACGTTGTCGTGTCGTTGTTCAGCGCCACGGACCTGGGGCGGGCTGCCTTTTGCTTCCGCATCTTCTCGGGCCAATTTGCCGCCCGATACCGGCAAAGCCGCATGCGGCGGGCCTGGGGCGGCGAGTGACGACTCCGGAAAGTGCCCGATCGCGGCAAACGCGCGCGCGACATTGCATGCAGGAACCGCCAGCCCACCGTCAAACCGAGGAATACCTCCACGCTGCCCGCTTGACGGCGCATGGATGCACCACCCGGGTCATAGGTCGCAGCGGCACGGATAGCATCGGCGCCATGGGGAAACACGTGCGCCATTGCACATGCACGGAATCCGGATCGCCGTGCATTCCCGCGCTGCGGCAAGAACTTGAAGTGAAATCAAGGATCTGCGCGCACGGCTCGACCGCCGCTGCAGGCGCCGAATGTCAAACAGAATATTTTCGGGGTGTGGTTTGTACAACGCAGGGCGGTTGACTACACTCCAGTTCCCCGGCGCCGATCCGGGCTGGATGCCGTTTGGGCTGTTTGTCGTCACCTTGCCGGATTGAGTGATGCACGACAGCAAAACGGACCGCACGTCCGGTAACTGTTTCGCGCCGTTGCAGGCTTTCGCTCACGCCCACCGCATGATTGTCGTCACGCCGCCCCGCGGGCCGCGATGGACGACCTCTGATGCGGCAACATGGAGAGAACGATGCTGAGTCCGCATGAATTCGCCACCCTGCTGCTAGTGAAGGACGCCCCCAACCAGATCGACATGGAACGCGAAGAACTCGACGCCCTCCTCGAACGACAGCTCGTCCAGTTGGAGCGGCTCGCTTCCGGCCTCCAGCAATGGCGACTTACCGAAATCGGCGACTCCGCGTTGCGCGCCATCAAACGATGTTCATAACGGGACAGGTGCGCGGCGCTCGTGCGCCGGCCCGATCCTTCACATGACGTTTTGCTGATTTTTCTCGACCTGCGCGGACGCGGGAATGGTCCGCCAGCGTGGTTTGTCGAGACATTCCCCGATGCAGGCGCACGGCTGTAGACGTACGCCTGCAGTGCATGGTCACGCGGACCCGCGCGCTTCATGCCCGCGTGACCATTTTTTTCCGCGCCCGGTTTTCTGCCCTGCGCGTGCAAGGGTGCACGCGCGGCGCGGGGCAACGCCCCTTCTTCCCTGCCCTATGCGCGGACGCTCGCCGTTGCATGCGCTGCCGCACGTCTCGTCCCGCTCTCGTTGCGCTACCCTCAGCCCCCGCGCAGGGTCGGGTCGGCCGATGCGCGCCAGCTGAGTGCCTGGGCGCGCTGCTCGTTCAGATACGTCACCCATTCGTTGCGCGCCTGCGCATTGGGGTCCGTGCCGTGCGCGGCGTATTGCTGCGCGAGACCCGTCTGGAAGCTGCAGAACTGCGCCTGCGGCAGCTTGCCGTGACGGGTCGCCACCCACGCGTCGTAGACGGCCGAATAGACGGCCTGCGTGTCGGCGCCGTAATCGGGCTGCTGGCCGCCGCACACCTGCTGTAACTGGGCGAAAGGCGGCGCGCGCCAGCCGCCGATGAGCCCCGACGTATTCGCGCATCCGGCACAGCCGACGGCCAGCACAGCTGCGCCGATCATCGCAAGTCCACGCATAGCGTTCCCCCTTGTCCCTGTTCCCCTTGTGCTGCTGGTTTCCATTGGCTTCGACCGGTTTCGATCACGCCGACTATTGTCGCATCGCGCGGCGCGCGCCACACCCTGGCCGTACGGCCGAGGCGCAACGGCCATCCGGCTCATCCCCGGAACACACCGCGAACCGCCCCACGCCCCCGCCCGCCGCGCGCCTCATGAGAAGGCCGCCACGCCCGCAAAAGCACGTATCATGACGCTTTCGGCGTTCCCGCCTTGCCGGCCCACGCGGCCCCGCCGTCAGGCCCGGCTGTCCCGCCTTCCGCACTTTCGTCTTGCGCATGATCGACCATCTCATCTGCGACTGCGACGGCGTACTCGTCGACAGCGAAGTCATTGCCGACCACGTCCTCTTCGATACGCTCAGCCGCACCTTTCCCGGCATCGACTTTCGCGCCGCCGTGGCGACGGCGTTCGGCCAGCAGACCTCGCGCTTTCTCGCCGACGTCGCCACCCGCTTCAATCTCACCCTGCCCGAGCACTTTCTCGAGACGATCGATCACCACTGCGAAGTCGCCATCGCCGAATCGGTGAGCCCGATCAATGGCGTGCGCGATGCGCTGCGCCAGGTCGCGCTGCCCGCCGCCGTGGTCTCGAACAGCCGGCTTACGCGTGTGCATGCCTCGGTGCGGCGCGCCGGGCTCGACACGATCTTCGGCGAGCGTATCTTCAGCGCCGAGCAGGTCGCGCGGCCCAAGCCTTATCCGGACGTCTATCTGCACGCGGCCTCCGAGCTCGGCGTGGAGCCGGAGCGCTGCGTCGTCGTCGAGGACAGTCTCTCGGGGCTGAACGCCGCGCGCGCGGCCGGCATGAAGACGATCGCGTTCGTCGGCGCGAGCCATATCCCGTCGGGCTATGCCGACGTGCTACGCGAGATGGGCATCACGCGCATCATGAAGCACATGGATGAGCTGCCTGCGCTCGTCGAGGCCGGCATGCGCGGCGAATTCGGCGATCAGCAGTCTTAACGGCGAGCGCTAGCTTCGCCTCTTCGCTGCCGTAACGCGGCACGCGACGCCTGCGCCAAGGTTCGCACTCGCACAACGACAAACGGCGCGTGGGCCGCAAAGCCCACGCGCCGTGATGGCGACTCAGATGGCTACAACGATGGCCACGGCACCCTGGCCGACCGCACAAGCGCGGCCCGGCCCGGCGCCAGCCGCCTTATGCCGGCTCGACGCAGCGCTCGCGCGCTTGCGCCAGCGCCTCGCGGAACGCCACCAGCTCGGCGATCGTCAGCATCGGCAGGTTGTGCCGCTTCGCGAAATCGTCGACCTGCTGGCCGCGCGCCATCGTGCCATCCGGGTTCATCAGCTCGCAAAGCACGCCGGCGGGCGCGAGACCCGCGAGCACGGCCAGATCGACGGTGCCTTCGGTATGGCCGCGGCGCGCCAGCACGCCGCCCGGCTGCGCGCGCAGCGGGAATACGTGGCCGGGACGCACGATGTCGGCGGGCTGTGCGTTCGGGGCGATGGCCGCGCGGATCGTCGTCACGCGGTCGGCTGCGGACACGCCCGTGCTCACGCCGTCGCGCGCCTCGATCGACACCGTGAACGCGGTGCGGTTGCGGCTCTCGTTATGCGCGACCATGGGCGGCAGTTCGAGCGCGCGCACCTTCTCGTCGGACAGGCACAGGCACACGATGCCGCTGCATTCGCGGATGAAAAGCGCCATCGTCTCGGGCGTGAGGCGCTCGGCGGCGAGCACCAGGTCGGCTTCGTCTTCGCGGTCG
This sequence comes from Paraburkholderia sp. J63, assembly GCF_905220245.1. Classification (NCBI taxonomy): domain Bacteria; kingdom Pseudomonadati; phylum Pseudomonadota; class Betaproteobacteria; order Burkholderiales; family Burkholderiaceae; genus Paraburkholderia; species Paraburkholderia sp. J63. The sequence goes on along the minus strand of NZ_CAJMZF010000018.1, from coordinate 74,589 downwards.
TGGTCGTCCTGCAGCACGACCGGACGGCCCTCGCGCATGGCCTGCAGCGCGGCGGCAACGCGTGGCGGCACCGGTTCGGTGTCGAGCAGGGAAAGGTCTTCGATGGCGTCGAGCGGCGGCTCGACAGATACGGCATTGCGGGTAAAGGACATGTGAAACGCTCCTCGCAAGAGTTGGGCGAAAAACGTTTCAGGGCATTGCAAACAGACAGGAATCCCCGGCGCGCGACGTCGGGCACGCGCCGCCGGAGCGCGACGCCGAAACATCGCGCGAAAGGCCGGCGCAGGCCGAAAAGCCGCGGCGGATGGGCAAACATGACCATCTGCACATCTTCTTCCATCCGGACTATGACCGTCGGCTCTGGCATCGCACCAGATCTGCTGACCCTGCGCGAAAGGCTTCGCGCAGGCGCTCGCGGGCTCGTCGGCCTTGCCTTGCGGCGCGGCCGGCATACCGCCGGTGGGGAATTTCACCCCGCCCTGAAGACGCACTGATTACCGGTTGAACCGGCGGACAAAGAATACAACAGAGCGCGCCGTCGTGCAGCGCGGAAAAAAAACCGTAGACAGCCGGCGCGCGCCGCGTCCCGTGCGGGGCGGGAACGCCGCACGCGCCGTTGGCGCTCGCGTGCGAGCGGCTATCGTGAAGCGGACGACGTTTGCCGCGCTGCGCAAACTCGCGCTCATGCCGGGCTTGCGGGCACAGCCGGCTGCGTATCGCGCGCATCGCGCGTATCGCCGGGCAGCGGCGCGTCCCAGCGCGGCGGCGTCTCGGCGTTGAGCGTCACGCGAAAAACACGAGCTTCGGTGTCGCCGGGGTTGCGCAGGCTGTGCGGCTGATCCGCGTCGAAGACGATGGCATCGCCGGTCGCGAGCAACTGGCGCCGGTCGTGCACGCTGACCTCGAGCGTACCCTCGCTCACCACGAGGTTCACGGTCGTGCCCGGCGCGCGGCGCGTGCCCGGCTCCGTATGCAGCGGCGCGATGCGCAGCTCATGGAATTCGGCGACGGCCGGGCCGTCCTCGGGATAGAGCGCGCGCGCCGAAAAACGGCCATCGGCGCTCACGCGGCGCGACGCGCGTTCGGCGGGCAAATGCTCGAAACCGCTCACCGCGTGCCGTCGCAGGAACGCCGACACCGACACCTTGAGCGCCGCCGCCACCTTGCAGAGCACCTTGATCGACGGCACGCTGCGCGCGGACTCCACCTGCGCGAGCATCGCGCGCGAGACGCCCGATGCGCGGGCGAGCGCGTCGAGCGAGAGCTGGCGCTCGGCGCGCAGCCGCGCGAGGTTCACGCCGACGAGATATTCGAGCCCATCGAAAGAACCGTCGGTGGGCGCGGCCGCACTGGCCTGCGAAGCAGAATGCGCGGCTAAAGCCTGCGCATCGCGCTCGTCAGTTGCGCGATCGGTGTGAGCGTCGCGGGTTGGATGATCGCCAGAAAAATGATTCGCACTCCGATGCGTGACCGGACGATCGACCTGCGCGTCCATCACAAACGCGAGTGTTGAATGCATGGCAGCCTCCGAGGCGCGCCGTCAAACGGCGCAAAAGCTTGAATGGAGGCAAGACTAGCATCGCGTCCGGCCGCGCCCAACGAAGTTATCTTCACACTGTTATCAGCATTGCAGAGCGCGATTTCGGGAATGCTTTTGCATTGCGGCGATATATGCGCGCGCCGCGCGCCCTGCCGCCGCCATGACGACGCGCGAACCGCCATCGGCCGCCCGCGCCGCTCAGCAGGCGTCCTGCCGCATGGCCACGCCCGTGGCGCGCAGCGGCGCCTTGCGCGCGTCCAGACGCGCCGCCGTCCAGGTCAGGACGAGCGCGCCCAGCGCGACGGCCGCGGCCACCCAGGGTAGCGCCGCAAGCGCGACGCCGTGCGCGATGGCGAGACCGCCCAGCCAGGCGCCCATCGCGTTGCCCACATTGAACGCGCCGATATTCAGCGTCGACGCGAGATTGGGCGCGGCCGACGCCTTCGCGACCACGCGCATCTGCAGCGGCGGCACCGTGGCAAAAGCGGCGACGCCCCACACGAACACGGTGATCGCGGCGGGCACGCTCGCGTGGCTCGTCTTCGTGAAAATGGCCATGACCACCGCGAGCGCCGCGAGAATGCCCATCAGCGAACGCATGAGCGCGCGGTCCGCGAGCTTGCCGCCGAGCATGTTGCCGAGCGTGAGACCCACGCCGAACAGCACGAGCATCAGCGTGACGCCGCGCGGCGAGAAGCCGCTCACCTGCTCGAGAATCGGCGCGATGTAGGTGAACACGACGAACACGCCGCCAAAGCCGAGCACCGTCATGCCGAGCGCGAGCCACACTTGCGGGTCGCGCAGCACGCGCACTTCGTGGCCGAGCTTCGCGGGCGCGATGTCGTGAAGATTAGGCACGAGCGCCGTCACGCCGATCAGCGCAACCACGCCCAGGCCGCTCACGATCCAGAACGCCACGCGCCAGCCGAACTGCTGGCCGATGGCCGTGCCGAACGGCACGCCGAGCACGGTGGCGAGCGTGAGGCCCGTGAACATCATCGCGATGGCGCTCGCGCGCTTGTCCTGCGGCACGAGCGAGGCCGCGACCACGGCGCCGATGCCGAAGAACGAGCCATGCGCGAACGAGGCCACGACGCGCGCGACCATCAGCAGCGCGTAGTTGCCGGCGACGGCGCACATCACGTTGCCGACGATGAACACGCCCATCAGCAGTTGCAGCGCGAGCTTGCGCGGCATGCGGCTCGTGAGCACGGCGAGCAGCGGCGCGCCGGCCGCGACGCCGAGCGCGTAGCCCGTCACGAGCAGACCCGCGGCGGGAATCGTCACGTGCAGATCGCGCGCCACGTCGGGCAGCAGGCCCATGATGAGGAACTCGGTGGTGCCGATGGCAAAGGCGCTGATCGCCAGCGCAAGCAAGGGGATGGGCATCGAAATCTCCGGATTACAGCCTTGAACAGCCTCGAAAACACGCGCATTGTCGCGGCCGCTCGCCAATTTGATAATTGGCGTAGCATTTGAAGCATTTTCAATTTCCATCGAATAATCGCCATGGACAATCTCGGCGACGTGCGCCTCTTCGTGGAAGCCGCGCGCCTGGGCAGCCTTTCGGCGGCGGGCCGCAAGCTCGGGCTCACGCCTGCCGCGGCAAGCGCCCGGCTCGCGCGGCTCGAAGCGGAATTGCGCGCGCGCCTGTTCGAGCGCACGACCCGCCAGCTCCGGCTCACGGACGAAGGCCGGCTCTATCTGACCTGCAGCGAGCACGCGCTGCGCTCGCTCGACGACGCCAAGGCCGCCCTTCAGGAGGGCCAGAACGCGGTGCGCGGCAAGCTGCGCATCTCGGCGACTTCCGACTTCGGGCGCAATCTGCTGATGCAGTGGCTCGACGAATTCCGCGCGCTCTACCCCGACGTGCGCTTCGCGCTCACGCTCACCGACACGCTCTCGAATCTCGTGCTCGAAGACATCGACCTCGCGATACGCTTCGGCACGCCGGCGGACAGCTCGCTCGTGGCGCGGCCGCTCGCGCCGAACCGGCGCGTGCTGTGCGCCTCGCCCGCCTACCTCGCGCGCATGGGCGTGCCGCGCGAGCCCAGCGATCTGGCCCGGTTCGATTGCATCGTGATCGGCTCGGCGACGGGACCGGTCAACGAATGGCGCTTCACGCGCGACGGGCAAACGCAGACCTGGACAGTGCCGATGGAAGACGCGCTCGAAACCACCGACGGCGCCGTGGCGCGCCAGTGGGCACTGTGCGGCTACGGTCTCGCCGTGAAATCGATCTGGGACGTGGCCGACGATCTGCGCGCCGGGCGCCTGAAAATCGTCATGCCGGACTGGCGCTACCCGGACGCGCCGCTGCATGCGCTCTATCACCGCAACCGCTTTCTCGCGCCGCGCGTGCGCGCGCTGCTCGACTTCCTGACCGAGCGCTTCGCACAGACCGCCGGCGAGCTGAACGCGCTCGTGCCCTGCACCGAGGATGCGGTGCCCGGCGGGCGGCGCAGCCATGCGCCGCGGGCAGCGCGCCGCCCCAACCCCGCGGGCGCATAAGGCTATAATGCTGGATTGCGCTGAATGGCGATTCGCACCGCGAACAGGTGACAAAAAAGCGGCAAAAAGACGTAAAAGCGAAGACGTAGAAGCACGCGAATCGCTCCGACTGGACTGCGCTACGGCCCGCGCGGCCCGGCCCCCTGTTTCAGCCCTCTTTATCACCGTAGTCCTGAAGTGCATGAGTGCATCAACCGGACGACGCCCCCAGGTAAACCACTGCGAACGGCGACCCCGATGACCAAGAAAGTTTATGTAAAGACCTTTGGCTGCCAGATGAACGAGTACGACTCCGACAAGATGGTCGACGTACTCGGCGCCGCTGAAGGCCTCGTGAAAACCGACACGCCCGAAGACGCGGACGTGATTCTCTTCAACACCTGCTCGGTGCGCGAAAAGGCCCAGGAAAAGGTGTTCTCCGACCTCGGCCGCGTGCGCGAGCTCAAGGAAGCGAATCCGAACCTGCTGATCGGCGTGGGCGGCTGCGTGGCGAGCCAGGAAGGCGCGGCCATCGTGCAGCGTGCGCCCTATGTGGACCTCGTGTTCGGCCCGCAGACGCTGCACCGCCTGCCGCAGATGATCGACGCGCGCCGCGCCTCGGGCCGCGCGCAGGTCGACATCACGTTCCCCGAAATCGAGAAGTTCGACCATCTGCCGCCCGCGCGCGTGGAAGGCCCGAGCGCGTTCGTCTCGATCATGGAAGGCTGCTCGAAGTATTGCAGCTACTGCGTCGTGCCCTACACGCGCGGCGAGGAAGTCTCGCGCCCGCTCGACGACGTGCTCACCGAAATTGCCGGCCTCGCCGACCAGGGCGTGCGCGAAGTCACGCTGCTCGGCCAGAACGTGAACGCTTATCGCGGTGCGTTGACGGCCGGCGCGCACGAGATCGCCGACTTCGCCACGCTGATCGAATACGTCGCCGACATTCCCGGCATCGAGCGCATCCGCTACACCACCTCGCATCCGAAGGAATTCACGCAGCGCCTGATCGACGCCTACGCGAAGGTGGAGAAGCTCGTGAGCCATCTGCATCTGCCGGTGCAGCACGGCTCGGACCGCGTGCTCATGGCGATGAAGCGCGGCTACACCGTGCTCGAATACAAGTCGGTGATCCGCAAGCTGCGCGCGATTCGCCCCGATCTCTCGCTTTCCACGGACATCATCGTCGGCTTTCCCGGCGAGACCGAAGAGGACTTCGAGAAGACCATGGCGCTCGTCGACGAGATGAAGTACGACACGAGCTTCTCGTTCATCTACAGTCCGCGTCCGGGCACGCCCGCGGCGAACCTGCACGACGACACGCCGCGCGAAGTCAAGCTCAAGCGCCTCCAGCACCTGCAGGCCACGATCGAAGAAAACGTGCAGCGCATCAGCCAGTCGATGGTCGGCAAGATCGAGCGCATCCTGGTGGAAGGTCCGTCGCGCAAGGACCCGAGCGAACTCTCGGGCCGCACCGAGAACAATCGCGTCGTGAACTTCCCGGCGCCGCTCGCCTCGCACGCGCGCCTGACCGGCCAGATGATCGACGTGAAGATCAACCACGCCTACCCGCACTCGCTGCGCGGCGAGCTCGTCCTCGCGCACGAGGACACTTCGGCGCTCCCGCACTAAAGCGGCGCCTGAACGGAGTTCACTGACACCTTGAAGCCCAATCAGCAGCATCTGGAATTCACCGCGCCGCGCGACGACAATGCGCGGCTCGCGAATCTCTGCGGCCCGCTCGACGAAAACCTGCGGCAGATCGAGCAAGCGCTCGACGTGACTCTCGCGCGACGCGGCCATCGCATCACGATCCGCGGCCGCGGCGCGAAACTCGCGCTCGCCGCGCTCGAAAACTTCTACAACCAGGCGCGCGATCCGCTTTCCGTTGACGACATCCAGCTCGCGCTCGTCGAAGCGCGGCACCCCGGCAACCCGGCCAACGATCCGCGCGGCAATGGCAATGGCGGCGTCCGAGGAAACAGCGGTGGCAACAGCGGCGGCAGCAACGGCGCCGACGCCGAGATCGATCCGCGCTTCCGTGGCGACCCCGATCACCCGTTCGACGAGCCCGCGCACGAAGGCGTCGATGTCGAGGAGCTCGGTCCGAAGCTCTACACGCGCCGCGCCGACCTGCGCGGCCGCACGCCCGCGCAGCGCGAGTACCTCAAGCAGATCATCTCGCACGACGTGACGTTCGGCATCGGGCCGGCGGGCACGGGCAAGACCTATCTCGCGGTGGCCTGCGCCGTGGACGCTTTGGAACGCGACCAGGTCAAGCGCATCGTGCTCACGCGTCCGGCCGTGGAAGCGGGCGAGCGCCTCGGCTTCCTGCCCGGTGACCTCGCGCAGAAGGTGGACCCGTATCTGCGTCCGTTGTACGACGCGCTCTATGACCTGCTCGGCTTCGACAAGACCGCGAAGATGTTCGAGCGCCAGATGATCGAGATCGCACCGCTCGCCTACATGCGCGGCCGCACGCTCAATCACGCGTTCATCATCCTCGACGAGGCGCAGAACACCACGCCCGAGCAGATGAAGATGTTCCTGACGCGTATCGGCTTCGGCTCGAAGGCCGTCGTGACCGGCGACACCACCCAGGTGGACCTGCCGCGCGGCCACAAGAGCGGGCTGATCGAGGCGCAGCAGGTGCTGCAGAATGTGCGCGGCATCGCGCTCACGCGCTTCACGAGCGCCGACGTCGTGCGCCATCCGCTCGTCGCGCGTATCGTCGAGGCTTACGACGCGCACTCGAAGAAGGACGAAGGCGACGGCGACGCGCGCTGATGCGCGAGATCGAGCCTGCATCGAAGCCCGCATTCGCGCCGATAAAGAAGCCCGCACCCATGGCCCGCGCACCGAAACTCAAACTGAACCTGCAGTTCCCCGCCGCGAAGGCGTTTCCCGAGCACAAGGCCGCGCTGCCGCGGGCGACCGTGGCGGCGTGGGTGAAGGCCGCCCTGTTCGCCGACGCCGAGCTGACCGTGCGCTTCGTCGACGCCGACGAAGGCCGCACGCTCAACCGCACGTATCGCGGCAAGGACTACGCGACCAACGTCCTCACCTTCGCCTACGCCGAAAGCGAGGACGACCCCGTGACCGGCGACCTGATCCTCTGCTGCCCGGTGGTGGAGAAGGAAGCCGCCGAGCAGGGCAAGCCGCTTTCGTCGCACTACGCGCATCTGCTCGTGCACGGCACGCTGCACGCGCAAGGCTACGATCACGAGGACGAGGCCGAAGCCGAAGAGATGGAAGGCATCGAAACCGAAGTCCTCAACTCGCTTGGCTTTCCTGATCCGTATAAATAAGGCCGCGCCTCACCCTTCCCGCCCGACCCCGTCCGATATGAACGACAAGCGCGCGAACGATTCCGGTGATGTTTCCGACCCGCTGGTGGAAAGTGGTGCGCCCTCTGGCGGGGCGCCCTCTGGCGGGGCGCCCTCTGGCGGGGCGCCCTCTGGCGGAGCGCCCTCTGGCGGGGCGCCCGCAGGTGTCGTCGCGCTGCCTTGCCCAGGCTATCCGCCGGCGCTCGGCGAATCGCGCCTGCTCACCGAAGACGAGCTGCGCGTGTCGCTCGACTGCACGCTGCGGCAGTGGGATGGCACGAGCGACCTCTGGCTGTTCGGCTATGGCTCGCTGATCTGGAATCCGGGCCTGCCGACCGTCGAAAACGTACGCTCGCGCGTGCACGGCTACCATCGCGGACTCTATCTGTGGTCGCGCGTGAATCGCGGCACGCCCGAGCAACCGGGCCTCGTGCTCGCGCTCGACCGTGGCGGCTCGTGCGCCGGCGTGGCGTTCCGGCTCGCCGCCGATGGCGTGATGCCGCATCTGGAAGCGCTCTGGCGCCGCGAAATGCCGATGGGATCGTATCGCCCCGCCTGGCTGCCCTGCGCGCTCGCGGACGGCCGGCGCGTCGCGGCACTCGCCTTCGTCATGCGCCGCGACGTGCCCACCTATACCGGCAAGCTCGGCGAAGACACGGTGCGCCAGGTGTTCGGCTGCGCGGCGGGCCGCTACGGCACGACGCTCGACTACGTGCGGCGCACCGTGGAAGCCTTGCGCGAGAGCGGCATGCCCGACCGGGCGCTGGAGCGGCTGCTCGCGCGCTGCGCGTGAGCGGGCTTCAATCGCTGCCGTACTTCGGCGAATGCGGGCCATAGAGCAACCCATTCGGCTGCCCAGCCGACAACAGCTTCTCGCTCGTCAAGCCCGCCACCTTCTGGCTCTCGTCGGAGAGCGAATGCGCAACCTGCTTGACGGCCGCCTGCACCAGCATGCCGACGATGCTGCCGCTGCCAAAGTCCACGTTGCCGAGCTCCTTGCCGTTGGCGCTTGCCCTGCCTTCCCAAAGCACATCGCCGTTGTCGAGGCTGACGAGCTTCGCCGACGCCGCCACGACCGTATTGGCGTCCACGACCTGATAGACGGAGCCGTACTGCGTCACCTTCGTATAGAGCGCCGCATCGGCGCCAAAGATCTCATGCAGCTTCTTCGGCGACGTGGCCTGCATCTCGGCGGCCATCGTCACGCCGTTCTGGCGGAAGGTCTCGGCCACTTCGGCAACGGGCATCACGTAGTAGCCGGACTCCGCGAGCGGCATCGTCATTTGCGAAAGCATGCCGTTCGTGGCGTTCACGTCGGCGGTCTCGTTCAGCGGCGGCAGCACGAGAATCGATTTCGGCTTGGCGCTCCTGAACGCGGTGTAGTCGTAGCTGGCCGGCTTCTGCAGGCCCGCGCACGCCGCGAGCATGGCGGCCACCGCCAGCACCGGCAGGCATTTGAGTGAGGAAAACTTGAGCATGATCGGTCGCTTACTTCGAAAGATTTTTCAGCAAAAAGTCCATGTAGGCGGACGACTCGGGGAAGGCGGCCTTTTCCGCCAGCAGTTCCTGCTGCGCCTGCTGGCCCTTGCCGACGCTGGCGTACAGCGCGCCCAGGTGAGCATGGAAGCCGGGCGGCGGCCGGTTGCCCTTCGCGCGGATTTGCTGTAGCGCCTGTTCAAGCGAGCCGATCTGCTGTTCGGGGCTCGCTTCTCCTTTCAGGTACGCGTACACCTGCGGCTGATAGGCGTCCCATTGATAGAGCGTTTGCGGCTTCTGCGCCGCGCAGCCCGCGAGCAGCGCGCCCACGACGGCCAGTGCGACCCCGAGCGGCACGCCGGCGCGCGGCCGCGTGATGATGTTGCTGGTCATGTGTTGGTCTCTCGTTCTAACCGGATTGATAGATGCCGCCGTTATTTCCCGGCGGCCAGCGCGCCCGCGTCGACGCGTTCGGCGAGGTGATTGACGGCCTCCTCGATGGCGAGGTCGAGCACCTTGCCGTTGAGCGTCGAGTCGTAGCCCGAGGTGCCGCCGAAGCCGATCACCTCGCGGCTCGACAGGCTGTATTCGCCCGCGCCCTGTGCCGACGCGACGACCTCGGACGTCACCGTATCAACGACGTTGAGGCTGACCTTCGCGTACGCCACCTGGCTCTTGCCGCGCCCGAGGATGCCGAACAGTTGCTGGTCGCCGACTTCCTTGCGGCCGAACTCGGTCACGTCGCCGGTGAGGATGTAGCGCGCGCCCTTCACGGCCTGCGCCTGCTTCGTGAAACCGGCTTCCTGGCGAATCTCGTCGAGGTTGTCGCGGTCGAGCACGTTAAAGCGCCCGCTCTGCTGGAGCGCCGTGATCAGAATGGTTTTGGCCTGGGCGCCCAGACGGTCGATGCCGTCCGTGAAAATGCCGCGCATGTAGCTCGACCGGTTGTCGAACTTGCCGACGGCGACCGCCACGGGCTTGCCCGCGTAGGGCGTGCGCGACGCCGCCACTTCCGGGACGGGCAGCGCGCGCGACGCCTCGGTCGCGCAGCCGGACAACGTGACGATCAGCGTGGCGAACAGCGGCGGCATGAGCCACGCCGCGCACCGCCTCGCGCGCTCCCTGGTATGTTTTTTCGATAACGCCAGCAAAATGGATCTCCTTACGCACCTGAACCGGGCTGCATGCCCGGCCAACGCCACGCGGAACGATCGAGTCCCGCGCGAAGGTTCGCATTAGAGACCTTTCCCTGAAAGGAAAATGTCAAACATCCCAGTGAAAACGATCCCCATCAAACTCAAGATGGAAATCGCCAAAGTCCGAGCCCCATAAATCGGCGAGCTGTGCTAACCGCGCTCACGGTAGCCGCCGACTGCCGGCAGCGTCGCCCGGCGCCTGTGAGCGAAGACGCCCTCGCCGGCGCGCCCGCCCCCGATCGCCCCGCATCTGCGTTAGGATTGATCTGCGGGCTTGCCCTACACGGGCCTGCCACACGCATGTTGTATCCTTTCCCATCCGCAACAGCGCGTCCGGCCATCAAGAGGCCCAGGACGCACCACCATGAACGACTCCTATCCCAGTCGACGACAAACCGACAAACCGCAGGAAAAGCGCTCCCTTCTCGAGCGGCTGACCGACTTCATCTCGCCCGAGCCCGACTCGCGCAGCGAGCTTCTCGAAATCCTCCAGGACGCGCACGCGCGCAATCTGATCGACGCCGATTCGCTTTCGATGATCGAAGGCGTGTTCCAGGTGTCCGAGCTCTGCGCGCGCGACATCATGGTGCCGCGCGCCCAGATGGATGCGATCAACATCGCCGAGACCCCCGACGAATTCATCCCCTTCGTGCTGGACAAGGCGCACTCGCGCTATCCGGTCTACGAGGGCAACCGCGACAACGTGACCGGCATACTGCTGGCCAAGGACCTGCTGCGCTACTACGCCGAAGAGGAATTCGACGTGCGCGGCATGCTGCGCCCGGCCGTGTTCATCCCCGAGTCCAAGCGCCTGAACGTGCTGCTGCACGACTTCCGCCAGAACCGCAATCACATCGCCATCGTCGTCGATGAATACGGCGGCGTGGCCGGCCTCATCACGATCGAGGACGTGCTCGAGCAGATCGTCGGCGACATCGAGGACGAGTACGACTTCGACGAGGAAAGCGGCAACATCATCGCGTCGCCCGACGGGCGCTTCCGCGTGCGTGCGCTCACCGAGATCGAGCAGTTCAACGAGGCGTTCGGCACCCATTTCCCGGACGAGGAAGTCGATACGATCGGCGGCTTCGTCACGCACCATTTCGGGCACGTGCCGCATCGCGGCGAAAAGGTCCGCATCAATGACCTGATCTTCGAAGTGCTGCGCGCCGATGCGCGCCAGGTGCACATGCTGCTCGTGCGCCGCGACCCGCTCGCGGGCCAGCGCGAAGCCGCGCTGCAGCCGCCGGGGACCTGACGCCCCGCGCCTTGCGCGCAGATCGAACGACGCCGGCCCGCGGTTCCCCTGCAGCCGGCGTTTTGCTTGATGGCATGCGCGGCGCACGATCGGTCCCCAAACCGTCTCCAGACGGCGGACCCCGACGCCATGCATTGCCGACGCGCGAAAATGCTATCGTTGCGCTCGCTGCACGCACAGCGCGTGCGGCAAACGCTTCGCACCGCGCAAGCATTCGCACAAACCCGCAACCCGCGCCCCGAGCGCCCCTGCAGTCGGACTGCAGCGCCCAAGCATATCCATGGCTGAACCGATCGATTCCCGCACGCGCGACGGCGCGCGCGCCGCAGACCCCACCCATGTCGCAGGCAACGCGGCCGCACGCCGCGCGCTGCCCGCCTGGCACTACCTGGCCGCCGCCGCGCTGGGCGCGCTCAACACGCTCTCGTTCGCGCCCACGCCGCACGGCGGCTGGCTCGAAATCGCGATCTTCGCGGGCTTTTACTTCTGGCTCACGCGCACCCCGGGCTGGAAGAGCGCGCTCTTCACGGGCTGGGCGTTCGGCTTCGGCAACTTCGTGAGCGGCGTCTGGTGGCTCTACGTGAGCATGCACTTCTACGGCGGCATGCCCGCCGTGCTCGCGGGCGCGGCGCTCGTGCTGTTCTCGCTCTACCTCGGCCTTTATCCCGCGCTTGCCGCGCTCGTCTGGTCGTTCTGCGCGGGACATGCGAGCAACGGCCGGAACCGATCGAAGACGGACACGCTGCCGTTTGCGCCGACATGGCACGGCGCCTTTGCCTTCGCGAGCGCCTGGGCGCTCGGCGAATGGGCGCGCGGCTATGTCTTCACCGGCTTCCCGTGGCTTTCCAGCGGCTACGCGCAGGTGGACGGGCCGCTCGCCGGATTTGCGCCGATCGTCGGCGTTTATGGCGTGGGCTGGGTGCTCGCGCTCGTCGCCGCGCTGATCGTGCAGGCGCTCATCCATCTCCATGTGCGCAGGGTGCGCCCGGATGCGCCCGCGTCCGCCGGATCGTCGCCTGACGGCATCGCCACGCCCGCTGTGGCCGCTTTGGGCGCCGTGGCCGTGATCGTCGCGGGCCTGCTGCTGCCGCTCGTCAACTGGACGCATCCCGAAAACGCGCCGCTGAACGTGCGCCTCCTGCAAGGCAACGTGAAGCAGGAGATGAAGTTCTCCGAATCCGGCCTCGTGGACTCGCTCAGCGAATTCCAGAAGCTCATCACCGAGAAGCCCGCCGACCTCGTCGTCACGCCCGAGACCGCGATTCCCGTGCTCATGCAGGAAATACCGGAGAAGTTCGGCCGTGACGTGCGCGCCTTCGCCGACGGCACCGGCACCTCGATCCTGTTCGGCGCCGTGGGCGGCACGATCACGCCGGACGGGCGCGTGGTCGACTACACCAACAGCCTGTTCGGCATCACGCCGGGCCAGAACGGCCTGTACCGCTACGACAAGCACCATCTCGTGCCCTTCGGCGAGTTCGTACCGTGGGGCTTCCGCTGGTTCGTGAACCTCATGAACATTCCGCTCGGCGACTTCGCGCGCGGCGCGCCCGTGCAGCCGCCGTTCCTCGTGCACAACCAGCCCGTGGCCGTCGATATCTGCTACGAGGACATCTTCGGCGAGGAAATTGCGCGCACCGTGCGCGAGAACCCGGTCTCGCCAGGCATCCTCATCAATTCGACGAATCTCGCCTGGTTCGGCGACACCATCGCGCTCGACCAGCATCTGCAGATCGCGCGCATGCGCTCACTCGAAACCGGCCGGCCGATGCTGCGCGCGACCAACACGGGCGCGACGGCCGCCATCGACGCGCACGGCAACGTGATCGCGCGTCTGCCCGCCTTCACCGTGGGCTCGCTCGACGTGCGCGTGGAAGGCACGCAAGGCTTCACGCCCTACGTGACGAGCGGCAACAACACGGTGATCGCCGTGTCGCTGCTGTTGCTGGCGTTCGGCTTCGCGTTCGGGCCGGGCCGGCCGGGGCGCAAGAAGGCTTGATGGAGCGCGAAGCGGCAGCGCCGCGCGCGGCGGCCGCTTCTTCATGAGCGCATCGGCAATCGATGCCGCCGCGGCCCGGCATCGACGCCGAAATCCTTGCGGAACCCCGCCGCGGTCTCAACGCCGCGCCAATCCGGTAAAATTCAAGGTTTTAGCACCGGGCCGCCCCTCCTGACCGGGGGCTGGGACCGCAGCACGCAAGGAACGCCCGCCGCGCGCGGAACGCCATGTCTGGCCAAACTCCGGCCGCGCGTGGCCGCCCTTGCCGCCGCAGCCCACGCCTTTCGCCCTAAAAGACACTGCAGGCACACATGCTCACGTTTCAGCAAATCATCCTGACGCTCCAGTCTTACTGGGACAAGCAGGGCTGCGCGCTGCTCCAGCCGATCGACATGGAAGTCGGCGCCGGCACCTCGCACGTCCACACCTTCCTGCGCGCGATCGGCCCCGAGCCGTGGCGAGCAGCCTATGTGCAGCCCTCGCGCCGCCCGAAAGACGGCCGCTACGGCGAGAACCCGAACCGCCTGCAGCACTACTACCAGTACCAGGTGGTGCTCAAGCCGGCGCCGGAAAACATCCTCGACCTGTACCTGGGCTCGCTCGAAGCGCTCGGCTTCGACCTGAAGCAAAACGACGTGCGCTTCGTGGAAGACGACTGGGAGAACCCCACGCTCGGCGCCTGGGGCCTCGGCTGGGAAGTCTGGCTCAACGGCATGGAAGTCACGCAGTTCACGTACTTCCAGCAAGTGGGCGGCCTCGACTGCAAGCCCGTGCTCGGCGAAATCACCTACGGCCTCGAGCGCCTCGCGATGTACCTGCAGAAGGTCGAGAACGTCTACGACCTCATCTGGACCGAGTGGGAAGAGGAAGGCCCGAACGGCCCCGAGCTGCGCCGCCTCACCTATGGCGACGTCTACCACCAGAACGAAGTCGAGCACTCCACGTACAACTTCGAGCACGCGAACGTCGACCTGCTGTTCACGTTCTTCAACGCGTACGAAGGCGAAGCGAAGCGCATGATCGATCTGCGGCTCGCGCTGCCCGCCTACGAGCTCGTGCTCAAGGCCGGCCACACGTTCAATCTGCTCGACGCGCGCGGCGCGATCTCCGTGACGGAGCGCGCGGCGTACATCGGCCGCATTCGCGCGCTCTCGCGCAGCGTGGCGCAGTCGTACTACGAATCGCGCGAGAAGCTCGGCTTCCCGATGCTCGGCAATCCGGTGCACGGCGTGCCGGGCCTGACCACCGACGAACAGGACGCCGCGATGCCCGCCTGGGCGCCGCCGCTGAAGGTCGAACGCAAGTTCGACGAGGAATGACCGGATCTCCAGAACAATGACCCAAGCTCATCACGCCACCCTCCTCGTCGAACTGCTGACCGAGGAACTGCCGCCGAAGGCCCTCGCGCGCCTCGGCGACGCGTTCGCCGAAGGCATCGCGCAGCGCCTCGCCGCGCGCGACCTGATCGAAGGCGACCTCTCGTTCGAACGCTTCGCCACGCCGCGCCGTCTCGCCGTGACGATCAAGAACGTGCGCAGCGTCGCGCCCGAAAAGCAGGTGCGCGAAAAAGTGCTGCCCGTCTCGGTCGCGCTCGACGCCAACGGCCAGCCCACCGCGCCGCTCGCGAAGAAGCTCGCCGCGCTCGGCTTCCCCGACTTCCCCGTCTCCGACCTCGAACGCGCCAGCGACGGCAAGAACGAAGCGTTCTTCCTGCGCTATTCGGCGCCGGGCGCGACGCTCGCCGACGGCCTGCAAGCCGTGCTCGACGAAGCACTCGCCAGGCTGCCGATCCCGAAGGTCATGACGTACCAGCGCCCGGACGGCAGCAACGTGCAGTTCGTGCGCCCGGTGCATCGCCTCACGGTCCTGCACGGCGACCAGATCGTGCCCGTCACGGCGTTTGGCATCGACGCCGGCGACACCACGCGCGGCCACCGCTTCCTCTCGCACGGCAACGTCGCCATCACGCACGCCGACGACTACGCGCACACGCTGCAGCACAAGGGCCACGTGCTCGCGAGCTATGCGGACCGCCGCGAAGCGATCCGCGAACAGCTCATCGAGCAGGCCGGCGACGACCAGGTCGTCATGCCCGAGGCGCTGCTCGACGAAGTGAACTCGCTCGTCGAATGGCCGGTTGTCTACGCGTGCAAATTCGAGGACGAATTCCTGCAAGTGCCGCAGGAATGCCTGATCCTCACGATGCAGACGAACCAGAAATACTTCGCGCTTACCGACGCCGCAGGCCGCCTGCGCTCGCGCTTTCTGATCGTCTCCAACATCGAGACCGAAACGCCGGGCGAAATCGTCGAAGGCAACGAGCGCGTCGTGCGCCCGCGTCTCGCCGACGCCAAGTTCTTCTTCGAGCAGGATAAGAAGAAGCCGCTGGCCGATCGCGTGCCGCTGCTCGCGAACGTGGTCTATCACAACAAGCTCGGCTCGACGCTGCAGCGCGTGGAGCGCCTCGAAGCGCTCGCGGGCGCCATCTCCGACATGAGCGGCGCCGACGCCGCGCTCGCGAAGCGCGGCGCGCGCCTCGCCAAGGCCGACCTGCTGACCGACATGGTGGGCGAGTTCCCCGAGCTGCAAGGCACGATGGGCACCTACTACGCGCGCCACGACGGCGAGCCCGAAGAAGTGGCGATTGCGTGCACCGAGCACTATCAGCCGCGCTTCTCCGGCGACGCATTGCCGACCACGGCCACGGGCACGATCGTCGCGCTCGCGGACAAGCTCGAAACGCTCGTGGGCATCTGGGGCATCGGCCTTGCGCCAACCGGCGAGAAAGACCCGTTCGCACTGCGCCGCCACGCGCTGGGCGTGCTACGCATCCTCGTCGAGAAGCAGTTGCCGCTCGATCTCGTCGAGCTGCTGCGCACCGCTTACGCGCAGTTCGCCGGCATCGAAGCCGTCACGGAATCGACGCAGGCGATCTACGAATTCTGCATGGACCGCCTGCGCGGCATGCTGCGCGAGCGCGGCTACGCGGCGCAGGAAATCGACGCGGTGCTCGCGATGAACCCCACGCGCCTCGACGATATCGTCGCGCGTCTCGACGCCGTGCGCGAATTCGCGGCGCTCGAGGAAGCGGCCTCGCTCGCGGCGGCCAACAAGCGCATCTCGAACATCCTCAAGAAGTCCGACGGCGCCGAGGACGCGGGCGTGCAGAGTACGCTCTTCGTGGAAAACGCGGAAAAGGCGCTCTACGCGCAGCTCGAACAGGTTGCGCCGCGCGTGCAGACGCAACTGGCCGCGCGCGAGTACACGGGCGCGCTCACGGCGCTCGCGGCGCTGCGCGAAACCGTCGACACGTTCTTCAACGACGTGATGGTGAACGCGGAAGACCCGGCGCTGCGCGCGAACCGTCTCGCGCTGCTCAAGGCATTGCATCGCCAGATGAACAGCGTGGCCGACATCTCGCGCCTCGCCGCGTGATGGCCGTCGTGCCCCTCTACTGAACGACGCCATGCCGACCAGCACCAGCCGCAAACTCGTGATCCTCGACCGCGACGGCGTGATCAACGTCGACTCCGACGCCTTCGTCAAGTCCGTGGACGAATGGATCGCGATCCCGGGCAGTCTCGAAGCGATCGCTCGCCTGAACCAGGCGGGCTATCGCGTCGCCGTCGCGACGAACCAGTCCGGCATCGGCCGAGGCCTGTTCGACACGACGGCGCTCAACGAGATGCACGCCAAGATGCAACGCCAGGCCGCCGCGGTGGGCGGACGCATCGACGCCGTGTTCTTCTGCCCGCACACCGCGCAAGACCATTGCGACTGCCGCAAGCCCAAGCCCGGCATGCTCAAGATGATCGCCGAGCGCTTCGAGATCGATCCCGCCGACACCCCCGTGGTCGGCGATTCGCTGCGCGACCTGCAAGCGGGCGCCGTGCTCGGCTTTCCCACGCACCTCGTGCGCACGGGCAAAGGCGAGAAGACGCTCGCGGCGGGCGGCCTGCCCGAAGGCACGAAAGTGCACGACGACCTGCGCGCGTTCGTGCTCGACTTCCTCGCGAACGAGCCGGCTTAGCGCCGCGCCGTAGCCCTGTCGCCCTGCCCTTCGAAGAACGGTCCAACCGATGCGCCTCATCCGCTCCCTGCTGCTGTTCATCTACCTGATCGTCTACACGATCCCCTACGCAACGGCATGCTTCATCGCGTTCCCGTTCCTGAACGCCGCGCGGCGCTACTGGATGGCCGTGGGCTGGTGCCGCTCGACGCTCTTCGTCACGCGCTGGCTCAACGGCATCCGCTACCGCATCGAGGGCATGGAGAACCTGCCCAACGGACCGGCCGTGCTGCTCTCGAAGCACCAGTCGGCATGGGAAACGCTGGCCTTTCCCGCACTGATGCCGCGGCCGCTGTGCTTCGTGTTCAAGCGCGAACTGCTGTACGTGCCGTTCTTCGGCTGGGCGCTGGGCATGCTGAAGATGGTTCAGATCGACCGCAAGGAAGGCAAGTACGCATTCGCCTCCGTGACGCGCCAGGGCAAAGCGCGCATGGCCGAAGGCGCGTGGGTCATCATGTTCCCGGAAGGCACGCGCACGCCGGTGGGCAAGCAGGGCAAATACAAGACCGGCGGCGCGCGCTTTGCGATTTCGACCGGCGCCCCCGTCGTGCCGATCGCGCACAACGCGGGGCACGTCTGGCCCCGCAACTCGTTCACCAAATATGCGGGTATAGTCACGGTGTCGATCGGCAAGCCGATCGAGACAACCGGGCTCACGCCCGACCAGGTGAATACGCGTGTGGAACAGTGGATCGAAGCCGAAATGCGACGCATCGATCCAGACGCGTATCGCGAAACGAATGGCGCATCGGCAGACGCCGCGAGGATCTGACGCTCAAGCGGCAAGCTAGCCGCGCGCCACGCATGCCATCCCGCACCCAGCCTGACGATGCAGAAGTCCTCTACGCCGCGCCCCGTCGCGGCGCTCGACAATGGGCAACTCGATTTGCCGCTCTTTGCTGAGCCGGCTGTTCCGGTTGCTACGCCCTCGCCTTCATTGCCGTTTTCCGCTCCGCCTCCCGCACAATCGCCTTTCACGGCGCCCAAGGCACCGCTCGCGCCCGATGGTACGCGGCTGCGCACGCTCGAACTGGGCGCGCGCACGTTGCAGTATCGGCTCAAGCGGTCCTCGCGCAAGTCGATCGGGTTTGCCATCGACGGCACCGGGCTCACGATCACTGCGCCCCGATGGGTGACTCTAGCTGACATCGAAACCGCCATCGTTGAGAAGCAACGGTGGATCTTTGCGAAGCTGATTGAGTGGCAAACGCGGGTTGAACAGCGTGCGCTGCCGCGCGTGGAATGGGGCGATGGCGCTGAACTGCCCTATCTTGGCAAGCCGATGAGCGTGAGGCTGGGGGCATCGGTGCTCGCGTTTGATGAGGCAACGCGGGTGCTGGCGTTGCCGCTGCCGCCGCACGCGGACGCGCAGCAGATCAAGGACCGCGTGACGGGCTGGCTTCAGGGGGAAGCGACGCGGATTTTTGGCGAGCGGCTTGCGGTTTATGCGGCGAGGCTTGGGGTGACGTTTCGGTCCTATGCGCTTTCTTCAGCGATGACGCGCTGGGGAAGTTGTTCTAGCGAAGGACGGATTCGTTTGAACTGGCGGTTGATTCATTTTCCGCTTTCGGTTGTCGACTATGTTGTGGCACATGAGCTCGCGCATTTGCGCGAGATGAACCATAGTCCGCGGTTCTGGCAGACCGTGGAGTCGATTTTTCCTGAGTTTCGTGAGGCCAGGAAGCAGCTTAAGCAGCATCCGCCGGAGATGGTGCCGGGGATGTGAGGGGGCATAACGTCAGGCGGCGGAAGAGACAATTCTCGCCGGGATACCCACCGCGATCGCGTGCGGAGGCACATCTGCCAACACGACAGCATTGGCGCCGATCTTTGCTCCCCTGCCAATTCTGATCGGCCCAAGAACACTGGCGCCAGCGCCAATCAAGACATCATCCTCGATGATAGGCGCGCCCATTTTCCCACTTCGACCGCCGATAACGACATTCGGCGAAATAGTAACGTTGTTACCGATTACCGCGTGACGATGTACGACAATGCCAAGGCCTTGATAGCCAAAGATCACATTTCTTCCAACCTTTACCGAGGGGGGAACCGATACTGAAAAGAGAATACGATTAACAATTTTAAAAGCCCAGGGAACAAAAGGAATGCGAAGAATATAAAAAAATCTCGAGATCCTGAATATATAAATCACATGCAACTCCAGTCAAAAAAATTAATACTTCGATATTTATAATTCAGCCAGCACCACCAACCTTCCTCGAGCTCATCGTCTTGAGCAGGTCAAAAATACGAATGATTAGCAAAAAAAATAGAAAAAATACGAAACCGGCATCCCAGTAACCATTGTGTATCGCCATAATGGAAAGTGTCAGCAAATAACAAAAGCTGAATTTCCCAACAGCACTCCATTTCTCTGTTAAACGCCAGAGATTTCCAACGATCGCAACTATCAGAAAGAACCCAAAAAAGACTCCAACGTAGCCAAAATCGACATAGAGTGCCCCTTGTAACGTTGGAGTAATGCTCATTGGCCTGCCGGCAATCCAGCGTGCTGAAGTAATTGCCCCGATAATATTGCGTGCTCCCCAATGCTTACCGGGCAGGAATGTCTCATAGTTACTGATGAGCAACTGGCCATACATGTGCTCATGGAGCGCGCTGCCTATGGTACTGATTGTGTTCTGGCTAAAATCAAACATTGCAAGCGCAGGAACAAACGGCAGCAAATATTTGTGATCGTTTATGTACCGAAAATCAATATTTTTAAAAAAAATTACAAAATCATAACTCTGCGACACCCTATACGCAGCAAATACTGCGGAAAATATTACAATAGATAAAATCGCACAAAACCCGAGCACCACACCCTTTCCTCTTGAGACCTTGAATGTGATCAGATAGACAAATATTACGAAAACAAAAATCAGTATCGGCGTCCTGTATCCAAAACATAGCGCTCCCGCCATGTATAATATCGGATGAAAATAACGAACCCTTCTACCGGTTTCCATGCTGGATATTGTCCTGACTAAAGCCCAGAATCCATACAATTGAATTAAATTGAAAGCAAGGGCAGAGTTTCCAAAACGCTCCTCCCCGGCAAAGAGCGGTATTCCGCCAGTCATAAAAATAGCCGATGCAAGGCAGGCCGTAAACATCAGAAAAAAGAGCGCCGTTAATTGCCTTGACGTTCGCCGCCTGATTATTGGCTCAATCCTATATTCACGATGCCCACCCCAAAAAACAAGCGCAACGCTCGCGCCCGCCAACCCTGTGAGAAATAGCTCCCAGCACAGGGTTTTGTCGTATGCACCAGCAATTGTCCACGGCGTATCAATCAAACCGATGCCATTGTAGGCAATATAAATCAGGATAAATAGTAAAAGTGGATTGAGGTGCCTCACGCTGCTATCCGAACCCTTCTTTTCCGGCCGCAAACGTTCATACAAGTAATTCTTCATACGACTGCGATCCAACGATATTCATTCAACCACAAAATTTAGGGAAAGTGATGCACGGAACCCGATCAGAGCAGTTCCGCTCATCGAGGGGAAAAAATCCCATTTCACAGAACCTACGCCTGGCGCGCCGACAAATAGGCCTTGCCTAGCATAAAAGCAAACCGTATATTAGTTAAAAAATAGCGCTTCCACATGCGTCTGGGCTCCTGAGTTACACGATAAAACCACTCCAAGCCGCTACGCTGCATCCATTCGGGCGCGCGACGAACCTTGCCCGCAATGACATCGAACGTTCCGCCCACGCCCATTACAAAATCCACACCGAGTTCGTCCTTCCAGCGATTGATGAAGATTTCCTTTTTCGGCGAGCTAATTGCGACAAACAGGAGACGTGCTCCTGATTGCCTGATCTTATCCACCACTGCCCCTTCATCGTCCCAAAAGTATCCATTGCTGAATCCCGCCAGCAGGAGTTCCGGATGACGTTCCGCCAGGATCTCCGCGGTCTTTTCGACGACTGCGTCGGTCGCACCCAGCAGATATATCGGCAAGCCACCAGAACTCGCCATTTCGATTAATTTCCCGAACAGATCCACTCCGGCGACACGTTCTGGCACAGGTTGCCCGAGCATGCGTGCTCCCCAGACTACGCCCATTCCGTCAACGTTTATAATGTCGCAATTTTTGACCGAAAGAGCCAATTCCTTGTCTGTCTGCATATGAACGAGCTTAGCGACATTCACAACAACATGTTGTGTAAAGACGCGACGTTCTATTCGATCTGCAATCCACGCAACGGTCTCGTCCATCGTTGCAGCGTCCATCGGACAGTCAAATATATTTATGCGATTCATGAAACCTCACAGATTTCAGAATTCATCGAACTAAGCGAAGATACTCTGAAAACAAATGCAACCAGCATTACTGCCATCGCACAGATCGGCGATTTATCCATCTCTTTAAAAATATGGAAAGTCGACCAAAATACATCGTCCTGGCACGGACGTCGGAGGGCTTTACCTGCCATCCGGCTTTATAAATTCCGAATTTAAGGTATGCATTATCATCGTTAGCATATGCATTAGGAGTACCTTTACTTATAAACACCCTTTGTCCATCCTTGAAGAGCTCGGTGAGCGCACACTTTCCAGTGTCGTCTGGAATGTAATGCAGGCTCCAATTTACAACTCTCCCTCTATCATCCGTTGGATTTCCGAATATTTTTCCTATTGAATCGTTGGAATTCTGCGTATGACTACGCACACCATAGCCTCCATCAGCAGACAAAAAGAGCGCAAACGTGGGATAACCTGTTTTGATCTGAGCGCCTTGGTGGATTTGCGTGATCACCTCCGGCTGCTCCTTGTCTAACACATAATCCGCCGGGATATATGTCTGCCAATTCACAAGATAGTCGCCGTTTCGATGAAATTTGATGAATTCACCAAACGATATTTCGGCACGAGGCGTTCCGTTGGCAACGCCTTTGTAATTTTGATCTCGAAAGATGGTTACTTTCAGAGCTCGGGGAGTTTCCGGAATACCGAAATCGACATCTTCAATCGAATCCCTTTCAGGCATTTGATACTGAAGCCGATCGTCGACGCCATGCTCCCACGAAGTGGTGAACAAAACATCATATTGTTGCCGCTCAGACTCGGTTGCGAGCACCACGGTCGAGATCGACATTAGAATTATTAATTTTGCCACAGCCGGAAAATTATTCCATTTTAACTTTATTTGCATAAAAATAACTCCAGCTTCCTAGGGGCAACGTTTATTAAGAGCTTCCTCTATGATTCCACCCAAGAGATTGGCTATTTTCGAAATACCAAATAAATCGTTTACCCATTTCGCTCCACCTTCCAGAACTCCTTCTGAACCTATTTCAGCCGCCTTTTTTATGGCTTCTGCCAGGCTGTCTATGGCAAGTTCACTCACAAAGATGGCTCGCTCAGGGCATATGACCTCCAATACAGGCGGGTGCCTAAAAGCCACGATCGGCAGGTCATAGCACTGGGCCTCAACGAAGCTCATCCCAAATGAATCGACAGTACTCGGCAAGCAAAATACATTGGCATTGGCTAAAAGCTCATCCTTTTCCACGCCGGAAACCCAACCTTTCATTACCACGCGCGATTCGAGACGATTTTCTGAAATCACCTCCCTCATCAGAGCTGCCAGTTCACCATCTCCGGCGACAACGAGACGATAGTTCCCTGGAAGTCGTGACATCGCCATAACTGTTTCCAGTATTCCCTTACCCTTGACGAGTCGCCCCATGGTCAGGACTGTCACTTCGCCACTGACGTTTTCTATCCGCTCTGCCCGCCTCGCACATGCCCGAAACGGGTTTGGTATGACACGAGCTTTTCCGGATAAGCCGTGCTTGGCCAGCACAGCGCGCGCGTATGACGTGAGGACAATCACGTAAGTCGATTGTCTAGCCAGCGCTCCGATGATCAACTGCCATACAGGGTTCTCCAGATATGTCTCGAGGTATGGCGTGTGCAGATATACGAGAACTCTTTGGCGCGCAACGCTGCGAAGGAATATTGCCAGGAACAGCATTCGGACAATGCAAAAACCCGACCCCGGATGCAGATGAAAAAACAGCCGCGAACTACGCTCTCGCGCCATTGTTCTCATACAACGGAAGAAAGAGCAGAGCCACGGCCCAAACTTTCCCCAAAACTTCCGGCTACTATGAGTCGGGATAAACTCGGTTTTCCCTAACTCGCTCAGCGCCTCAAGGTACATCGGAACAACCGTGGCAACCCCACCCTTTCCACCACGCGGCTCCGTTGATAAAACTACGTTACATAATGTCATGACGGGTCTGTTTCGTCGTTTTTGCCAGTTTCGGCGGTTCGAAATTCCATCAGCAGGGACGAACACTCGATGCCAAGAGCGGGGCACTCCTACGCCTGAGCATGGAGTTGCGCACGAGGGTCGCAACAATACATACAGCCAATACGAAAGAAAAATTGAGCCCGCCAGAAACAGCATAGAAAACGGCCATAGTGGCGACAAACAATCCGCAGGATGTCAAATTGATGGCCATTGATGCCCGACTTGCCTCACGAACCATTAGCACGTTGCTTTGCGCCATGCCCAGCATGCTTATGCAATTCTGGGCGCAAATCACAAGACCGCAAATCAGCGCATACCAAGAGCGCGCCTGTGCATCCTGATAAAGCGCGAGCCCCACAACCATCCCGACATTCACCAGAAATGCTCCACCACAGGCCAGCGCCACTTCCCGAGCGGTCCGCGAAGTCAGGTCCGCTAGCGACTTGCCGGCGCTGACGAGTTTGCTGAGTTCAGGTAGGCGATATAACGAAATTGCGCGTGGAATCAGTGCACAAATAGCGCTGAAGGATACAACCAGCGATACAACGCCAGCAAAGTGGGCACCTTCGGTGAAGTTCGCGATTGGCACCAGGCTAAGCGCAACGCCGCCGGATAGAAAATTGTTGAAGCCGAATTCGAGCCCCTTGAATTCGAATGTCGTTGCACGCAGGAATTTTTGTGGTCGACCTATATTCACGAGTATGAGTGCGCCCGTCGTCAGCAGCGCGAGGCCAAGAGGGAACCCGGCAGCTATTCCGAAGTCGTGACACCCGACCACATACGCTGCCGTCGCCGCGAGCAGAAAAAGGTCATAAGCAATAATGCGCCTATATTCCCGCAGAGCAACAAAGTAATGCCGCGTCACCTGATAGAACGTCCACCCCGCCATGATTACACCCGTCTCAAGCCCTGAAACCTCGGACGGAAAGGCCCACGCCCAGAGCACAATACCGACAGCAAATGCCACCAAGGAAATGGCAGCCATCTGAACCAGTTCATAGAAGCGTTGAACGCCGTCCTCTCGGCAATGTGCCGCAGGCACGCGCGCGAGTATCAGAGTCGTCCACCCAATTGCCGTAAAAAACGCCAGAATCTGCGCAACTGAGAACGCCGAGGCGGCTCGCCCGAGATCGCTGAGCGAATAAATTTTCTGAACACCTATGAACGCCAGGACGCGATAGAGTCCCGGCATCCCGGTCGCGATGATCGCCTCTGCCTTTCCGATTAGTCGTCCGTAGTTCATCGTCAATTCGGTTACGCCCGGGGACGATCCCCACCTGTGAAACGTGGTGTAAATCGTCCCCGGTCTCACATGGGACTGCTACATTGTGTTTGCCTCGGCAGGCCACGCCATCAGACACGCGCCAACACACCCCGCGTATCAATCACCACCTTCGCCTGCAACCTGATCGGATCGACCTGCTTGAATTGCGCGTGGTCCACCAGGATCACGATCACATCCGCCTCGGCCAGTGCCGTGCGCAGATCGCAAAGTTGCAAAACGCCCTGCAGTCCTGACGGCAGTTCCCGAATATTTGGCTCGACAGCCACCACCTTTCCAGGAAACCGTTGCCCCAGTTCCTTCGCGATTTCCACCGCCGGGCTTTCGCGCAAATCGTCGATATTTGCCTTAAATGCCAAGCCAAGGCACGCAATCACCGGTTCACGGAAACGCTCCGCCGCTCGCTCTACACGCTCGATCACCCAGTGCGGCTTCTCGTCGTTCACATTTCGGGCGGCGCGAATGAGCCGAGCCTGCTCGGGCGCTGAATCCACGATGAACCACGGATCCACTGCAATACAGTGACCGCCCACGCCAGGCCCCGGCTGCAGAATGTTCACGCGAGGATGGCGATTCGCCAGCTTGATGAGTTCCCAGACGTTGATATCGAGCCGATCGCAGATCAGCGAAAGCTCGTTGGCAAACGCGATATTCACGTCGCGAAACGAATTCTCAGTGAGCTTGCACATCTCTGCCGTGCGTGCCTCCGTGATAATGCATTCGCCACGCACGAACACTTGATAAAGTTCGCGCGCCATCTCGCTACAACGGTCCGTCATGCCACCAATCACGCGATCGTTTTCAACCAGTTCACGAATCACGTGCCCCGGCAACACCCGCTCGGGGCAATGCGCCACACGGACATCCGATGCGTCGCCAACCTGTTGCGGGAAGGTAAGATCCGGCCGCATCTCGGCCATCCATTCAGCCATCTTCGCGGTCGCGCCCACGGGCGAGGTCGATTCAAGGACGATCAGGTCGCCCTTTTTCAACACAGGCGCCACCGTGCGGCTCGCAGCCTCGATATAGGACAGATCGGGCTTGTGACCGTCCGCGAACGGAGTGGGAACGGCAATAAGAAATGCATCTGCGGGTTCGGGCGTTGTGGTGGCACGCAAATAGCCTTGCGTCACGGCAGCATGCACGAGCATGTCGAGTTCCGGCTCGACGATGTGAATTGCACCGCGATTGATGGTGTCGACTGCATGTTGATTGACGTCGACGCCGATCACTTTCTTGCGTCGAGCGGCAAATGCTGCCGCCGTCGGCAAGCCAATGTATCCGAGCCCTACAACCGAAATCGTTTCGAAGTTCATGATGTCGATGCCTTGATTTGTCGTTGCTTCACGCCGCGCGCTTTGCGGCAATTCAACGGGACTTCAACGTGGCCGCAATGCGGTCGCACGCCTTTCCATCTCCATAGGGGTTCTCTCCGCGGCTCATCGCCGCGTACGCTTCACCGTCATCCAGCAACCTCGCAACGCCCTCGACAATCGCGCGAACCTCGGTGCCCACAAGTTGCACGACACCTGCATCGATGGCCTCCTGACGCTCAGTGGTGTCTCGCATCACGAGCACCGGCTTGCACAGCGAAGGCGCCTCCTCCTGCACACCGCCCGAGTCGGTCAGGATCAGATATGCGTGATCCATCAGGCTCACGAACGGCAGGTAATCGAGCGGCTCGATCAGGTGGACATTGGCGATGCCCGTGAGCAGGCGATTCACCGGTTCGCGCACGCTCGGGTTCAAATGCACGGGATAGACGATGTCGACGTTCGGGTAGGCATGGGCCAACTGCGCGAGTGCCGTGCAAATGCGCTCAAAGCCGTTGCCGAAGCTTTCGCGGCGATGCCCAGTGACCAGCACGAGGCGTCGCCCTGGCTGAAAAGCAGGCAGCATGTGTTGAACTTCGGTTCGCAAATGCACGTCGCTCGAGAGACGCTCGCGCACGTGAAGCAGTGCATCGATCACCGTATTGCCAGTCACCACGATCGAGTCGTCGCTCACACCTTCGGCTAGCAGGTTCTGCCGAGCTCGGTCGGTTGGTGCAAAGTGGAGCGTTGCCAGTGCTCCCGTCAGCTTGCGATTTGCCTCCTCGGGCCACGGCGAAAGGAGATTACCTGTGCGCAACCCCGCCTCCACGTGAGCGACAGGAATGCGCATATAGAACGCCGCGAGCGTTGCCGCCATGGTCGTGGTGGTATCGCCATGCACGAGCACCATGTCCGGTTTGGCGCACGCCAGCACGCCACGCAAGCCCGAGAGAATCGCTGTCGTGACGTCGTAGAGATCCTGACCACGCTTCATGACGTTCAGATCAAAGTCCGGCTCGATATCAAAGATCGCCAGAACCTGATCGAGCATCTCGCGGTGCTGCCCGGTCACGCATACCTTGCAATCGACGTCCGGATCGCGCCGCAAGCGCCGTACGAGTGGCGCCATCTTGATTGCTTCCGGGCGCGTTCCAAATATTAGTAGTACTACTTGTTTCATTGCTGTGACCTCGCGCAAGCTACCCATTTGGGCTGAACTCGTTGCTCTATTCGGGCTTCTTCCGGTAGTCGGAATACGCGCCGTAGGTTGCGCCGCGCTGCGGCACATCAGTCAGCAACACGCCATCTACCGCTACACCTGCGCTGGACAGGTGACGCGTCGTCTCCCTCAGTTCGGCGGCGGAGTGGCGGCCATGGCGTACCACCATGAGCGTCGCACCAGCCTCCTTGCCGATGAGAACAGGATCGGTCACCGCAAGCACAGGCGGCGAGTCCACGATCACCATGTCGTAGGTCGAGGCGAGCGACTTGAGCACTGTCGCAAAGCGTTCGCGCAACAACAGTTCTGACGGACGATCCGGTGCCACCCCCGCCATCATGACGTCAAGGTTGGGTAGCACCTGGTGGTGAATGACGTCGGAAGGCTCACGACCTGTCAGCACCTCGGAGAGCCCGGGCTTGTTGTTGATCGAGAAGTACGAATGCACATCTCCGCGCCGCATATCGGCGTCGATCAGCAAGATGCGCTTGCCGGTCGAGGCCAGCACCGTCGCGAGATTCACGGAGACGAACGACTTGCCCACGCCGGGCCGCGGGCCGGTAATCATCACGATGTTGTTCTCGGGCTTGAGCACGCCGAATTGCAGCGCTGTCCGCAGACTGCGCAATCCTTCGACCGCGACATCGTCCGGGAAGACGGCAGCGAGTACACCCGGCTTGGACGGATTGCGGCGCACCGACTGTTCGAGCGTGAGTTGCTTGTCGCTATGCGAGATGATCGCGTAGACGGGTACTTCTACGGCGTGTTCAATTTCCGCGGGGCTCTCCAGGCCGCGATTGAGCATGCGGCGGCCGAGGGCAACCGCACAGCCGACCAGGAGACCCAACATTGCAGCAATCGGAAGTACAAGGATCGGCTTCGGGCGCACCGGCATCTCGGGGACAACAGCAAAGTCCACCGTGCGCACATTGCCAAGCTGACCTGCTTTCAGCACGCGTAATTGTTGAGTGCTGTCCAGCAACTTCATGTAAAGGTCCGTGTTGACTTTCACATCGCGCATGAGACGCAGTGCTTCCTGCTGCGTCTGTGGCAGGCCACTCACCTGACGCTCATATTCATCCTGTTGCCGCTCCAGCTCGGCGACGCGCGCATCGATAGCAGCAACGGCGGGATGCGAAGGCGTATAGCGCTGGACCAGATCGGCGCGTTGCTGTTGCAGCTCGATCAGATGAGATTTTGTATCCACCACGGATTGCAGCAGGAGCTTGCCTTGGGCGTCGAGGTCGATAGCGCCCGTTTTCGCGCGAAATGCGTTGTAGCGCGCTTCCGACTGGTCGAGGTCGGATCGCAGTTGTGGCAGTTGGTCACCAAGGAAGGAGAGCATCTGCTGCGCCTGCGCCGATTTCCGGTCGACATTGCGCTGAACGTACAGGCTCGCGATCATGTTGATCGTTGCCGTGATGCGTTGTGCATCGTCGCCATCAAGCTTGACTCCGATGATGCCAGACTGTTTCGTCTTTTCCGCAATATCCAGTTTCTTTTGGAATTTTTCGACGGTTTGCTGCGTCGAGAAGCGCTTGAGGTCGAAGAGCGTGTCGGGCCTGGCCACAAACGAAGCCACGGTCAGGTGCACGGCGCCCTCTGCCATCATGCCGCTTGCAGATTCGCCGACGTGCGCTCGAAGCACTACATTGCTATCCGGATCGATGAGTTCGTATCTTTCGGCGTCGAGCACGCGCAGTTTGAACTTTTCCTCATAGAGCACGGGAGGGACATCAAACCGCGTTATGCTGATTCGCTCGCCGCCCCATGCATAGCGCCCCAGGCCAAGAACCGGCTTTGCCAGCTCCCCAGTCCCGTTGCCCCGCGAACGCCGAGCAATCGCCGCCCCAATCAGCGGAAAATAATGCGGCTTCGCACTCACATCCAGATGAAGGCGGCTCACCGTCTCGCCCACCACCATACGTGAGCGAATCAATTCGATTTCCGCATCCGCGGTTGCCTTGTTCTGAAACAACGACGCGAGATCACCCAGCTTGTCGTTGATCGAACTCATGCCCGAATCGTCGTCCACCTGAATGACGGCATCCGCACGATAAACCGGCGTGCCGAGAAACGCGTACGTCGTCCCCAGAAGAAGCACGCACGCCGCCACCACAGCAATCAGCCGCCAGCTTTCACGAAGGACATTAAAGACCTCGGAAAGGTCGATTTCATCGTCATCCGCCTGCTCGGCCAGACGATTTTGCTTAAGAAGAGTCATGATTCAGTGAGCCAGTCCTGCCAATACGCCACGCCAATGCGCAACGCCGTGCTCGATTTGCGCGAATGCGAGTTCGAATGCCACACGATGGCGCTGATACGGGTCGACGACATCAACGCCGTCGCTCTCGTTGAGCCGATAAACCTTGCCGCGCGCATACGGCCACACGTGCTCGATCTGCTCGCGCTGCACTCTCGTCATCGTCAGAATGAGATCTGCAGCGCGTACCTGCTCGTCCGTAAGCGCGGTGGCAATGTGCTCTTCGAGCGGCACACCGCGCTCACGCGCCATTTCAAGAACGAGCGGGTCCGCACCCTCACCTACCAGCGCATGCGTGCCCGCCGAACTAAAACCGATATCGGGCAGCGCCTGAGCGAGCATCGCGCAGGCCAATGGACTGCGGCAGATGTTGCCTTCGCAAACCACCAGAACGCGATCGATCATTTCGCCACCAACCCCGCGGTCAGGCCCGCATTGATGGCCGGAATCAGCAACGTCAGCACACGGTTGAAGCGGACAAGGCCATTGCCGTCCACGTACACGACGTCCTTGGGCTGCAGGTCGAACTCCTTGGCGACCAGCATTGCCACCGGCGAGCGCCCATCCAGGTGGAACACCTGAGGTGTGCCGCTCAAGCTGCCACGAATCACGAACATCTGGGCAGCGTCGGCCGTAGACGAGTTGACACTGCCCGCCTGCGCGATTGCATCCGCCAGCGTGATGCGGCCGGTACGGCGCGGGATCGCGGAAATCGGCTTGTTGACCTCGCCCATGACGTAGACGTCGTTTTCGTCACGCGCGACCACGCGCAGCAAGTCGCCGGGCTTGAGGTACAGGCGTGACGGACTCGTTCCGCTGGCCAGCATGCGGGTGAGATCGACGCGATGAGTCACGCCATCGCGCACGAGTACGAGGTCGCTCTGGTCGGCTGTGTCGCTGAATCCACCGGCGCGTGCAACGGCTTCGTAAAGCGAAAGCGGCACGTCGTTGACCGCGACGACGCCGGGGTTGCGCACCTCGCCATCGACGTACACTTCATGTGCGCGATACGAAGCCATGCGCACGGTCACTTGAGGTTTGACGAAATATTTGCCGAGCGCAGCGCTCAAGTGCTTCTGCACTTCCTCGGTGCGCATGCCGGCAACATGCAGCGTACCCGCGTACGGGAATGTCACGTCACCGGCCTGATCGACCACGAAGCCCGACGTCGGGTCACCAGGTCGCGTGGATTGCTGAGACTGCGTCGAGCCCATCGCGGCCGCAATTTCCGGGTGATCCCACACCACGATCTGCAGCACGTCGCCCGCGCCCACGGTATAGGGCTGAGGCGCAGGAGACAGCAGCTTGACCTGCTCCTGCTGCTTCTCCACGCGCTCTTCCTGCATGCGCCGCACGACGTCCACGCTCAGTTCGGTAATAGCCACTTCCGGCGTGGCCGGCGTTGCGTCGGCTACCTGCGTCGTCGGCGGCGTGCCGGCCGCGTCGGTGCCCGCCCCAGCGCCCTGAGGGGCCCTCTGCGCGGTTTTCCCGCCGGATACCATCATTCGCATGCCCGGTGCAACGGCGCACGCACCCAACATCGAGCAGAGCACGACTGCAACGCCCATGGAAGACAGCCGAAAGGCTCTGTCCCCGCGGGGTCTGTGCGTCGCCTGAACAGACAGCTTTTTCAATCGTTTCAACACTTCTGCGTTCCAGCTAATCAATAAGCATTGCGATGAACCAGTCCCGTGAAGATCGTCGCGAGGACGATCCGCATGTCGAGCCCGAAGGACCAGTTGCTGAGGTAATAGAGATCGTGTTCGACGCGGTCACGCATCTTTTCGATGCGGTCGGTTTCGCCACGGAATCCATTCACTTGCGCCCAGCCCGTGATACCGGGCTTGATGCGATAGCGATGGATATAGTTGTCCACGATGTCCTGATAGAGCGTGTCATGCTCGAGGGCGTGCGGCCTCGGCCCCACAACCGACATTTCGCCGCGCAGCACGTTGATGAACTGCGGCAATTCATCAAGGCTCGTGCGGCGCAGAAATGCGCCTACGCGTGTGATGCGCGAGTCGCCGCGCGTCGCCTGCTTGACTACGCCATGAGCCTGCACATGCAGCCGCATGCTGCGGAACTTGTAGATATTGAAGACCTTGCCGTTGGCGCCCTTGCGCCGTTGAGTGAACAGCACCGGGCCCCGGGACGTAAGTTTCACCGCGAGCGCGATGGCGAGCAGCAGCGGCAAGCTCGCAACCAGCACGAAGCAGGCAAAGATGCGGTCGAACACTTCCTTCTGCGCAAGCGCTTCGGACGAAAGCGGCGAGCCGACGAGATTGATCGCCGACGTGCCGCCGAGATTCACCATTTCGCCTTCGAAGAGCGCAAGGCCGCTGACGTCGGGAATAAAGCGAATGTTGACGAGATCGTTGCGAAAGAGCTCGGTGAACGCGAGGATCGTTTTCTCCTCGGAAAGCGGCAGCGCGAGCCACAGCTCGTCGATGTGGTAGCGCCGCACGTAGGCCGCAAAGCCCGCGCGGTCGCGAAATGCCGGCACCGTGCCGGGCGGCTCGCCAAGATCCGGGCCGGTGTCGAAGAGCGTGGCGATGTGGTAGATCGAATCGGGCGTCGTTTCGACTTTGCGCAATAGCTGACGACAATGCGCACCGGTACCGACGATCGCAACCATTCTGTAGCTCGCCGTCTGATCGGCACGTCGCAAGCTCAGTGCGGAATCCAGCACCCTGCATGCAATGAGCCCAAGACCGGAGACGATCGCCCATGAGGAAAACCACGCGAATGCGGGATGGTATGGTCGATGCATCACTGACGCGATTAACGTGGCGGCAGCGAGCGCAAGGAGCCAGACGATCCCGGGCACGCAGACGCAGCGCCAGAGCAGGTGCGTGCGAGCCGTGCGGTACAGCCCGAAGGAAGGAAACACAAGCAAGGTGGCCAACAGCGTGAAAGCGACGAGAGCGCTGTCATATCCGGCCTGGCCAGGCACACCGTGGCCGGACATCGTGATCTGCGCTCCCGCGGCGATGACCAGCATGTCCAGCAGGCGCGCCAGAAGGCTGCCGTTGAAGGAAGGTGCACTGGCCTCGGTTTGAGTAGGCTGGTTCATGGCGTTTCCTTTGAATGTTCGTGTTCCCGCGCCGGAATGCACACGCGGTTGCTTGACGGACGCCGCCGTTCGACGGCCCGAAGCAGACGAATCATTCGATAAGGTTCCAGCCACACCGAGCACCCAAATACGTAAAGGACAGAGGACTGCCTGGTTGAAGGAAAACCTGCATTTCGTGCATCTCTCAGAAAATCCGGAGGCACTCGCATGCCAATAGCAATCTGATTGCGACAAGCCGCTGAAGGTAGGGCCCTCGCCCCCCGTCATACGCGAGACACTTGCTCCGAATCGCTTTGTAGTTGGTTAATATCCGAGGGACAGAGTCTCGTCCGTTGTGCTATTCCCGTATATAGGAAGACTCCGAAATGGATGCAGGATGTCACGCCAGGAAAGGCTCGAACGCGTCTCTAAATTCGCTCTGAGACGCAATCGATGGCCCCAAAAAGGCATTTCGCCGTCTCTAAATTAGGATGGCGAAATATTTGTATCGATTTGTATCCTATTCGGCGCACACAGAGGAATATGCGGATCTTTATTTTTGCTGACAAAGCTATCGAATGTATTCGAATAGCATCCGAATATTCTTCAGGAATAGCTTTAAATTTGTATAAATCGCGCTTTAATTTTATTTTTTATTACTGGGCGCTTTGTTGAATGATAATGCTTCCCACCAAGCAAAGTGGCGATATCAGAATAATCCGATATCGCCAATCGAAGAATTCCTACTTCTTCTGAATAAACTCGATCTTGTACCCATCCGGATCGGTGACAAACGCGATCACCGTCGTGCCGTGCTTCATCGGCCCCGCCTCGCGCACCACCGTGCCGCCCTGGGCCTTGATCTTCTCGCAGGCGGCGTAGGCGTCGTCCACTTCCACGGCAAGGTGGCCGAAGCCCGTACCCAGGTCGTAGGAAGGCGTATCCCAGTTATGCGTGAGCTCGATCACCGTGCCGTCGCGCTCGTCGGTGTAGCCGACGAACGCCAGCGTGAACCGGCCTTCGGGATAGTCGTCGCGGCGCAGCACTTTCATGCCGAGCAGCTCGGTATAGAACTTGATCGAGCGGTCCAGGTCGCCGACCCGGATCATCGTGTGCAGAAAGCGCATCGTGTACTCCGTTTTGCCATCGTAAAAACGCGACTGTACCAAAATCCCACTGGCCCTGCCGACGCCGGCAACCAGCGCCAGGCAAGCCACACCAAGCAGGCCGCACCGATTTGCTCTAGCATGACGCCATCCCGAAACGGCCGGAGCCCGATGCGAACGGTCGCCGGCCAGCGTGGCCGATAACGAAAGGAAACAAGGAGTCGATATGCGGATTCTGGTGGTGGGTGCAGGCGCGACAGGCGGTTATTTCGGCGGCCGGCTGGCCGCTGCGGGGCGCGACGTGACGTTCCTGGTGCGCGAGGCGCGCGCTGCGCAGTTGCGCCGGGACGGCCTCGTGATCCGCAGCCCGCACGCCGGCGATCTCACGCTGCGCGAGCCGAAGACCGTCACGCGCGAAGCGCTCGAATCACAAGGCGCACAGCCCTTCGATGTCGTACTGCTGAGTTGCAAGGCTTACGACCTCGAAAACGCCATCGATTCGTTCGCGGCGGCCGTCGGCCCCAACACCGCCATCCTGCCGCTGCTCAACGGCATGAACCATCTGGACGTGCTCCAGGCACGCTTCGGCACGCAGGCGGTGCTCGGTGGCGTCTGCCTGATCGCGTCCACGCTCAACGAGAAACGCGAGATCGTCCATCTGAACGACGCGCACGCCATCTCGTTCGGCGAGCTCGGCAACGGCGTCTCGCCGCGCGTGCAAACCATTGCCGATGCGTTCGGCAATGCCGGCTTCAACGTCAAAGCCAGCGCGCACATCCTGCAGGAAATGTGGGAGAAGTGGGTGTTCCTCGCGACGCTCGCGGGCAGCACGTGTCTGTTTCGCGCGCCCGTGGGCGTCATCGTTGCGACGCCCGACGGCGCGGCGACCGTCGAGCGTCTTTTCGCGGAGTGCCGCACGGTGGCCGCCGAGCACGGTCACGCGGTGCGCGACAGCTTCCTCGAGCGCTCGCGCGCGATGCTGTTCGCCACCGGCTCGACGCTCACCGCCTCGATGCTGCGCGACGTGCAGAACGGCTCGCGCATCGAAGCCGATCACGTCCTCGGCGATCTGATCCGGCGTGGCGGCGCGGCGCAGCGCGCGTCGAGCGAGCTTTCGGTGCTGCGGATCGTCTACAGCCAGCTCAAGGCCTACGAGGCGCAGCGCGCCGAAGCGGGCTAAAGGGCGCGAAGAAAAACGAACGGCGGCGCACCAGCGCCGCCGTTTCCGATTGCGCGCCTATCGCCTCATGCGCGCTCAATCCCTCTCATGAGCATTCTCTAGAGCCCGCCTACGCCGCCGCTGCCTTCCCCAGCGCCTGCGCAACGCGCACATACTCCTCCACCGGCACGTCTTCAGCGCGGCGCGCGAGATCGAAGCCGAGCGCCTCGAAATCCACTCGATCGCGATAATCGCCGAGCGTATTGCGCAGCATCTTGCGCCGCTGCGAGAACGCCGCCGTCACGAGCTCGCCGAGCATCGCCTCGTCCACCTGCGGCAGCTCGTGCGGTGCATACGGGATCATGCGCACGATCGCCGAGTCCACCTTGGGCGGCGGCTGGAACGATTCGGGCGGCACGTCGAGCATCTTGTCCATCACGTAGCGGTACTGAAGCATCACCGTGAGGCGGCTGTACGCCTTGCTGCCGGGCTCCGCCACCATGCGCTCGACCACTTCGTTCTGCAGCATGAAGTGCTGGTCGATCACGCGATCCGCGAAGGTCGCGAGGTGAAACAGCAGCGGGCTCGAAATGTTGTACGGCAGGTTGCCGACGATACGCAGCGTGGGCTTCTCGCCCGCCGCGGCGAGCGAGCCGAAGTCGAACGCGAGCGCGTCGCCCGCATGCAGCTCGAGCAGCGGCCCGAACTTTTTGGTGAGGCGCGCGATGAGGTCGCGGTCGAGCTCGACCGCGTGCAGCGGCGCTTCGGGCGTGGCGAGGCGCTCGATCAGCGGCTCGGTGAGCGCGCCGAGGCCCGGCCCGATCTCGACCATGCGTTCGCCGCGCTGCGGGCGAATGACGTCGACGATCGCGTCGATCACGCCCGTGTCGACGAGGAAGTTCTGGCCGAAGCGCTTGCGCGCGAAGTGGCCCTGGTGCTGTCTGCTGCTGTTGGACATGCTAGATCTGGTTAATCAGATAGCGCGCCGGTGGCGCGCCATCGAAACGGCGGTGTCGATGGCGGCGATCAGGCTGCCCGCGTCCGCGCGGCCCGTGCCGGCGAGGTCGAGCGCGGTGCCATGATCGACCGAGGTGCGCACGATCGGCAGACCCAACGTCACGTTGATGCCTTCGCCGAAGGTCGCGTATTTCAGGACCGGCAGGCCCTGGTCGTGGAACATCGCCAGCACGCAGTCGGCCTCGCTGAGATAGCGTGGCTGGAACAGCGTATCGGCGGGATACGGCCCGCGGGCGTCGATGCCCTCGGCCGTGGCTTGTGCAAGCGCCGGCGAGATCACGTCGATCTCCTCGCGTCCCAGGTAGCCGTTCTCGCCCGCGTGCGGGTTCAGGCCCGTCACGAGGATGCGCGGCGTGGCCACGCCAAAATGGTGGCGCAGGTCGTGATTAATGATGCGCAGCGTCTCGAGCAGGCCGTCGATGCTGAGCGCCGCCGACACGTCCTTGAGCGGCAGATGCGTGGTCGCAAGCGCGACGCGCAAGGGCCGCGCGCCGGTGCCCGCGAGCATCATGACCACGCGCGGCGTTTTCGTGCGCTCGGCCAGGTATTCGGTGTGACCGGTAAAGGGCACGCCGGCGTCGTTGATCGTGCTCTTTTGCAGCGGCGCGGTGACGATGGCGTCGAATTCCTGGGCCATCGCGCCGTCGATGGCGCGATCGAGCAGGGCGAGCACATAGGGGCCGTTGGCGACGTCGAGCTTGCCCGCTTTCGCCGGCGCGCCGAGCGCAACGTGCTCGATGCTCACGTGCTGGCCCGCCAGCACGGCGGCCCAGTCCACGCCGGCCGCCGCGGCGCGCTGCTCCATGAGCGCCTCATCGCCGAGCACGACGAATTCGGCGCCGGGCCAGTGCGCCGAGGCGCCCGCGAGCGCCGCGGCGGTGAGCTCGGGGCCCACGCCGGCTGGCTCGCCGGTGGTGATGGCTATGCGGACCGGCCGCGGCCCCCGCGGCGCAGAAGACGAAGTGGCGGGAGCATTCACGGCGCGGTTCCTCTGGGGGTGGGTCAGTGCTGCTGCGGCGGCGTCAGGCCGCTGATCTTGTAGTCGACGTAGGCGCTGTCACGCAGTTCGCGCAGCCAGTCGGCGTAAGCCTGCTCCGCCTTGCGCTGGCCGATGGCCTGGCGCGCGAGGTCCATCTGCTGCGCGATCGAGCCTTCGGCTTCGCGGCGGCCCAGCACCTGGATCAGGTGGTAGCCGTATTCGGTGCGCACCGGGTCGCTGATCTGGCCGTCCTGCAGCGTGTTCATCGCGCGCTCGAATTCGGGCACGGTTTCGCCGGGGCTGATCCAGCCGAGGTCACCGCCTTGCGAGGCCGAGCCGTCCTGCGAATAGGTGCGCGCGAACTTGGCGAAGTCGCCGCCCGCCTGCACTTCCTTCTTGATCTCCAAGAGCTTCTGGCGCGCCTGCGGCTCGGACATGCCGTCGCCCACGCGCAGCAGAATGTGGCGCACGTGCGTCTGCACGAGTTGCGGCGCCGAGGCGCTGGTGCCCTGCCCCTGGCGACGCTCGACGAGACGCACGATCTCAAAGCCGTCGTTGGTGCGGATCACCGCGGGATTCACTTCGCCCGGACGCAGCGTGGCAGCGGCCGTCACCCACTCGGGCGGCAGCTTCGAAGGCGGCAGGAAGCCCATGTCGCCGCCCTTGCTGGCGTCGGGGGCCTGCGAGTTCGACTTCGCGAGGCTCGAGAACTTGCTGCCCGATTGTGCCTGCTTCAGGAGATCGTCGGCCTTCTTCTGCGCGGCCTCGATGTCGGTCTCCGACGCGTTCAGCGGCGCCTTGATGAAGATGTGCTCGAAGTGCAGGTCGTTCTGCTGGCCCGCGTTCGGCCCGCGCTGGCTCGCGATGTAATTCGCGACTTCGGCGTCCGTGACGGTGATCTTGCTGTCGACTTCCTTCTCGCGCAGCTTCGAGAGCGTGAGCTCGGTGCGCGCGTCGTTCGTGAACGTGGCCCACGGCACGCCGGCGGCTTCGATGCGCGCGCGGTAGGTCGCGAGGTCCATGCCGTTGGCCTGGGCGAGGCGCTCGAGGGTGCGCTGCACGGCGGTGTCATCGACCGAGATGCCGTCTTCCTTCGCCTTTTGCAGCTGAATGCGCTCGAGCACCATCTGGTTGAGCACCTGCGCCTGCATCTGGTCCATGGGCGGCACCGGCGCATTCTGCTGGTTCAGGCGGCGCGTGATGAGCCCGACACGGTTGTCGAGCTCGCGCTGCGTGATCACGCCGTCGTTGACGACCGCCGCGATCGTGTCGGCAGTCTGGCCGCCGGCGGGCGCGAGCCCCTGCGCAAATGCCGGCGCGGCCGGCAACAGTCCTGCGACGGCGAAGATACTCGCAGCGAACGCTGCCAGGCGAAGCTTTTTCATGATTCCCACAGATACTCCAAAGTTGGCGGGCAGCTTCGCCCGTCTCTATGCACCGACCCCGCGCTGCACCGGCTCGCGAGCCTCTCGGGCCCCCGGTTCACGCGTTATTGATAATCCGTGAAGCGCGATGGCAGCGGCGGCTGCCCCGGCGGCTGCGTATAGCCCGGCACGCTGGCCTTGAACGCCGCAACCAGCCCGTTGTCCACGTTCGACAGCCCCTTGAGCGTCAGCTGCGCGAGAAAACGCGTGGCCGAATTGTTGCCGCCCGTGGTGTTGATCCCGTTCGCATAGCGCTGGATGCCGACGCCGAGCGCCCAGCAATCCGCGTCGTACTGCATGCCGACCAGGCCGTCCACGATCTTGTGGCCGTTCAGATCGTAGTTGAAGCGGCCCACAGCGTACACCCGATGCGAGAACGGCCATTGGGCCGAAATCAGAATCTGGTTGATGGGCTGGTTGTCGAGCGTGCTGCTGTTCTCGCGCGTATAGCGGTAGGCGACGTTGAGCACGCGGCTCGGCCCCGGACTGTAGCCAAAGCCAACGCTCGCCTTCGTCAGCTGGCCCTGGTCGGCATTATATTGGAACGCCGTTTCCGAAGCGAAACCGCCCCCGATCTTCAGCGACATGCCCGCAATCAGGTCCGAATGCGCCGAGCCCGAAGGCGTCGTGTCGCCCGGAATCAGCGTCACGCGCTGGTCGGTGAAGTAGTACTGCTGCGCGATCACGAAGCGCGCACGCTCGTCGCCCGTGGCCGCGTCGATGAAGCGCGTGGTCAGCGCCGCCGTGAGGCGGTTCGCGTCGGCTATGCGGTCGTTGCCGACGAAGGTGTTCGGCGTGAAGATCTCCGCCAGGCCAAAGTCGGCATCGGCGGTATCGAAAAGGGGCGCGAACTCCTGGTTGCGGTACGGCGTGTAGACGTAGTACAGGCGCGGTTCCAGGGTCTGGATGTAATCCGTGCCGAACAGATGCACCGAGCGATCGAACACGAGCCCCGTATCGAAGCTGAACGTGGGGACTGATTCGGTGAAGCTCTTGGGCGTGCCCGCGGGCACGTCGTTGCCGATGTTGCTCAGGTTGTAGTCCGCGAAGTGCCATTGCACCTTCGGCGTGACGAAGTAACCCGGCCCCATTAACGAGTACGACAGGTACGGATTGAAGACGACGCGGTCGCCTTCGGTGGCATCGGCCGTCGTGATGCGGAAGCGCGAGTAGTCGGCTTCCATGCCGTAGTCGAAGCCGTCCACGTTGTACTTCGCGTACTTCACGTTGAGCTCGGGCTCGCGGCCGTACGGCGCAGTCGACGGCGACAGCGTCTGCCAGTGCTGATAGCGGCCGAGCACGGACCACGGCCCGTTGTTGTACGTGACGCCCGCTTCCTGCTGG
This sequence comes from Paraburkholderia sp. J63, assembly GCF_905220245.1. NCBI lineage: Bacteria > Pseudomonadati > Pseudomonadota > Betaproteobacteria > Burkholderiales > Burkholderiaceae > Paraburkholderia > Paraburkholderia sp. J63. The sequence continues at coordinate 34,799 of NZ_CAJMZF010000018.1, read as the reverse complement.
TACAGCGTCTGCGTGCCGTTCAGGAACTGGTTGGCCGGCGACGCCAGGTCTTCCGGATAGGTGTTGTCCGAGACCTTGTTGTAGTAGATGTAGCCGCCGAACCCGTTGCCGAAGTTCTGGTTGTGCTGGATGAACAGCGCGTAGCGGTTGGTCTTCGTGATCGCGTCGTTGGGCAGGAACGTGCCGGTGATCGAGCCCGAGTAGTTGGTCGAGAGATACCGGTAATTGCCCTGCAGGAACACGCCGCGCTTCGAGATGATCTCGGGCGTGAACGTGAAGTCGCGGTTCGGCGCGATGTTGAAGTAATACGGCATCGACAGCTCGACGCCGTTCGTCGAGCTCATCGAGAACGTCGGCGGCAGCAGGCCGCTGCGGCGTTCGCCCGAGAGCGGGAACGAGAACCACGGGCTCGCGAAAATCGGCACGTTCTGGAAGAACAGCACGCTGTTGTGCGCGACGCCTTCGTCGGCGCCCGTGTCGAAGTCGAACTCGGTGCCCTTGATGTACCAGGCCGGATTCGACGAGCACTGGCAAGCCGTGTAGGTGCCGTTGGTGAGCACCGAGCGCTCGTTGTCGAGCAGGTCCGCACGCTCGGCGCTGCCCGAGCCGCCCGTGATCGAGAAATGGTACTTCGGCGCGGGCATGAAGCCTTCGTTCGCCTCGACCTTCAGGTGCGCTTCCGGGCCGGCGAAGGTGGTGCCGCTCTGCTCGACGACGACATTGCCGTAAGCGTCGGCCATGTCGGTGTCTTCGTCGTAGTGCAGCGCGTCGCCCTTGACGACGTTCGGGCCCTGGCGCAGTTCGGCCGAGCCCTTGACGGCGGTGTCGACGCCCGACGTGCCGGTGGCCGAATTGCCGAGCACGAACGTGGCGGGCCGCTGGCCGGGCGCGTTCGGACGGTCCTCGAGCTGGGGGGAAAGGCGCAGGCTCCACGCGTCGTCCAGCCGCTGGGGCTGTGCGGCGTCGCCCGCGAGCTGCGCGTGCGCGAGCCCAGGCACGAGACCCGGCATGGCCACGAGCGCCGCGATGAGCCGCCGTTTGCCCGGCACGCCGTCGTCACTTTTGGAGATCGTCTGGAAAAACTGTCTGGGCGGCATGTATGGTTTTGGCGTATCGGCCCGATGGACTGGCGATAAGTGCGGCGAGCGAACCGTCATGCGGGCTTTGGCGCGAGTCGCGTCAAAAAAGTCGTGGGGTATTATATGGCAAGACGTTGATCCACTGATTTTGCCTCCGGTTTTCATGACCCTCACCGCCCTGTCTTCCCTGGCCGATGCCCGCCGCGACCTGCTCGCCGCCTGGCTCACTGGCCACGCAGAAAAATACGCGCTCGACCTCGCCACGCTCGCCCCGGCCTCCGCCGACGCGAGCTTTCGCCGCTACTTCCGGCTCGCGAGCGCCGGCGCCCACGGCGCCACGCTGATCGCCGTCGACGCGCCGCCGCCCGAAAAATGCCGCGAGTTCGTGCAAGTCGCGCAATTGCTCGAAGCGGCCGGCGTGCACGTGCCGCGCGTGCTCGAAGTCGATCTCGACGCCGGCCTCATGCTCGTGACCGATCTCGGCACGGCGCCCTACCTCAAGGCGCTCACCGAAGCGGGTCCCGGCCGCGAGGCGCGCAGTCTCATGCGCGACGCCATCGACGCGCTGGTGCGCTTTCAGCTCGCCTCGCGCCCGGACCTGCTGCCGGCCTTCGACGAGGCCTTCCTGCGCCGCGAGATGGAGCTCATGCCCGAGTGGTATCTGGAGCGCCATCTGGGCCGCAAGGTCGACGAAGCCACGCGCGCCATGCTCGATCGCACGTTCGCGCTCCTGATCGCGAGCGCGCGCGCCCAGCCGCAGGTTTTCATGCTGCGCGATTTCATGCCGCGCAATCTCATGATCGCGACGCCCAACCCCGGCGTACTCGACTTCCAGGACGCGGTCTATGGGCCCATCACCTACGACATCGCCTCGCTGCTGCGCGACGCCTTCCTGAGCTGGGACGAAGAATTCGAGCTCGACTGCTTCGCGTACTACTGGGAGCGCGCGAAGAAGGCCGGGCTGCCCGTCGATGCCGACTTCGGCGAGTTCTACCGCCAGCTCGAATGGATGGGCCTGCAGCGTCACATCAAGGTGCTGGGCCTGTTCTGCCGCATCAACTACCGGGACGCCAAACCGCACTACATGGCCGACCTGCCGCGCTTTCTCGACTATGCGGGCAAGGTCGCGCACCGCTATCGTCCGCTCGTGCCGTTCGCGCGGCTCATCGACGAGCTCCAGGGCACGAACGCCGAAGTCGGCTATACGTTCTGAGCGCGCCGCCGCTCTCCCCTCATCATCCATGACAAGGTCGACGAATTCATGACGCGTGCCACTGCAATGGACACCGCGGAGCGCCCGGCGATGATCTTCGCCGCCGGGCGCGGCGAGCGCATGCGCCCGCTCACCGACACCTGCCCGAAGCCGCTGCTCGAAGCGGGCGGCAAGCCGCTCATCGTCTGGCAGATCGAGCGCCTCGCGGCGGCGGGCTATACGCGCATCGTCATCAATCACGCGTGGCTCGGCGCGCGGCTCGAAGCCGCGCTCGGCGACGGCGCGCGCTTCGGCGTGCAACTGCACTACTCCGCCGAGACCGACGCGCTCGAAACCGCGGGCGGCATCGCGCAGGCGCTGCCCTTACTGGAGCGCGCGGGCGAGCCGGCCGTGTTTCTCGCCGTGAGCGGCGACGTCTATAGCGAATACGACTTCGGCGCGTTGCACGCGCGCGCCGCGGCGCTCGCGGCGCAGCCCGAGCCCGGCATGCATCTCGTGATGGTGCCCAATCCGCCGTTTCACCCCAAGGGCGACTTCGCGCTCGGCGCCGACGGCCTGCTCGCGCTCGACGGCGCGCCGCGCTACACCTTCGGCAATATCGGCCTCTACGACACGCGCATGTTCCGCGGCCTGCCGCGCGGCGAGAAGCGCGCGCTCACGCCGTATTACCGCGAGACCATCGCGGCAAAGCGCGCGAGCGGCGAAGTCTTCGAAGGACATTGGGAGAACGTGGGCACGCCCGCGCAACTCGCGGCGCTCGACAGCGCATTGCGCGCGACGCTGCGCGGCTGATACCTTCAGTGACTTTCGGTGACCTTCAGTGGCCGCGCCCGGCGGCCACCGGGGCCGGCTCGGCCGCCGCGTCCCGATCCGCTTCGCTCGCGCGCTGCTGCTGGAGCGCCCACATCTGCGCATAGTGCCCATCGGCGCGCAACAGCTCGGCGTGCGTGCCGCGCTCCACGATGCGTCCGTGGTCCATCACGATGATCTGCTGCGCGTGCACGACCGTCGAAAGCCGGTGCGCGATCACGAGCGTCGTGCGCTCGCGCGCGATCTGGTCGAGCTCGTGCTGGATCGCGCGCTCCGAGCGCGAATCGAGCGCCGAGGTCGCCTCGTCGAACAGCAGGATCGGCGGATTCTTGAGCAGCGTGCGCGCGATCGCCACGCGCTGCTTCTCGCCGCCCGAGAGCTTGAGCCCGCGCTCGCCCACCGGCGTGTCATAGCCCTTCGGCAGGCTCTCGATGAACGCGTGGATGTGCGCCGCGCGCGCCGCCGCGATCACCTCATCGCGGCTCGCCGAAGGCCGGCCGTAGGCGATGTTGTAATAGATCGAATCGTTGAAGAGCACCGTGTCCTGCGGCACGATGCCGATCGACGCGCGCAGCGAATCCTGCGTGACGTCGCGAATGTCCTGACCGTCGATCATGATCGCGCCGCCCGTCTCGCGGTCGAGATCGTAGAAGCGGAACAGCAAGCGCGAGAGCGTGGATTTGCCCGAGCCGCTGTGGCCCACGACCGCCGTCGTCGTGCCCGCGGGAATCGTGAAGCTCACGTCGTGCAGGATCTGGCGCGCCGGCTCGTAGGCGAAATTCACGTGCGAGAAGCGCACCTCTGCGCCGCGCACCGCGAGCGGCGGTGCGCCCGGCACGTCGGGCACCTCGCGCGCGACCGTGAGCAGGTTGAACATGCGGTCCATGTCGGTGAGGCTCTGCTTGAGCTCGCGATACACCACGCCCAGAAAATTCAGCGGAATGTAGAGCTGCAGCATGAAGGTGTTGATGAGCACGAGGTCGCCCAGCGTGAGCTTGCCGGCCATCACGCCTTGCGTCGCGCGCCACAGGATGAACACGAGCCCCGTGCCGATGATCGCCTGCTGCCCGAAGTTCAGCGCGGAAAGTGACTGCTGCGACGTGATCGCCGCAGCGCGATAGCGGCGCAGATTCTCGTCGTAGCGCTGCGTCTCCCACGCTTCGTTGCCGAAGTACTTCACCGTCTCGTAGTTGATGAGCGAATCGATCGCGCGTGAATTCGCGCGCGAATCGAGCTCGTTCATCGTGCGCCGGAAATGCGTGCGCCACTCGGTCACCTTCACGGTGAAGACGATGTACGCGGCCAGCGCCACGAGCGTGACGATTGCGTAGTACGCCTCATATTTCACCGCGAAAAAGCCCAGCACGAGGCCCACTTCGACGAGCGTCGGCAAGATGCTGTAGAGCGAGTACGAGATGAGCTGCGTGATGCCGCGCGTGCCGCGTTCGATGTCGCGCGACATGCCGCCCGTCTGGCGCTCCAGATGAAAGCGCAGCGACAGCGAGTGCAGATGGCGGAACACCTTGAGCGCGAGCTGGCGCACGGCGCTTTCCGTCACCTTCGAGAACAGCATCTCGCGCAGCTCGGTGAACAGCGACGTCGAGAGGCGCACCACCGCGTAGGCCACCACGAGCAGGCCCACGCCGCTCACCAGCACGATGCCGGGCGCGTGCTCGGCGCGCCCGAGCGCGGTGAGGTGCTTCACGGCCGCGAGATTGTCGACGATGTGCTTCATCACGATCGGCACACCGAGGTTGGCGACCTTCGCGCCGATCAGGCAACTGAGCGCGAACGCCACGCGCCATTTGTAGGCGGTGAGATAAGGCAGCAGCGAGACGACGGTCTGCCAGTCGTTGCGCGGCCCGGTGGCGGGCGGCGCGGGTTCGTTGGAAGCGGGAAAGCGGCGCATGGGCGAGCGGCTGGGGACGTGCCGCAGGGGCGCCTCGACACTCGAGGGCGCGCGCGAGAAGCACGGCGTATTGTTGGGGAGCTGGACGACGGGTTCCGGGGCGCGCTGGTGCGAGGCTTGGCGCCGTTCTGGCCGCACCGCTGCGCCTGCCGCTTTCCCGTACAATTCCTGAGACCGTATTGTCGCAGAAGGCCGCGCGCGCCGCTGACGGCCCCAAGGCCCGCGCCACGAGGCGGCGCAACCCGCGCACCGCAACCACGAGGCCTCACTTGCGCCGCGGTTCGCGCCCCGCCGTTCCCGCCCTTTTCATGGACCCCCGATGACCGATTCCTCTCCGCTCCCCCAGAAAGCGCCCGCGCTGCGCGTCGTGCCGCAGCCCTCCGACGCCAACGTCCACGGCGACGTGTTCGGCGGCTGGATCATGTCGCAGGTCGACATCGCCGGCTCGATTCCGGCGAGCCGGCGCGCCAACGGGCGCGTCGCGACCGTCGCGGTGAACTCGTTCGTGTTCAAGCAGCCCGTGTTCGTCGGCGACCTGCTGAGCTTTTACGCCGATATCGTCAAGACCGGCTCGACCTCGGTGACCGTCGAGGTCGAGGTCTATGCGCAGCGCATGCGCCTCGCCGACGAAGTCGTGAAGGTGACCGAAGCGACGCTCACCTACGTGGCCACAGGCGCCGACCGCCGTCCGCGACCGCTGCCGGCGGTCGAATAAGATCGGGCTCGCGCGGGTCGCGCATCACGCCGGCCACGCGAGCCCCGCGCCCTCCTCATAGGCTGCGCTCGCGCTCAGGAGCGCCGCGGCTTCCGGCCCCGGCATCGGCGGCGCGAAGAAATACCCTTGCAGCTCGTCGCACGCGCGCTCGCGCAAGAACGCGAACTGCTGCGACGTTTCCACCCCTTCGGCGATCACCTGCAGCCGCAACTCGTGCGCGAGCGCGATGATGGCCGCCGTGATGGTCTCGTCGTCGCTGCTGTTGCCGATGTCGGCCACGAACGAGCGGTCGATCTTGAGCCGGTCCACCGGCAATCGCGTGAGGTAGCTCAGGCTCGAATAGCCGGTGCCGAAGTCGTCGATGGCGATGCCCACGCCCGCCTCGTGCAGCGCGTCGAGCATCGAGACCGCCTCTTCCGTGTTGCGCATCAGCGTGCTTTCGGTGAGCTCGACTTCGAACCAGCACGGATCGAGCCCCGTCTCCTGAAGCACGCCCTTCACCAGTTCCGCCATGTCGCGCTGGTGGAACGTCTTCGCCGAAAAATTCACCGAGACGCGCACGGGCGGCAGCCCCGCGTCCTGCCACGCGCGGTTCTGCCGGCACGCCTCGCGCAGCACCCAGTCGGAAAGCGGGCCGATCAGGCCGCTCTCCTCCGCGATCGGGATGAACTGCGAGGGCGGCACGAGCCCCGCCTCGGGATCGCGCCAGCGCACCAGCGCCTCCATGCCGACGATGCGGCCGCCCTCGATCTCCACCTGCGGCTGGTAGTGCAGCAGGAACTCGCCGTCGCGCAGCGCGCGGCGCAGACGCCGTTCGAGATCCATGCGCGCGCCCGCGCTCGCGTTCATCTCGGGCTGATAGAACTGGAACGTGTTGCGGCCCAGCTCCTTCGCGCGGTACATCGCCACGTCGGCCTTCTTGAGCAGCGCCTCGGCGTCGTTGCCGTCCTGCGGATAGACGCTCGCGCCCATGCTGCAGCCCACGTAGAGCTCGGTGCCGTCGATCCAGACCGGCTCCGAGATCATCGAGCGCGCGCGCTCCATCCAGCCGATCAGCGATTTTTCGTCGATGGTGTCGGTCAGCACGATCACGAACTCGTCGCCGCCGTGGCGCGCGACGGTATCGCTCGTGCGCGTGCAGCGCGTGAGCCGCTCGGCCACCACGCCCAGCAGCCGGTCGCCCACGCTATGGCCGAGGCTGTCGTTGACGTTCTTGAAGCCGTCGAGGTCGATGAATACCACGGCCACGCCGCGCTCGTGACGCTGCGCCGAGACGAGCGCCTGCTGGAGGCGATCGCGCAGCAGATTGCGATTGGGCAGTTGCGTGAGGCTGTCGTAGTTCGCCTGGTATTCGAGCTGCTCCTGATAGCGGATCAGCTCGGTCACGTCGTTGATGATGCCGATATGGTGCGTGATGCGGCCGCCGAGATCCGGCACCGGCGCGATCAGCAACTGATTCCAGAAGAGCGCGCCGTCCTCGCGGTAGTTGCGCAGCACGGCGCTCACTTCGCGGTTCGAGAGCAGCGCCCGGCGAATGGCGATGAGCCCTTCCTGGTCGCGGTCGTCGCGCTGCAGGAAGCGGCAGTCCTGGCCGATCACCTCGGCGGGATCGTAGCCGGTGATGCGGCGAAACGCCGGATTCGCGTACTCGATCAGGTTGCTGCCGCCCGGCCCCGGCCCGGTGATCAGGATCGCATTGACGCAGGCGTCGAGCGCCCGGCTCTGCAGACGCAGCGCGAGGTCGGCGCGCTTGCTTTCGGTCGTGTCCGAGTAGCTGCCGAGCACGCCCATCACCTGGCCGTCGCCGTCGAGCAGCGGCAGCTTGCTCGTGAGCGTGGTGCGGTGCAGGCCGTCGATCGTCAGTTCCTCTTCGTAATTGATGCGCGGCAGCCCCGACTCGATCACTTCGCGGTCCTGTGCATGCAGAACGCCTGCGTAGGCGCGCCACGGCAGTTCGTCGTCGGTCTTGCCGACGATCTGCTCGGGGTAAGCGAGGCCCGCGTCGCGCGCGAAGGTCATGTTGCAGCCCAGATAGCGCGATTGCGCGTCCTTCCAGAAGATCCGCTGCGGGATGTTGTCGATCACGGTCTCGAGCATCTGGTTGGAGCGCTGCGCCTCGACCTCGGCCTTGATCTGCTCGGTCACGTCGTCGGCGAGCACGAACACCGCCGCGCGGCCCTGGAAGACGAGCGAATGATGCGAGATATCGGCGCTGATGAGCGAGCCGTCGCGGCGCGCATGACGCCAGATGCCGGCCATCGTGCGCACGTTCTCGGTGAGCGTGTCCGAGCGCGTGAGATGCTGCTCGAGCCGCGAGACGTCGTCGGCGGGACGGATGTCGCGGATCGTCATCGCGAGAAACTCTTCCTCGCTATAGCCGTATTGCTGGATCGCGGCCGCGTTGACCGCGAGAAAGCGCAGCGTCTCGCGGTCGAAGACGTACATGGGCACCGGGTGGGCGTCGAACAGCCCCTGGAAGCGCTCGTTGCGCGCGCGCATGCCGGCGAGCGCGCGCAGCTTTTCGCGCGCGGCGTTCTCGCGCGCGCCAAAGGTGTAGATCAGGAGCGCCGCGCCCGAGAGCATCGTCAGGATCAGCAGAATCGACGCGCGGCGGCCCGCGCTCGACGACTCGGCGAACGCGCCCGCAAGCGCGCGATCCTGCTCGGCCTGCAAGGCCGAGAGCCTGGCGTCGACGCGGTCGGCGCGTGTGTCGAGTCGGATGTATTCGCTTGCGGTCCAGGACGCTATGCTGGCTAGTGTGGTGTCGGGTGCGGGTGGTGGCGTGGAGATGGCTTGCGGGGCGACTTGCGGGGTCGTTGCCGCGATGGCTGGGGTCGCGACGGGTGCGGCGCTCGCGTAGGGCTCGGCGAGATTCAAAGCCGATGCGCCCGGCTTGCTCACATACGGCTCTGCAAGACCCGATGCCGATACGCCAGCCTTGCCCGCATAAGGTGCAACAAGCCCCGAAGCCGATCCGCGCGCCTTACCCGACGAATACGTCGACGAAAAACCGCCCCCACGCGCTTGCGCCGCCACATCGTGCCCGACCGCCCCGGATGATCCCTCATCCCGCACCGCGCCGCTCACCGCCAAGCCACCACCCTGCCCCGCCGCCGCGTCCCGCACCGCCGCGGCTTGCTCCGCGCTGGCCTGCACGCGCGCATCGGCAAGTCGCTCCAGGGCCCGCGCGAGCGTTTCGTCGATCTCGCGCGCGAGCCGCGAGGCTTGTGCCGCCACGTTGTCAAAGCGCTGCGCCTGTGCCGGATCGCCCGACAGTTCGGCGCGCAGCGTCTGTGCCGTATCGTCGAGTTCCGCTGCGCGCGCCTCGCGCGCGCCGGGCGGTTCGGCCTGACCGTCGGCCTCGAAACGGCCGAGCGCCGCGAGCCCGCTGCCCAGCGTGGTCCTGAAACGATCCAGATCGTGCCGCACGCGCGCGGCCTGCGCGGCGCGCTGGTCGATCTCGCGCTGCGCGCCGATCTGCGCCCAGGCCACGAAAGCGTTTGCGCCGACGGCAGCCGCAACGACCAGCAGGTTGATGAGATGCCGCTTCGAGTAGTGAAGATTCATGAATGCCGTACGTCGTTCGTCCCCGTACGACGGGCACGGAAAGACTGCTAACGACCTGCGCGCGACAGGCTGGCGCGCGATGCGCCATTCCGGATAACGGCAAAAAACGGCAAGGGCTTTAGGAAAATGCGCGCGCCCGGCGCGGCACCGCTCATGTCACGGCGCGGGGCGCGGCTCGTGCACGACGCTTGGGGCGATTCGGGGCGATTCAGGACAACTCAAGGCGCCGCCTGGCGCGGCGCCGCGAGCCCGAACTCCTGCATCGCGGGCACGAAGTCGTGATTCGCCTCGGACTTGCGCGCGAGCTTGGTCAGCACATAGCGCTGGAACGGCGCGAGCCGCGCCCAGTCGTCGATGCCCGGCGCGCGCAGGTTCGCAAGCGCGGCCTGATTCGCGATGCCGCCCGGCACGGCGTTCGGGTCCCGCCACGCGGGCGCCTCCTCGGGTGCGAACCATTCGGGCTCGACATTGGCATGCGTGCGCATCATCTCGAAGAGCGCGTGATCGAAATTGGGCTCGATCTCGGTGTCCTCGTCGACGGGAAAGCGCGCGAGCAGGCGGCGATCTTCGTAGGGCAGCAGTTGCCACTGCGCGAGCGAGATGCGCAGCCCGAAGCGGTCCAGATTGAAGCGCACGCACATGGGGATGAAGGTGAGGTCTTCCGACGATTCGACCTCGTAATGGAACAGCAGCGGAGCGTCGTTCAATGCCATGGCGTTATCCTCGCGAAGCGGGCCGGTCCTGGTGACGATTAGGTGACAAGCTGGACGACAGCGAAAGGGGCCCGCTTGAGGTATTTTAGAACCTTCCGCGTCAAGAGCACCCCCGCGCGGCCCGGCGCAACGCCCGGACAACCCGGCATTGCGCATCGCACAAGGCCGTACAACGCAGCACAAAGCAGCACAACGCAGCCTCAGGACGCACATGGATTTGATGGAGCACCCCGCTTGAATTCCCTTCCGAACCCTCATTTGCCTGCCTCCGCAGACGCAGCAGACGCAGCAGACGCCGCAGACGCCGCAGCAAACGCGCCTACCGCGCCGAATCCGCTGGCAAGCGAAGGCCAGCCCGGCGCCGTCGAACTGCGCGTGCATCGCCACCGCGCCGACACGGTGCAGACGCTCACCGATCACGTCGGCCAGGAATGGCCCGTCGCGCTCGTCTTCAACGGCATCTCGCACGCGGTCATGATGTGCACGCCGCGCGACCTCGAAGCGTTCGCGGTGGGCTTTGCCATTTCGGAAGGCATCGTCGGGCGCAACGCCGATATCCAGGACATCGAAGTCTTCTGGTACGAGAAGCCGGATTCGGCCGATTTGCCGCACGCAGAAGTTCATCTCACGGTCGTGCAGCAGGCGTTCGTCGAGTTGAAGGAGAAGCGCCGCGCGCTGGCCGGACGCAGCGGCTGCGGCGTGTGCGGCATCGAGAGCATCGACTTGCTCGATCTCGAGCCGGAAACGGTGCCCGACACGGGCTTCCTGGCGCGCCTCGCGCCGGACGCCATCGCGCGCGCCGCACGCGAGCTGCCGCAGCATCAGGCCCTCACGAAGCTCACGGGCGGTCTGCACGCCGCCGCCTGGTGCGACGCGAGCGGCGCGATCCTGCGCGCGTTCGAAGACGTGGGCCGTCACAACGCGCTCGACAAGCTCATCGGGCAGTTGGTGATCGAGCGCGCCGATACGCAGCAGGGCTTCGTGTTCCTCTCGAGCCGCGCGAGCTACGAGCTCGTGCGCAAGGCCGCGCGCGTGGGCATCCCGATGGTGGCGACCATCTCGGCGCCCTCGACACTCGCCATCGCCATCGCGAAGCGCGCCGGGCTGCGGCTCGTGAGCTTCTGCCGCGAGTCCGGCTATGTCGATTACGACACGGCGCCGGACACCGCGCCGGACGCCGGCTAGGCCAGCGATAAATCAGCGGCGCCAGTGATAAGCGAGCCCAGGCGGCGCCCACCGCGCCGCCCCGCCTCAATCGAACTGCCTGAAATCCGGCTTGCGCTTTTGCAGGAAGGCCGTGAACGCCTCGCGCGCTTCGGGCGCGAGCAGCATCTTGCCGAAGTGCACCGACTCCTCGCTGATCTGCGTCTTGATCTCGTGCCCGGACGCGCGCTTCATGAGCGCCTTGGTCACGCGCAGCGACGAGGCCGGCAGCGCAACGAGCTTCGCCAATTGGCCGCTCACGAACGCATCGAGCCCGGCGGCGGGCAGCACGCGATTCACGAAGCCTATGCGGTGCGCCTCGGCCGCATCGAAGGTCTCGCCGAGCAGCAGCTTTTCCGCCGCGCCCTGATAGCCCGCCACGCGCGGCAGCAGCAGCGACGAAGCCGCCTCCGGGCACAGCCCGCGCTGCGCGAACGGCATGGCAAAGCGCGCGCTCTCGGCGGCATAGACCAGATCGCAATGCAGCAGCAGCGTCGTGCCCACGCCGATGGCCGCCCCCGCCACCGCCGCCACGAGCGGCTTCTCGAAAGTCGAGATCGCATGCAGGAAGCGAATCACGGGCGAATCGCCGCCGGCGGGCGGATTCTTCAGGAAGTCCTCGATATCGTTGCCCGCCGTGAAGATCTCGGCATGACCGCGCAGCAGCACGGCGCGCACGGCGGCGTCCTCGTGCGCCGACGTCAGCGCATCGGTCATCGCCTGGTACATCGCGGGCGTGAGCGCGTTCTTGCGCTCGGGCCGGTTGATAGTGATCGTCAGCACGCCGTTCTCGCGTGCGATCAGGATTTCATTGCTCATGTAGAGGTCTCCAGTCCGATGCCGGGCCAGACATCGTTGCCAGCCCGATACGGAAAACGGCCCGCAGACCGCGAGGCCTGCGAACCGTGCCGATAACTTCAATGCGCGTCGATGCGCTAACGCCGAGGAACGCTTACAGCCGCTCGATGATGCCCGCCGCACCCATGCCGGTGCCGACACACATCGTCACCATGCCGTACTTCAGGTTGCGGCGACGCAGGCCATGCACGACCGTCGAGGCGCGGATCGCGCCCGTCGCGCCGAGCGGGTGGCCCAGCGCGATCGCGCCGCCGAGCGGGTTGATCTTCGAAGGATCGAGGCCAAGGTCCTGGATCACCGCCAGCGACTGCGCGGCAAACGCCTCGTTGAGCTCGATCCAGTCGAGGTCGTCCTGCTTCAGGCCCGCGGCCTTCAACGCGGCCGGAATCGCTTCCTTGGGGCCGATGCCCATGATCTCCGGCGGCACGCCGCGCACCGCGAAGCTCACGAAGCGCGCGAGCGGCGTGAGGTTGAACTGCTTGAGCACCTTCTCGGAAACGACGATCAACGCGCCCGCGCCGTCCGAGGTCTGCGAGCTGTTGCCGGCCGTGACCGAGCCCTTGTTCGCGAACACCGGGCGCAGCTTCGCGAGCCCTTCGAGCGTGGTATCGAGACGCGGACCTTCGTCGAGCTCGATCAGGCGCTCCTTCACCTTCACTTCGCCCGAAGCGAGATCGGGAAAACGCTCGATCACGGTGTACGGCGCGATCTCGTCCTTGAACTCGCCCGCCTGTTGCGCGGCCAGCGCGCGGCGATGCGATTCGACCGAGAACGCGTCCTGCGCCTCGCGGCTCACCTTCCAGCGCTCCGCGACCTTCTCGGCCGTCAGGCCCATACCGTAAGCAATGCCAATGTCTTCATTGCGGTCGAAGATGTGCGGCGAAAGCGAAGGCTTGTTGCCCATCATCGGCACCATGCTCATCGACTCGCAGCCGCCCGCGATCATCGCGTCCGATTCGCCGACGCGGATGCGGTCCGCGGCCATCGCGAGCGCCGTGAGACCCGACGCGCAGAAGCGGTTGACGGTCACGCCGCCCACGCTCTGCGGCAGCCCCGCGAGCAGCGCGCCGATGCGCGCCACGTTCAGTCCCTGCTCGGCCTCGGGAATCGCGCAGCCGACGATGGCGTCTTCGATCACGCTCGTATCGAGCCCCGGCACCTGCGCCACGGCCGACTTGATCGCGTGGACCAGCAGCTCGTCGGGGCGGGTGTTCCTGAACACGCCGCGCGGCGCCTTGCCGATGGGCGTGCGGCTCGCGGCAACGATGTAGGCGTCCTGCAACTGTTTGCTCATCTGTAACTCCAGTATTGGTGTGCGTACGTCGTACCGCTTAGTTGCGCACCGGCTTGCCGGTCTGCAGCATGCCCATGATGCGTTCCTGCGTCTTTTGCGTGCCGAGCAAGTCGACGAAGGCGCGGCGCTCGAGCTTGAGCAGCCATTCTTCGTCGACGAGGCTGCCCGCCTCGACGTCGCCGCCGCAGACCGCCTCGGCGATGCGGCTCGCGATCAGGAAGTCGTGGTCGCTGATGAAGCGGCCGTCGCGCATGTTCACGAGCGAGGCCTTGATGGTCGAGATCGCCGAGCGGCCCGCGACCGGGATCTGCGTCGCGCGCAGCGGCGGACGCCAACCGGCGGCGCTCAGCGCGCGCGCTTCCTTCTTCGCCGTGTCGAGCAGCTCGAACACGTTGAAGACGATCGTGTCCGAAGGCTTCAGATAGCCCATCGCTCGCGCTTCGAGCGCCGAGCCCGAGACCTTGGCCATCGCCGCGTTCTCGAACGACTTCTGCAGGAATCGCAGCAGATCGCTGGGCATCGCGCCCACGGCTTGCGCGGCGTCGGCCGCACGCAGCGCGGCTTCCTTCAGGCCACCGCCCGCCGGCACGAGCCCCACGCCCACTTCCACGAGACCGACATAGCTCTCGATGTGCGCGACGCGCTTCGCGCTGTGCAGCATGATTTCGCAGCCGCCGCCGAGCGCGATGCCCGAGACCGCCGCCACCACCGGCACGTTCGCGTACTTCACGCGCAGCATGGTGTCCTGGAACTTCTTCACAAACGGCTCGATGCCCTTGGCGCCGCCCATCATGAACGCGGGCATGGCCTCTTCGAGGTTCGCGCCCGCCGAGAACGGGCCGCCCGGCGCGCCGAGCTTCAGCGACGTCGGCTGCCAGATCACGACGCCCTTGTAGCCGTCCTCGGCGATCTCGATCGCCTTCACGAGGCTGTCGAGCACGCCCGGGCCCATCGTGTTCATCTTGCTCTTGTACGAGACGACGACGACATCGTCCTCGCCCGCGCGGTCGTCGGTCCATGCGCGCAGATGCTCGTTCTCGAACAGCGTCTTGCCGAACGACTTCGGATCGCGCGCATTCGATTCGCCGAACAGCGCCGCGCGGAACACCTGACGCTCGTAGACCGGCAGATTCGAGCGCGGCACGAAGCGTTGCGCAGCGGGCGACCACGAACCTTCCGCGCCATGCACGCCGCCGTTCGCGGCGACCGCGCCTTCGAACACCCAGGCGGGCAGCGGCGCGTTCGAGAGCGTCTTGCCCGCGTCGATGTCTTCCTTGACCCACTCGGCCACCTGCTTCCAGCCCGCGGCCTGCCAGCCTTCGAACGGTCCTTCGTTCCAGCCGAAGCCCCAGCGGATCGCGAGATCGACGTCGCGCGCGTTGTCGGCGATCGACTCCAGATGCACGCCGATGTAATGGAACACGTCGCGGAAGATCGACCAGAGGAACTGCGCCTGCGGGTGCTGCGTCTCGCGCAACAGCTTCAGGCGTTCGGCGGGCGCACGCTTGAGAATGCGGCCGACGATTTCGTCGGCCTTGCCGCCGGCGTCGACGTACTCGCCCTTCTCCGCGTCGAGCACCTTGATCGCCTTGCCTTCCTTGCGATAGAAGCCGCCGCCCGTCTTCTGGCCGAGCGCGCCCTTCGCCACGAGACCCGCGAGCACGGCTGGCGTCTCGTAGACCGGGAAGAACGGATCGTCCTTGAGGTTGTCCTGCATCGTCTTGATGACATGCGCCATGGTGTCGAGACCGACAACGTCAGCAGTCCGGAACGTTGCCGACTTCGCGCGACCCAGACGGCTGCCCGTGAGGTCATCGACTTCGTCGAAGCGCAGGCCGAACTTCTTCGCCTCCGCGATCACCGCGAGGATCGAGAAAATGCCGACGCGGTTCGCGATGAAGTTCGGCGTATCCTTCGCGCGCACCACGCCCTTGCCCACCACGCTCGTGAGGAACGTTTCGAGCTGGTCGAGGATTTCGGGCTGCGTGTGCGTCGTCGGGATCAGCTCGACGAGGTGCATGTAGCGCGGCGGATTGAAGAAGTGCACGCCGCAGAAGCGGGCTTTCAGCGCATCGTCAAAACCTTGCGACAGTTCGGTGATCGAGAGACCCGACGTATTCGAAGCGAAGATCGCGTTCGGGCCGAGGTGCGGCGCGACCTTCTTGTAGAGGTCGTGCTTCCAGTCCATGCGCTCAGCGATCGCCTCGATCACCACGTCGCATTCCGCGAGCTTCGCGATGTCGTCTTCGTAGTTCGCGGGCGTGATGTACTGCGCGTCGTCCTTCACACCGAACGGCGCAGGCGAGCGCTTCCTGAGGTTCTCGATCGCCTTGATCGCGATGGCGTTCTTCGGGCCTTCTTTCGCGGGCAGATCGAACAGCAGCACGGGCACGCGCGCGTTGATCAGGTGCGCGGCGATCTGCGCGCCCATCACGCCGGCGCCGAGCACGGCCACCTTGCGAATATTGAGATTGCTCACGTTGTTCCTCCAGCGGAACCGCAATGTTGAATAAATCGGGAGGTGCGCGACGCGGCGTGGTGCTTGTTCTTGCCGTGGGCGCCGCGACCGGGCATTCGGTGATTCAGGCGCGGCATGCTCGCATCGTTCACGAGCGCGCCGCGCCTGTCGTCCGACGCAGCGCCTTAGAACAGCGCTTCGTCCACTTCCATCAGCGTCTTCGAACCCGCGCGCGCCTGGCGGATCGAGGTGGCCGTTTCGGGCAGCAGCTTCGAGAAGTAGAAGCGCGCCGTCGCGAGCTTCGACTTGTAGAACGGATCGCCCGACGCTTCCTTGTCGAGCGCGATGCGCGCCATGCGCGCCCAGAAGTACGCGAACACGAGGTGGCCCGCCGTGCGCAGATACGGCACCGCGGCCGCGCCCACTTCGTCGGGGTTCTGCATCGCCTTCATGCCGATTTCCATCGTGAGCTTCTGCATCTTCTCGCCGATATCGGCGAGCGGGTTCACGAACTCCTGCATCTCCGGCTTGATGCCTTCGGCCTCGACGAAATCGGTCACGAGCTTGCCGAACTTCTTGAGCTTCGCGCCCATGTCGCCGAGCACCTTGCGGCCGAGCAGGTCGAGCGACTGGATCGTGTTGGTGCCTTCGTAGATCTGGTTGATGCGCGCGTCGCGCACGTACTGCTCCATGCCCCACTCGGAGATGAAGCCATGGCCGCCGTACACCTGCATGCCGAGGTTGGTGCTCTCGAACGCGTTATCGGTGAGGAAGGCCTTGATGATCGGCGTGAGCAGCGCGACCAGATCCGCGGCTTCCTTGCGCTCGCCTTCGTCGCCGTGCGAAAGCTCCTTGTCGATCTGGAGCGCGGACCAGTACGTGAACGCGCGCGCGCCTTCGGCCCATGCCTTCTGCGCGAGCAGCATGCGGCGCACGTCCGGATGCACGATGATCGGATCGGCGGCCTTCTCAGGCGCCTTCGGGCCCGTGAGCGAGCGCATCTGCAGACGCTCCTTCGCATAGACGAGCGAATTCTGGTACGCGACTTCGGTGAGGCCGAGACCCTGCATGCCGACGCCGAGGCGCGCGGCATTCATCATCACGAACATCGCGTTCAAGCCCTTGTTCGGCTCGCCGACGAGCCAGCCCTTCGCGCCGTCGAGATTCATCACGCAGGTCGCGTTGCCGTGAATGCCCATCTTGTGCTCGATCGAGCCGCACTTGATGCCATTACGCTCGCCCACTTCACCCGAGGCCGTGGGGATGAACTTCGGCACGACGAACAGCGAGATGCCCTTGGTTCCCGGCGGCGCATCCGGCAGACGCGCGAGCACGAGGTGGACGATGTTCTCGGCCATATCGTGTTCGCCGCTCGAGATGAAAATCTTCGTGCCCGAGATCGCATATGAGCCGTCGGCGTTCGGCTCGGCCTTGGTGCGCAGGATGCCGAGGTCGGTGCCGCAATGCGGTTCGGTCAGGCACATCGTGCCGGTCCAGACGCCTTCGACGAGCTTGGGCAGGTAGGTGTTCTGCAACTCGGGCGTGCCGTGCGCGTGCAGGCACTCGTAGGCGCCGTGCGAGAGACCCGGATACATGGTCCACGCCTGGTTCGCCGAGTTGAGCATTTCGTAGAGCGCGTTGTTCACAAACGCGGGCAGCCCCTGGCCGCCGTATTGGGGATCGCAGCCGAGCGCCGGCCAGCCGGCCTCGACATACTGCTTGTACGCTTCCTTGAAGCCCGTCGGCGTGGTCACGACGCCGTCACCGGCATAGGTGCAGCCTTCGCGGTCGCCCACCTGGTTCAGCGGAAACAGCACTTCCGAGCAGAACTTGCCGGCTTCTTCGAGCACCTGGTTGATGGTGTCGGCGTCGAGCTCGGCGTGCTTCGGCATCTGCTTGACTTCGCCTTCCACGTTCAGCAGCTCGTGCAAGACGAATTGCATGTCGCGCAGCGGCGCGGTGTACTGTCCCATGTCTTCTCTCCCTTGATATAGAACCTGGAGTTTCGGGCCCTTCGCGTACCCCTCGTGCCGCTGCTGCGCGAACTCGCGCGAGCGGCCGCTACTGGCTTACGCTCTGGTACGAAACAATCAGCTTTTCGAACGCGGCCCACGTATGCTCGACCGCATCCGGCAGGTGCAGGAAGCGGCCATCATGATGCAGACCGAGTGTCACGCTATACAGTTCGAACAGCATTAGCGCGGGGTCCGTGTCCTTGCGCAAATGCCCTTCTTCAATTGCCTGCGAAATGGCCCTCAGAAGCGCCGCACGCCACATCGTCACGCTCGCCGCCAGTTGCTCGCGCACCTGGCTGTCCGCGCGGTCGTCGTACTCGACCGCGCCGCTGATGTAGATGCAGCCGGTCGTGACCTCGTGAATGCGCTTCTCGATCCATCGGGAGAGCATCGCACGCAGACGTGGCAAACCGCGTGGCTCGCGCAGACTCGGAAAGAAGACTTCTTCCTCGAATCTACGGTGGTACTCGCGCACCACCTCGACCTGCAGGTCCTCGCGCGACCCGAAGTGCGCAAAGACGCCGCTCTTGCTCATCTGCATGCGCTCGGCAAGCAGGCCAATCGTCAGACCTTCCAGTCCATCGCGGCTCGCGAGGTCGAGGGCTGCATCCAGAATGGCGGCTCGTGTCTGTTCGCCTTTTCGCATAGCTTTTTTACCGTAACGATATAAGGCCCCGATGCGGTGTCCGAAGCGCTCATCTAAAGCTCGCAACCACCGATCGCATCTGGGCCGGAATGAAATCGAACGGCCGTACTATTATTGAAGACAGCCGTTCGGGAAAACAAGAACTTTATTAGAAACCGATTTCTAGCCGGTACTCTAATTTTCGGGCATCGCGCGCCATGCACAAGCGAACATTTCTCGATTGCAAGCCTGATGGCTCATATGGCAGGCGCGCCGATCGGAGGCCCGCCCGCGCGCGGATCGCCGGCTAGTCGTAGCCGCCCACGGTGAGCAGCTTCATGGTCGCGCGATAGAACGACCACGCGAGCCAGTTCACCGTGCGCACGTACCAGGGCCGCGCCTCGTAGCGCGCACGGTCGATCTGCGGGGACTCCTCGAACGCGCCGAGGATGGCATCGCGCAGTTGCTGGATCTGCGGATGCATCACGAGCAGCACGTTCGCTTCGTTATTGAGCACGAGGGAGAGCGCGTCGAGGTTCGAGGAGCCGACGGTCGCCCAGTTCGAATCGACCACGGCGACCTTGCCGTGCAGCATGGTCTTCTCGTACTCGGCGATCTGCACGCCCGCGCTCAGCAATTGGTTGTAGAGGAACGGCACGCCGTAGTCGAGCACCGCGAATTCTTTTCGTCCGATCAAAAGCTTGACGGTCACGCCGCGCTCCGCGGCTTCGAGCAGCGCGCGGCGCAGCCGCCGGCCGGGCATGAAGTACGGATTGGCGAGCAGCACTTCCTTGCGCGCCTCGCCGATGGCGTCGAGATAGGCTTTTTCGATTGCGCGCCGGTTCACGACGTTGTCGCGCGCGACGAAGGCCACGCAGGGCACACGCGCCACGCGCGGGTCGCGCACGCTCGCGCGCAGACGCTCGCGCAAGCGCGCAAAGAGGCGCCCCGCGGGCCCCGAACTCGCGGCGGGCGCGAGCGCGCGCAGCGCGTCGTCGACGATCTGCGTGGAGCGCGCGATCGTATGCCCGGTCGGATGCGGCGCCATGTAGCCCGCGCTCGCGGGCACTCCCGGCGAGAGCGTGCCCGCCGGCAACGGCGGCCGGTGGCCGAGCCGGATGCGCCGCCACTGCTGCTCGAACGCCACGCGCACGTCCACCACCACGGGCCCGTGCAGCTCGACGGCGAAGTCCCAGCGCGGCCAGGGCAGCGTCTTGCCGTCCTGCTTGAGGTCGTCGACCACGTTGATGCCGCCGCACGACGCGTACTGGTCGTCGATCACGGCGAGCTTGCGATGCGTGCGCGAAAAGCCGAAGCGCCCGAAGATATGCGGGTTGTAGACGCGATGCTCGATGCCGGCCGCGGGCCAGGTCTCGAAGAGCGCGAGATGGGGCGTGCCGATGCCGTCGGTGATGACGCGCACGCGCACGCCGCGCCGCGCCGCGCGCACGAGCGCGGCCGAGAGCGCGCGGCCCGTATCGTCGTCGCAGAAGATATAGGTTTCGATGGCGACATCGCGCGTGGCGGCGTCGATGCGCTCGATCATGGCCCCGAAGAAGTCCGCGCCCGAGCCGAACAGACATACCTCGTTGCCGCCCGTGAAGCGGTAGCGCGAGCGATAGCGCCGGCCCAGCAACGCCTCGCGCAGGCGCACGACGCGCTGCGAGTCGGTCACGGAGGCGCCGTCGTCAGCGCGCTTTCCCGCGCCTCCGCCAGCGCCATCTCCCGTGCCTTTACCGGGCCCGCTTCCTGGACGATCGCCCGTGCCGTTGCCGCGCTCGGTGTCGGGTTCGGTGCTGGCGTCGCTCACGTGCGCACTCCCCCAAGCTGCTCGAGCCGCGCGGGCAGTTGCAGGATCGCCTCGCGATTCGACGACGAGAAGCACTGCTCAGCGGCCTCTTCATAAGGCAGCCATCGATACGCGACATGCTCGCGCGGCGCGAGCGTGACGACCGTACCCTCGGGCACTTCGAGGCTGAACCAGTGCTCGACGTTGCGCGTGACGCCCGCTGCATAGCGGTGGCGCCAGACCGGGTAGATTTCATACTCGATCTCGTGGCGCCAGTCGCGCAGCGCCTGCTCGGGCACGCCCGGCGCGCCGACCACGATGCCGGTTTCCTCGGCCACCTCGCGCACGGCCGTCTCGGCGAACGGCTCGTCGAGCCGGTCCTTCGAACCCGTCACCGACTGCCAGAAGCCCGGCCGGTCGGCGCGCTCGATGATCAGGACTTCGAGCCGCGGCGTATGAATGACGACGAGTACGGATTGTGGAATCTTCGGCGGCTTCTGCATGGCGATGGAGCGAGGTGCATCTTCGTGCGTCGTGGGAATGCGCGACACAGCGCGCAGGAAAACGCGCGGCGCTTGAGTAAGGAATTTAACGCAAAAAGCAGGAAAGGCGCACGATGCGCCTTTCCTGTGGGGTGTTGCGTTGCGAGACGCAGGAGCCGCGCTGCGGCGGCTCATGCGCCCGCTGCGGCGCGCTTACTGCGCCGTCTTCTGCTCGGGCTGACGCAGACGGATATGCAGTTCGCGAAGCTGGCGCTCGTCCACTTCGCTCGGCGCCTGCGTGAGCAGACACTGGGCGCGCTGCGTCTTCGGGAACGCGATCACGTCGCGGATCGAGTCGGCGCCGGCCATCATCGTGACGATGCGGTCCAGACCGAACGCGATGCCGCCATGCGGAGGCGCGCCGTACTGGAGCGCGTCGAGCAGGAAGCCGAACTTCGCACGCGCTTCTTCCGCACCGATCTTGAGCGCGCGGAACACCTTGCTCTGCACGTCTTCCTGATAGATACGCACCGAGCCGCCGCCGATTTCCCAGCCGTTCAGCACCATGTCGTAGGCCTTCGCGAGGCAGCGGCCCGGGTCCGTTTCGAGGTATTCCAGGTGCTCGTCCTTCGGGCTCGTGAACGGGTGGTGCGCCGCCACGTAGCGGTTTTCTTCCTCGTCGTACTCGAACATCGGGAAGTCGATGACCCACAGCGGCTTCCAGCCCTTCTCGACGAGGCCGTTGGCCTTGCCGAATTCCGAATGGCCGATTTTCAGACGCAGTGCGCCGAGGCTGTCGTTCACGACCTTCGCGCGGTCCGCTGCGAAGAAGATGATGTCGCCGTCTTGTGCGCCGGTGCGCTCGAGAATCGCGGCGATGGCGGCGTCGTGCAGGTTCTTGACGATCGGGCTTTGCAGACCGTCACGGCCCTTCGCGGCTTCGTTGACCTTGATCCACGCGAGACCCTTCGCGCCGTAGATGCGCACGAATTCCGTGTAGCCGTCGATGTCGCCGCGCGAGAGCTCGGCGCCCTTCGGGACGCGCAGCGCCGCGACGCGGCCGTCCTTCGTGTTGGCCGGTGCGCTGAACACCTTGAAGTCGACGTCCTTCATCGCGTCGGTCAGCTCGGTGAATTCGAGCTTCACGCGCAGGTCCGGCTTGTCCGAACCAAAGCGGCTCATGGCTTCCGAGTACTTCATGACCGGGAACTTCGCGTCGAGCTCGACACCGATCGTTTCCTTGAACACGTGACGCGCCATGTCCTCGAACAGGTCGCGGATGTCCTGCTCGCCGAGGAACGATGTTTCGCAATCGATCTGCGTAAATTCGGGCTGACGGTCGGCGCGCAGATCTTCGTCGCGGAAGCACTTGACGATCTGGTAGTAGCGATCGAAGTTCGCCACCATCAAGAGCTGCTTGAAGAGCTGCGGCGACTGCGGCAGCGCGAAGAACTGGCCCGCGTTCGTGCGCGACGGCACGAGGTAATCGCGCGCGCCTTCCGGCGTGCTCTTCGTGAGCATCGGCGTTTCGATGTCGATGAAGCCGAGCGAGTCGAGATACTTGCGCACGGCCATCGTCACGCGGTAGCGCAGACGCAGGTTGTGCTGCATCTGCGGACGGCGCAGGTCGAGCACGCGATGCGTGAGGCGCGTGGTTTCCGAGAGGTTGTCGTCGTCGAGCTGGAACGGCGGCGTGACCGATGCGTTGAGCACCACGAGCTCGTGGCACAGCACTTCGATCTTGCCGCTCGTGAGGTTCGTGTTGACCGTGCCTTCGGGACGGTTGCGCACGACACCCAACACCCGCACGCAGAACTCGTTGCGCACGCCCTCAGCAGTCTTGAACATCTCGGCGCGGTCGGGGTCGCAGACCACCTGAACGAGACCCTCGCGATCGCGCAGGTCGATGAAGATGACGCCGCCGTGGTCGCGGCGGCGCTGCACCCATCCGCACAGCGAAACAGTTTGGCCCAGCAGCTGTTCGGTCACCAGACCGCAGTATTCAGATCTCATCGACATGATGTTCGTCTTTCGTTATGCATGAATGAACGGGAGCGCCGCATGCGGCGCGGCGTCCGGTATTAAAGCGGGGGATCGATGGGGCGGCGGGCATTCGCGGCCGGCGCGACGACGCCCATCGAAACAATATACTTGAGCGCGGCATCGACCGTCATGTCGAGCTCGATCACCTCGCTCTTCGGCACCATCAGGAAAAAACCCGAGGTGGGATTGGGCGTGGTGGGCACATAGACGCTCACGTGCTCCTCGCGCAGATGGTTCACCACGTCGCCGCCCGGAATGCCGGTGAGGAACGCGATGGTCCAGGAGCCCTTGCGCGGGTACTCAATCAGGAGTGCCTTGCGAAAAGCATTGCCGTTGCTGGAAAGCAGTGTATCGGAAACCTGCTGGATGCTGCTGTACAGCGGACCCACGATCGGGATGCGGCGCACCAGCGCGTTCCACCACACCACCAGCTTCTGGCCGATAAAGTTGTGCGTGAGCAGCCCCACCACGAAGATGAACGCGAGCGTGAGCACCGCGCCGAGGCCGGGCAGGCGCACCGAAGGCCGCCATGACTCGGGCAGCAGCAGCAGCGTCTGATCCATCGTGCCGATGACGAGATTCAGCACCCACAGCGTGATGGCCAACGGCACCAGCACGAGAAGGCCGGTCAGGAATACCGATTTGAAGGTCGCTTTCTTGATCGTCATGTACACGCCATCCGGGCCGCGCGCGACGCGCGGCGCAAGCGCCGCCGGGCTCCGGGAGCCGGGCGGCAGGGTTTCAGGTGGAGCCGGCCGTGCCGGACGCCGGGCTCGCGGGTGCGGGCGTGGCCGACGACGAAGCGGCGCTCGCGCCCTCGCCCGCCGGCTTGCTGCCTTCGGACGACGACGCGCTCTCCTCGGACTTCGCGCCCGTTGCAGCAGCATTCGTGCCGCCGGACTTGCCGCCGTTGCCGCCGCGGAAATCGGTGACGTACCAGCCCGAGCCCTTCAGCTGAAAGCCGGCCGCGGTGACCTGCTTGCGAAATGTGTCCGCGCCGCAGCTTGGGCACTGCGTCAGGGGCGCATCGCTGATCTTTTGGAGCACGTCCTTGTCGAAGCCGCACGACTCGCAGCGATAAGCGTAGATCGGCATGATCTCTATCCTGATGAAACGAGTGAAATTCTGATAAAAGCTTGCAAAGCCTTGAATTATAGCCGGAAACGCGCCCCTGGCCCGGTATTTGCCGGGCCTGCGTGGCGGAATGCGACCTGGCTCTAGTTGGGGGCGGTTTGCGCCCGATCAAGGGCGTAGCCGTGTTTCGACGTTTTCGGCGTGCGAGAGCGGGTTGCGCGGCGTTATCCGGCGCTGTGCGGCGCGACCGCGGTGTCGTTGCGTTGCCACGTGAGCCAGCGCTCGCGGCCGACGAACACGGGCAACGAGCCCTCCACGGGCTGGTCGTCGAGCAGCGTGAAGTACGGCGCGAGGAGCGTGTCGAGCTCGGCGCGCTCGATGCCGAAGGGTGGCCCCTTGGGCGTGTCGCCGAGGAAAAAGAAGCCCGCCAGCAGCGCCGCCGGCTCGAGCAGCCCGGCCATGCGCCGCGCGTAGTCCGGCCGCTGCGCCTTGGGCAGCGCGCACAGGAATGCGCGCTCGAAGATCCACTGGGTCGCGAACGGCGGCTCGTACGTGTAGAAGTCCGCTTCCTCGACCACACCCGCGAACTCGCCGAGCACCGCGCGCGCATTGTCCACCGCCGATGGTGCGAAATCGATCGCGCGCACCGTGCGGCCACGTTCGGCCAGCCAGCGCGCTTCCCAGGCATTGCCGCAGCCCGGAATCAGCACGGCGGCGCCGGGATGCGCGGCCGCGAAGGTCTCGAAGGCCGGCTGCACGCCGGCCTGATCCCACGGTGTGAAGCCGCGCTCGAAGCGCTCGTTCCAGAACTCGCGCGCGCCGGGGTCGCGCGTTTCGAACTCGGGCGCCTCGCCCGGCTGCTGGGGAAGGGTCGGTTCGCTCATCGCCTCGCTCCTGTCGATCCACCTGCCTGTCTATCTGCCTGCGCCTGGCCTGCGTCAGCCGCCATAGGCCATCGCCAGCCATACGCGCGCCGCGACCATGCCCAATCCCACTGCCACGCCGAACACCACGAGACCTTGCAGCAGGCGGTTGGTACGGCGCTGCTCGGCAAGAATCTGGCGAATGGTGTCGTCGTTGCCGAGATGCCCGGCGTCCTGGCGGTGCAGCAGCGCCTGATGCACGAGCCGCGGCAACTGCGGCAGCGTCTTGCTCCACTGCGGCACCTCGATCTTGAGGCGCTCGTACCAGCCGCGCAGGCCGATTTGCTCGGTCATCCAGCGTTCCAGATAGGGCTTGGCGGTCTTCCAGAGATCCAGCTCCGGATCAAGCGAGCGCCCGAGGCCCTCGACGTTGAGCATGGTCTTCTGCAGCAGCACGAGCTGCGGCTGGATCTCGACGTTGAAGCGGCGCGAAGTCTGGAAGAGGCGCAGCAGCACCTGGCCCAGCGAAATATCCTTGAGCGCGCGGTCGAAATACGGTTCGCAGACGGCGCGGATGGCGCTCTCCAGTTCCTCGACGCGCGTCGTCGGGGGCACCCAGCCCGATTCAATGTGCAGCGTCGCGACGCGGTGATAGTCGCGCTTGAAGAACGCGAGGAAGTTCTGCGCGAGATAGTTCTTGTCGAAGTCCGAGAGCGCCCCGACGATGCCGAAGTCGAGCGCGATATAGCGCCCGAAGTGCGCCGGATCGAGGCTCACCTGGATGTTGCCGGGGTGCATGTCGGCGTGAAAGAAACCGTCGCGGAACACCTGCGTGAAGAAGATCTCGACGCCCTCGCGCGCGAGCTTCGGAATGTCGACGCCCGCCGCGCGCAGCTTGTCCACCTGGCTGATCGGCACGCCCACCATGCGCTCCATGACAAGCACGTTGGGCGTGCTGTACTCCCAGTACATCTCCGGCACGAGCAGCAGATCGAGGCCCACGAAGTTGCGGCGCAACTGGCTGCCGTTGGCGGCCTCGCGCATGAGGTCGAGCTCGTCGTGCAGGTATTTGTCGAATTCGGCCACCACCTCGCGCGGCTTGAGGCGCTTGCCGTCGGCCCAAAGCCGCTCGGCCCAGACAGCGAGGTCGCGCAGCAGCAGCAAGTCCGAATCGATCACGGGCCGCATGTTCGGGCGCAGCACCTTCACGGCCACCGCCTTGCCCGCGTGCTGGCCGGACTTCACCTTCGCGAAGTGCACCTGCGCGATCGAGGCGCTCGCCACGGGCACGCGCTCGAATTCGTCGAACAGCGTGTCGACGGGCGCACCCAGCGATTTTTCGATGATGTCGATCGCCACCTGGGATTCGAACGGCGGCACCTGGTCCTGCAGCTTCGCGAGCTCGTTGGCGATATCGAGCGGCAGCAGATCGCGGCGCGTGGAGAGCACCTGGCCGAACTTCACGAAGATCGGCCCAAGGCTTTCGAGCGCGAGGCGCAGGCGCACGCCGGGCGGCTGATCGAATTTGCGGCCGATGGTGGTGATACGCAGCAATAGCCTGACGCGCCGGTCATTGATCCGGCTCAACATCATTTCGTCGAGGCCGAAGCGGATGACCGTAAAGAAGATCTTCAGGAAACGCAGAAAACGCATGTCTTAGAGGCCTGTTGTCTGGCTCGGGCCGCGCGGTGCGGCGCCCGGCGGCGACGCCGCGGGGCTCGCCTGGGCGCCATGCGGGCCGCCACGCGCTTGTGATTTTTGTTCAAGGCGCTCGATGCGCTTCTCCACGCGCGCCAGTGCGTCGCGCGCGCGTGACAGCTCCACGTTGAAGCCGTCGAGCTCGGCGCGCCGCACGAGCTGCGGATTTTCGTCGAGCAGGTATTCGGTCACGGAGCCGAGCACGTTGCGCCCCGTGCGCAACGCCTGCTCATGCACGGTGCGCGCGAGCGTCGCGACGCGCGAAGCCGGCGCGTCGCCGATCAGCTTCGCGAGGTCCTCTTCGGGCTCCCAGCGCAGGTGCTCGGCCAGCTTGCCGATGATCTGCGCGAATTCCGCGTCGCCCTCGATCTTCACGTGCTTCATGACGGCGGACTGGCCGCCCTGGACATACGAAGAGAGCGCGCCGGCCGGCAGCGAGAGCGCAACGTCCGCGTGTTGCGCGTCGTGCTCGTCGACTGCGGCAAGATAGCCGTCAGGCTCCACGAGCAGCGTGAGCACGACAGGCGGACACGACAGACGCGCGGTCTTGCCGGCATAGGGAGCGAGGCGGTCGCGGGCCCACGATTCGCGGGCGAGCAGGTGATTGACGGCGGCGGCGAAGGGCTTGGCGGCGAGAGTCATCGGCGTGGAATAAAGAAACCCGCGCGGGCGTCAAGCTCGCGCGGGTTCCTATTGTAGCGTTCGCGCCGCCCGATCGCGCCGCGCCGCGGCCTGGCCGGATGGCCAACGTAGACGTGCGTTCGACCCAGCCGCGCGGGATCAACGCCGCATCAGCGCCGAATCAATGCGATTCGACCTGCTGGATGCCGGCGAGCAGCCAGCCCTCGCCCGAGGTGCGCGACTTCGAGAGATTCCAGATCTCGATGAACGGCGCGGCGGCCGCGCCCGCTTCTTCGCGAATCAGGCCGGAGAAGCGCACGCTCGCGAGATATTCGCTGCCGCGTTCTTCCACCGCGAGCAGATCGGCATTGAGCTGGACGACGTCGGTCTGATTGGGCTGCGTGCCGCGACCCGCGAGGTCCACGCGGATCTCGGCGAACATCTCGGGCGTCGTGAATTCGCGGATGTCCTCGACGTTACCCACGTCCCACGCAGCCTGCAGGCGCACGAAATAAACCTTCGCGTTGCGCAGGAACGCTTCGGTGTCGAACCCTGCCGGAACGGTCAGCGCCGTATCGATTTGCGGCGTGCTCAAGGGATTGGCTTCGGGCGCGAGGTACTGGCCCGTGGGCGGCGCCGTGTAGCGCGGCTCCTGCGGCTGGTAGCCGCCCATCTGGTTCAGGCCGCCCGAGGGCGGCAGGCCCGCGCCGCCCGTCTGATAGGCGGGCTGCGGCCCGCGACGGCGGCTCGTGAACTTGCGGATCACCCAGATCGCGATGAACGCGAGCAGCGCGATCACGATCATGTTCGCCATCATGCTGGCAAACGCGCCGCCAAGGCCGAAGTGCGAGAGCAGCGCCGCAATGCCGAGGCCGGCCGCGAGGCCCGCGATAGGTCCGAGCCAGCGGTTGCGCGCCGGAGCCGCGGGCGTGGGCGCCGGCGTGCCGGGCGCGCGCTGGGCGCCGGCTTGCTGCGCGGGATTCGTGGGGCTGGGCTGGGCCGGCGGCGGCGTGGTGCTGCGCTGCGAGGCCACCGACGACTGCTTGCCGAAGCTGCGGCCGCCACCCATGCGGCGCGCCTCGGCATCGAACGACGCCAGGCTGCCGGCCACCATCACACCCACGAGGGCCAGAGCTCCAATCTGCCTGGCCCACGACACTGAAAGCTTTTTGGAAGCAACATTGCGGGACTCAGACATGACGGAATTTCCTTTAAAGACAGAGAGTTGGGAACACTAATACTTTGTGCCGACGTGTAAGGCTACCACGCCAGCTGACAAATTGTAATATTTGACGGCGTCGAGGCCGACTTGTTCCATCATCGTCTTCAATGTTTCCTGGTCGGGATGCATGCGGATCGACTCGGCGAGATAGCGATAGCTGTCGGCATCCTGTGCAAAGCGTGCGCCCAGCCACGGCAGCACCTTGAACGAATAGACGTCGTAAGCCTTCTTGAGCGGCTCCCAGACCTTGGAGAATTCGAGCACGAGCAAACGGCCGCCCGGCTTGAGCACGCGGCGCATCTCGGCGAGCGCGGCGTCCTTGTGCGTCATGTTGCGCAGGCCGAAAGCCACCGTCACCACGTCGAAGTAGTTGTCCGGAAAGGGAATTTTCTCAGCGTCGCAGAGCAGCGCGGGCGTGATCACGCCGCGGTCGATGAGCCGGTCGCGGCCCACGCGCAGCATCGACTCGTTGATGTCGGTGTGCCAGACCTCGCCGGTCGGGCCGGCCTTCTTCGCGAACGCCATCGAGAGGTCGCCCGTGCCGCCCGCGATGTCGAGCACGCGGGCGCCCGGCCGCACGTTCGCCTCTCCGATCGTGAACGCCTTCCAGGCGCGATGCAGCCCGCCCGACATCAAGTCGTTCATCAGGTCGTAGTTCGAGGCGACCGAATGGAACACGCCGGCCACCTTCTTCGCCTTGTCCTGTTCGTCGACTGATTCGTAGCCGAAGTGGGTTTTGCTCATCGCGCTCGTCCTTTCGCGGGTCTGACCGGATCGTGTCCGGTCTTATGTGATCAAGTGCGGCGCGTAGGCGCCGCGGCGGGCAGGATCGTAACAGGAAGCGTCAGTGGCAGTGGCCGTGTGCGGCACCGCCATGGGATTGCGGGGCCATCGGCGCATCGCGTTCGACGCCCGCGGCCTTCAGTTTGGCGAAGTACTCCGCCCAGAGCTCGTCCTGGCGCGTCGCCAGCTCGTAGAGCTGATCCCAGGAGTAGATGCCGCTACTATGGCCGTCGGAAAAAGTCGGTTGCAGCGCATAGTTGCCGACGCCTTCGAGCGCCGTGATCGTCACTTCGCGCTTGCCGGTTTGCAGCGTCTCCTGGCCGGGCCCGTGGCCGCGCGCTTCCGCCGAAGGCGTATAGACGCGCATCAACTCGAACGGAACGCGGTAGCTCTCGCCGTTGCCGTACTGGAGTTCGAGCACGCGCGATACCGCGTGCACCACAACGCCGGTCGGCACCGGCGTATCGGATTTCAGTCCACTCATGATTGTTTCTGTCCCTTCCTCAGCGGCGCCCGCGCGAGCGCGCATGACGTTCACGCATGACGGCTGGCTCAGGCCAGCGCCTGCTCGATTTCCTGACGCACCGCGTCGCGCAGCAGCGTGGCCTGCGCGCGGCGCTGCCCGAGCATCGCCTCCGAGACCGTGCGCTGGCGCGGCGACCATACCGACATCGGAAAATGCGCGTCGTTCGTGAAGCGCGGAATCACGTGCCAGTGCACGTGCGGCACCTGGTTGCCAAGGCTTGCGAGATTCACCTTCGATGGCTGCATCACGCGGCGCAGCGCGCGCTCGACCGCGTAGACGGCCCGCATCAGGTGTTCCCGGTCCGCCGCTCCCAGATCCGAGAATTCGGCGACATGCGCATTCCAGATGACCCGGCAAAAGCCCGGATACTCGGTTTCGGCGGTCGCGAGCACGACGCGCATGCGCTCGTCCTCCCACAGCACGTCACCGCCTTCCTCATTGCAGAATACGCATCCCATCGTCGTCCTCGAACCCGTGTTACGGAAAATTTTGCGCTGCCATTAGACCAGCACGCGCTCGATTCCGCCATTGTTCGCCTTCTGAACGTAGTCCGCCATCCAGTTTTCGCCAAGCACATGTCGGGCGATTTCCACCACGATGTAGTCGGCTTCGATGTTGGCGTCCTCGTTGTACCGCGACAGCCCCTGGAGGCACGACGGGCAGCTCGTCAGAATCTTCACGTCCTGGGTGCTGCCCTGCCCGCCCGCTTCCTGCTGCGTGGCCGGCTGCACCCCGTTCGCACCGCTTATGCCCGTCGCGACAATCGGAATGTTGCGCAGCTTCGCCGCGCCCTTGCGGATTTCCTCTTCCTTGCGGAAACGCACCTGCGTCGAAATGTCGGGACGCGTCACGGCGAGCGTGCCCGATTCGCCGCAGCAACGATCGTTCTTCTCGATCTTGTAGCCATCGTGTTCGGAACCCATCAGCTCGTTGACGAGCTTGACCGGGTCCATCGTCTTGATCGGCGTGTGGCACGGGTCGTGGTACATGTAGCGCGTGCCCGTCACGCCATCGAGCTTGATGCCCTTCTCGAGCAGGAACTCGTGAATGTCGATGATGCGGCAACCGGGGAAGATCTTGTCGAATTCATAACCGGCAAGCTGGTCGTAGCAGGTGCCGCACGACACGACCACCGTCTTGATATCGAGGTAGTTGAGCGTGTTGGCGACGCGGTGGAACAGCACGCGGTTGTCGGTGACGATCTTCTCGGCCTTGTCGAACTGGCCCGAGCCGCGCTGCGGATAGCCGCAGCACAAGTAGCCCGGCGGCAGCACGGTCTGCACGCCCGCCTCCCAGAGCATCGCCTGGGTGGCGAGGCCCACTTGCGAGAACAGGCGTTCCGAGCCGCAGCCCGGGAAGTAGAACACCGCTTCCGAATCCACGCTCGTGGCCTTCGGATTGCGAATGATCGGCACGATCTTGTTGTCTTCGATGTCGAGCAGCGCGCGCGCCGTCTTCTTCGGCAAATTGCCCGGCATCTTCTTGTTCACGAAGTGGATCACCTGCTCGACCACGGCCGGCTTGCCCGTCGACGCGGGCGGATGCGCGGTCTGCTTCTTCACGAACTTCTTTAGCACATCGTTGCCGAGGCGCTGCGCCTTGTAGCCCACGCCCATCATCGCGTTGCGCGCGAGGTTGATGGTCTGCGGGTTCGTCGCGTTGAGGAAGAACATGCCCGCCGCGTTGCCCGCGTTGAACTTCTTCTTGCCCATCTTGCGCAGCAGGTTGCGCATGTTCATCGTGACGTCGCCGAAGTCGATCTTGACCGGGCACGGCGTCACGCACTTGTGGCAGACCGTGCAGTGGTCGGCCACGTCGTTGAACTCGTCCCAGTGCTTGATCGACACGCCGCGGCGCGTCTGCTCTTCATAGAGGAACGCCTCCACGAGCAGCGAGGTCGCGAGAATCTTGTTGCGCGGGCTGTAGAGCAGGTTCGCGCGCGGCACGTGCGTGGCGCACACGGGCTTGCACTTGCCGCAGCGCAGGCAGTCCTTGACCGACTCGGCAATCGCGCCAATGTCGGACTGCTGCATGATCAGCGATTCGTAGCCCATCAGGCCGAACGACGGCGTATAGGCGTTGCGCAGGTCGGCGCCTTCGAGTAGCTTGCCCTTGTTGAAGCGCCCTTCCGGATCGACGCGCTGCTTGTAGGCGCGGAACTCGGCGATTTCGTCTTCCGTGAGGAATTCGAGCTTCGTGATGCCGATGCCGTGCTCGCCCGAGATCACGCCGTCGAGCGAGCGCGCGAGCTTCATGATGCGCGCGACCGCGTGGTGCGCGTCCTGCAGCATCTCGTAGTTGTCCGAGTTGACCGGGATGTTCGTGTGCACGTTGCCGTCGCCGGCGTGCATGTGCAGCGCCACGAACACGCGGCCGCGCAGCACCTTCTTGTGGATCGCCTGGGCTTCGTCGAGAATCGGCTTGAATGCGCCGCCGTTGAAGATCTGGCGCAGCTCCGCGCGAATCTCCTGCTTCCACGAGATGCGCACCGTGCGGTCCTGCGTGACGTGGAAGACGTTGGCTTCGGGCTGCACGTCGACGCGATCGGCGAACTTCTCCGCGAGCGCCTCGTAGCCCAGTTGCACGAGATAGTGCTGTGCCTCGCGCAGCGGCAGATCGAGCTTCTCGCCCACGAAGGTCCAGCGCTCGCGCACGCGCTTGAGCAGGTCGAGCGCCTGCTGCACGCGGTCTTCGAGCAGCTCCGCCGACGGGATTTCGTTCGCGTCGTCGGTCTTGCCGAGCGGCAGCTTGCCTTCCTTGAAGAACGCTTCGAGCGCATCGATCAATTGCAGCTTGTTCTTGATCGACAGCTCGATGTTGATGCGCTCGATGCCGTCCGTGTACTCGCCCATGCGATTGAGCGGGATCACGACGTCTTCGTTGATCTTGAACGCGTTGGTGTGCTTCGCGATCGCGGCCGTGCGGCTGCGGTCGAGCCAGAAGCGCTTGCGCGCCTCGGCGCTCACCGCCACGAAGCCTTCACCGCTCTTGCCGTTGGCCATGCGGATGACTTCCGAAGTCGCCGACGCCACGGCGTCGGCATCGTCGCCGACGATATCGCCGATCAGCACCATCTTCGGAAACGCGTTGCGCTTGCTCTTGGTCGCGTAGCCCACGGCGCGCAGATAGCGTTCGTCCAGATGCTCGAGACCCGCGAGAATCGCGCCGCCTTTCTTCGAGGTCTCGAACAGATAATCCTTGATCTCGACGATGCTCGGAATCGCCTCGCGCGCCTGGCCGAAGAATTCGAGGCAGACCGTGCGCGTATGCGCGGGCATCTTGTGCAGCACCCAGCGCGCCGACGTGATGAGCCCGTCGCAGCCTTCTTTCTGCACGCCCGGCAGGCCGGCGAGGAATTTATCGGTGACGTCCTTGCCGAGGCCTTCCTTGCGGAAGCGCTTGCCTTCGATGTCGAGCCATTCGGTGCGCAGCAGCTTTTCGCCGGGCGCATACTCGCCGTCGAACCACTTGAGCTCGAAGCGCGCGACGGCGATGTCGTGGATCTTGCCGAGGTTGTGGTCCAGACGCGTGACTTCGAGCCAGTTGCCCTGCGGATCGACCATGCGCCACCAGGCGAGGTTGTCGAGCGCCGTGCCCCAGAGCACGGCCTTCTTGCCGCCCGCGTTCATCGCGACGTTACCGCCGATGCAGGACGCGTCGAGCGAGGTCGGATCGACCGCGAACACGAAGCCCGCCGCGTCGGCCGCCTCGGTCACGCGGCGCGTGACGACGCCCGCGCCCGAGAAAATGGTCGCGACCTTGCGGTCCACGCCGGGCAGATCCGTCATCTCGACGGGGCCGAGCTGCTCAAGCTTTTCGGTGTTGATGACGGCCGAGAACGGCGTGAGTGGCACCGCGCCGCCCGTGTAGCCCGTGCCGCCGCCACGCGGAATCACCGTGAGGCCGAGCTCGAAGCAGGCCTTGATGAGGCCCGCGATTTCGGCTTCGGTGTCGGGCGTGAGGACCACGAACGGATATTCGACGCGCCAGTCGGTTGCGTCCGTGACGTGCGCGACGCGCGCCATGCCGTCGAAGCGGATGTTGTCCTTCTGCGTGCGGCGGCCGAGCACCTTGTTGGCGCGGCGGCGCAGGTCGGCCATCTTCTCGAATTCGGCGGCGAAGTCGTCGATGGCGCGGCGCGTGGCGGCAACCAGCGTCTCCACGCGCGCGGCGCGGTCCACGCCTTCCTTGTCGCCATGCTCCTGAAGATCGGCGCGGCGGCGCTTCTCGATTTCGGCAAGGCGGTGGTTCAGCGCCTCGATCAGCAGCGC
The DNA here is from genome assembly GCF_905220245.1 of Paraburkholderia sp. J63. Taxonomy (NCBI): domain Bacteria; kingdom Pseudomonadati; phylum Pseudomonadota; class Betaproteobacteria; order Burkholderiales; family Burkholderiaceae; genus Paraburkholderia; species Paraburkholderia sp. J63. The sequence continues at coordinate 968 of NZ_CAJMZF010000018.1, read as the reverse complement.
GCGGCGCTTCGGGTTGTCGAGCAGGTCGTCCTGCAAATACGGATTGCGGCGCACGACCCAGATGTCGCCGAGCACTTCGTAGAGCATCCGTGCCGAACGGCCCGTGCGGCGCTCGGCGCGCAGTTCGGCGAGCGCGTTCCATGCATCTTCGCCCAGCAAACGGATGACGATTTCGCGATCCGAAAAGGACGTGTAGTTATAGGGAATCTCGCGCAGGCGCGGTTCGACATCGGTGGCCACGGCGGCGGCAGCGCCGTGAGGATCGAAAACTTGAGGTGCGTTCATGGTTGGACGACTCTTGGTGACAGCCCCGCGCATGGGGCTCGATGCCTTGCATGGCGGACGCTGACGGGGCGCGTGGAGCGCTATTCTGAAATCGTGTCCGCCGGCGGCTCGCGATACGCGCGCTGTGGGCTGATAGCGGACTTTAGGGGTGGGGAAGCATGGCGGCTGCACTCACGCCGATGGTTCCCCGGCGCTCGGACTTAGCGGCACGATCGTGCGTGCCGGACTTGCCGCTGCGCCGCGGGGCGGGTCTCGCGCCGTGCGGGCATCAAATGGGCTATCCGAGTCTGCCAGTGCATCTTCCGATCCTTGTTTCAAAAAGCGATTTTAACGCATGATCCGCGCCCGCGCTGAGGGTGGTCGGGAACTTCGCCACACCTGCGGGCGCGAGTATCCATGAGGAGCGCGACCGGCCGGTGATAAGGGGGTGATACGGGCGTGATCCCGGTGTAACGGGGCCATGCGCCCATGAATTCGCCGTCCGAAGGGTCGGGAATTGGCAGGCTGTGGGCACACTGTCGGCACGATCATTGGCGCTATCATTTACGTTTTCCCGTCAAATCCCGCGCTCGGCGCCTCCCTCGCATGGCCTCCCACGACGATTATCTGAAGAAAGTCCTTACCGCCCGCGTCTACGACGTGGCCCGCGAGACCGAGCTCGAGCGCGCGCCGAACCTCTCGGT